>DAIDIF010000082.1 GCA_027451805.1 Acidobacteriota bacterium
GGCGCCGGCCGGGCTGGCGCGCGGCCTGGGGGCGCTGGCCCTGTTGGGGGCGGCGCTGGCGGCGCAGCGCGGACTGCAGACCGCGCAGACCGTGGTGGTCAACCGCGTGCGCTTCGCCTCCAGCTTCGACCTGGCGGCGCGCGTATTGCGCCAGGTGTACGCCCAACCGCTGGGCTTTCACCAGCAGAGCGGCACCGGCTACCTGCTGACCCGCGTGGATCGCGGCGTCGGGGCGCTGGGCGAGCTGGTCGGCGAGCTGCTGCAGTCGCTCGCCCCCAACCTCATGCATCTGGCGCTGATGCTGGGGCTGCTGTTCACGCTGTCGCCGCGCCTGGGCTGGGTGGCGCTGGCGCCGATGCCGCTGTTTCTGTGGGCCACGCTGCGCGGGGCGCAACGCCTGGCGCGGCACGAAGCGGCGGTGCAGGAGGGTTGGAGCCGGCTCTACAGCCGGGTGACCGAGGTGCTGGGCGGCATCAAGACGGTCAAGTCGGTGGCCGGCGAAGAGCGCGAAGTGGAGGAATACCGCCGCCAGGCGCGGGGCATCTTCCGCCGCCTGTGGAAGCTGGTTTGGGTGGAGGAGGGCTTCGGCCAGCTCAAAAGCCTGCTCGCGCTCGCCGGCCGCCTGGGCGTGGCCGGCTACGGCCTGGCGCTGGCGTTGCGCGGCGCCATCACCCCGGGCGCCTGGGTGGCGGCCACCACCTATGCGGCGCTGCTCTACGGGCCGCTGGCCGGCCTCGCCGGCACCTACGGCGCGGTGGTGCGGCACGGGGTCGCCACCGGCGCGGTGCTGGATTTTCTGGCCGCCGAAAGTGGGCAGGACGCCGCGCCGGCGCCGGCGGCGCCGGCAACATGGCGAACCCCGCCATCGCTGCCGCGCCTGCGCGGCGAGATCGTCTTCGAGCAGGTCCGCTTCGCCTATCCGCCCGCGCCCGGCGCCGCCCCGCTGCCCGCGCCCCCGGCCCTGGACGGCGTTTCGTTTTGCATCGCGGCGGGCGAGACGGTGTCGCTGGTCGGGCCCAGCGGCGGCGGCAAGACCACGCTGGTGGATCTGGTGCTGCGCTTTTACGACCCCGACGCCGGGCGCGTCCTGGTGGATGGGCGCGACCTGCGCACCCTCGCGCCGGCGGCGCTGCGGCGGCAGATGGCGGTCGTGCTGCAGGAGCCGTTCCTGCTGCAGGGCACCATCGCCGACAACCTCGCCTACGGCTGCCCCGATCCCCGGACGGTGACCGCGGCGCGGGTGCGCGCCGCGCTGCGCGCGGCTCAGGCGGAGGAGTTCGTGGCGCGGCTGCCCCAGGGCCTCAAGACGCGCCTGGGCGAGCGCGGGGCGCGGCTTTCCGGCGGCGAGCGCCAGCGCCTGGCGATCGCCCGCGCCCTGCTGCGCGACCCGCGCATCCTCATCCTGGACGAGGCCACCGCCCATCTCGACCCCGCCGGCGAGGCGGCGCTGCACGCCGCGCTGCGCGAGCTGCTGCGCGGCCGCACCGCGCTGGTGATCTCGCACCGGCTGGCGTCGCTGCTGCCCAGCGACCGCATCTTCGTGGTCAGCGGCGGCCGCCTGGTGGAGCAGGGCGCGCCCGCGGCCCTGGCCGCCGCCGGCGGCGATGACGCGCGCCGGCGCCGCGCCGGCCGGCCAGGGCCGGAAATGGCCGCGGTATAATGCGTCAGCAGCGCCGCCGTTACTTCCGCACGACAGGATACATTTGTGCCCAGCCTTGACTCCCAACCCACCGCCCGTCTCCGCAACTTCCTCCTCCTGCTGGTTCTTGGCGCCGCCGCCGTGCTCGCCTTCGCCTGGTTCCGCGGCGGCGCCCCCGTCATCACCGCGCTGGATGCGCCCGCCGCCATCGGCACGCGCAAGCTGGTCAGCTTCAGCATCCGCGCCGGCGCCGGCGTGGCCTCGGTCGAGGCGCACTACGTGCAGGCCGGCAAGACCATCGCGCTCGGCCGGCGGACCTTCTCGCCCCGCCACTGGTT
Organism: Acidobacteriota bacterium; assembly: GCA_027451805.1. Taxonomy (GTDB): domain Bacteria; phylum Acidobacteriota; class Terriglobia; order Terriglobales; family SCQP01; genus SCQP01. The sequence goes on from DAIDIF010000082.1 coordinate 1,978, forward strand.
CACCACCGGCGGCGCGCCCGCGGTGGCGCACTTCCTGTTCCAGGCCGGCCGCGCCGACCACCCCGAGCTCAAGGATGGCGCCGCCGAACTGGTCGTGACCGCGCGCGCCGCCAATCTGCGCGGCGCCCAGGCCGCCTTCCGGCAGGCGGTGACGATTAGCTCCCAGCCGCCCTCGGTCTACGCCATGACCTCGCGCGTTTACCTCAACCAGGGCGGCTCGGCGGTGGCCGTCTACCACGTTTCCAGCAATGCGGTGAAGTCCGGCGTCGAGGTGGCGGGCGACTTCTTCCCCGGCTATCCCCTGCCCCACGCCGCCCCCGGCGGCGCCGGCGTCACCATGTTCGCCTTCTTCGCGTTCCCCTATAACGCCCCGGTCGCCCAGCCGCCCGTGCTCCAGGCCAGCGACGCCGCCGGCAATACCGCCACCGCCAGCCTGCCGGTGAAGATCTTTCCCCAGACCTTCCGTTCCCGCCCCATGACCATTACCGACAGCTTCATCGCGCGCGTGGTCATGCCGATCATCGCCAATACCCCCTCCATCCAAGATCAGCACAACCCGCTGCAGAACTTCCTGCTGGTCAACCGTACCCTGCGCCGCACCGACGAAGCGGACCTGGTGCAGGCGGCCAAGCTGACCCAGCCCCACATGTTCTGGCACGGCGTTTTCGTTCAACTCGATCACGCCATGGTCGAGGCCCGCTTCGCCGACCACCGCTCCTATGTCTACGACGGCAAGGTCGTGGACCAGGAGGATCATCTCGGCTACGATCTCGCCTCGATCCGCCACGCCCCGGTGCCGGCCGGCAATGCCGGCCGTGTCATCTGGACCAAGTACTTCGGCATTTACGGCAATTGCATCCTGATCGATCACGGCTACGGCCTGATGTCGCTCTACGCCCACTTGAACGATTTCGAGGTCAAGCCCGGGCAGATGGTGGCCAAGGGGCAGATCATTGCGCACACCGACTCGACCGGTCTCGCCGGCGGCGACCACCTCCACGTCAGCATGCTGATTGACGGCGTGCAGGTGAACCCGCTGGAGTGGTGGGATCCGCACTGGGTGGCGGGCCGCATCGTGGCCAAGCTGGCCAAGTTTCAGGCCGTCGCCCCCGCCGCCACCCACTGACGCCCTTTTTTTGTAACCGGTGCCCGCCGGGTACCGTCCCAAGCCCGTATCCTGCTCCAGGAGCAGGGGTTGGAACCGGTCAACGCATGTACAAATTCGGCCTAAGAGGCTGGGGCTTGGCGCTCGCAGCCATGAGCGCCATGGCGTGGGCGCAGACTGCGCCCGCGCCCGTGCCAGCGACGCGGATCACCCTCGACCAGGCCATCCAGCTGGCGCTGGCACACTCGCCGGCCATGGCGGCGGTGCGCTCGCAGGTGCCGCAGAGCCGGGCCAATCAGATCACCGCCGCGCTGCGCCCCAATCCGGTGCTCAACTGGGACGGGCTCTACCTGCCGGTTTTCGAGCCCGACAAACTGAACCACTCCTTCCTCAATACCAGCTCTGAATTCGACGGCAGCGTCAGCTACACCTGGGAACGCGGCGGCAAGCGCCGGGCGCGCATCCGGGCGGCGCACGACATCACCACCGTGGTGCGTTCCCAGGTCCAGGACGCCGGCCGCGGCCTGGCCTTCGCCGTGGCGCAGCCGTTCATCGGCGCGCTGCTGGCCCAATCCAGCCTCGCCTTCGCCCAGCAGGATCTGGCGAGCTGGCAGAATACGGTCAACCTGAGCCAAGCCCAGTACCGCGCCGGCGCCATCAGCGAGGGCGACCTCGACACCATCAAGCTGCAGACGCTGCAGTTCCAGGCCACGGTCTCGGCCGACCGGCTGGCGCTGGCGCAGGAGCTGACCGCCTTGCGCCAGGCGATCGGCTTCAGCGGCGTGCCGCGCAACTTCGGCGTCGCCGGCAGCCTTGCCTTTCAGCCGCTGCGCGGCAACCTCGAGGATATGCAACTGCTCGCGCTCAAGCGCCGCCCCGACCTGATGGCGGCGCAGCAGTCCATCACCGCCGCCCAGAGCCAGTACCGGCTGGCGCAGGCGGATGGCAAGCGCGACCTCACCACCACGGCGCAGTACATCCACACCGCCGGCCTGAGTGAGATGGGGTTCCTGTTCAGCATCGAGATTCCGATCTTCGACCGCAACCAGGGCGAGATCGCGCGCACCGCCGCCGCCGAGACCCAGGCGCAGGATCAGGCGCAGCAGGCGCGGCAACAGGTGCTGAGCGACGTGCGCACCGCCTACGAGGCGGTGCGCCAGGGCGCCCAGGTGGTGAAGCTCTACACTTCGGGATACCGCGCCGAAGCGCAACAGGCGCTCGCCATCCGCCAGTACTCCTACGGCCGCGGAGCGACCAGCCTGCTCAATTTGCTCGACGCCGAGCGCACCTACCGCTCCACCGAACTCGGCTATCGGCAGGCGCTGGCCGCCTACATGCTGGCGATCGAGCAGTTGAAGGAAGCGGTGGGATCGAGGACCTTGCCATGAACACGGCATCTTCTGGGCGCGGGCCCGGGCGCGGCGACGCCGCGCGGCCCGCATATGCCGGAGCGGCGCCCCGCGCCCTCGCGGCGGTGGCCGGGGCGGCGCTGCTGGCGCTGGCGCTGGGCGCCTGCAACCGCTCGCAGGCGGCGCAGGCGGCGGCCACCGGCTACGCCGGCGCGGTCGCGCCCGATGCCGCCCTGGTCACGGTGCCGCTGCGGCAGATGGGCCACGTGCAGGTGGTGCAGGCGCAACGCGCCACCTGGCCGCGGCTGCTGCGCCTCACCGGCAACGTGGACTACAACCAGTTCGCCACCACCCCGGTGCTCAGCCCGGTGAGCGGGCCGGTGGCGCGCATCCTGGTGCAGCCCGGCGACGAGGTGCGCGCCGGCCAGCCGCTGCTCGAGATCGCCAGTCCCGATTTCGCCCAGGACCGCGATGCCTACCTCAAGGCGCGGGATGCGCTGGGTCTGGCGCAGAAGACCTACCGCCGCGACCAGGATCTGTACGAGCACCACGCCCTCGCGCAGGCCGACCTGCAGGCGGCCCAGTCCGCGCGCAACCAGGCCCAGGCCGACCTGGAGGCGGCCGAGCAGTCGCTGCGCATCCTCGGCTTCGCCAGCCCCGCCGCCGCCGTGGCGGCGACGCCCAACGCGCTCATCCCGCTCCCGGCCCCGATCGCCGGCGAGGTGGTCGAGCGCAGCGTCGCGCCCGGGCAACTGGTGCAGGCCAGCGCCACCCAGTGCTTTGTGATCAGCAACATGAGCACGGTGTGGGTGCTGGCCAACGTGTATCAGCGCGATTTGGCCCATGTCCATGTCGGCGATCCGGCCATGATCGACACCGACGCCTATCCGCATCCGTTTTACGGCCGCATCCAGTACCTGAGTCCGGCGCTCGACCCGGTGACGCGCACGCTGCAGGCGCGGATCGAGACCCGCAATCCGGGCGGGGCGCTGAAGAAGCAGATGTACGTCACCGCCGTCGTCACCGCCGGGCAGTTGCGCAACATCGTCATCGTGCCCAACGCCGCCATCCTGCGCGACAGCGACAACTTCCCCTTCGTCTACGTCCAGGCGGGCGCGCCCAACCAGTTCGCGCGCCGCCAGGTGACCATCGGCCCGACGCGCGGTGGCTATACCCAGGTCGTCACCGGGCTTGCGGCGGGCGTGCCCGTGGTGGCCGACGGCAGTCTCTTCCTGCAGTTCGCCAGTTCCTTCCAATGACACCCGCCGTCCCAACCCCGTCCGGCCTCGCTCTCGTGCGCTTCGGCGAGCATAAGCGGGCCGCGCGGCGCGGTCGCACATGGCCGCCAACGCCGCGCTGCGGCAGCCGCGCGGGGGCCCGCGCCTAACAAATGATCAACCGCATCGTTCAATACGCCTTGCGGCAGCGCTTCATGGTGCTGATGCTCACCGTGCTGCTGATCGTGTCGGGCGCGATCTCCTTCCAGCGCATGCCGGTGGACGCCTACCCCGACCTCTCGCCCCCGTTCGTCGAGGTCATCACCCAGTGGCCCGGCCACAGCACGCTCGAGGTCGAGCGGCTGATCACGCTGCCGCTGGAGCTGGCGATCAACGGCACCCCCGGGCTGGTCTACATGCGCTCGATCTCGCTCTACGGCCTGAGCGACATCACCCTCACCTTCCAGGGCTCCAGCGACGTCTACTTCGACCGCGAGCAGATCTTCCAGCGCTTCGCCGACGCCACCCTGCCCGGCGGCGTGGCGCCCTCGCTCTCGCCCCTCTCCAGCCCCAGCGGCCTGATCTACCGCTACGTGCTGGAGAGCCCCGACCGCACCCCGCAGCAGTTGAAGACGATCGAGGACTGGACGCTGGAGCGCGCCTATAAGTCGGTCCCGGGCGTGGCCGACGACAGCGGCTTCGGCGGCACCGTGATGCAGTACCAGGTGCTGCTCAATCCCAACAAGCTCTACAACTATCACCTCACCGTGCCCCAGGTGATGGCGGCCATCGCCGCCAACAACGCCAACACCGGCGGCGGCTTCTACTCCCAGGGCGGCCAGTTCTACTATGTGCGCGCCCTCGGGCTGGTGCGCGATCGCAAGGACATCGGCGACATCGTGGTCGGCAGCAACAACGGCGCCCCGGTGTTCGTGCACGACGTCGCGCAGGTGGTCATTGGCCACGCCCCGCGCCTGGGCGAGTTCGGCTTCAACCACAACAACGACGCGGTCGAGGGCGTGATCCTGATGCTCACCGGCGCCAAGACGCAGCAGGTGCTGAAGGCGGTGGAGGCCAAGACCGCCGAGCTGAACCGGGAGCTCCCGCCCGACGTCAAGATTCATCCCTATTACGACCGCACCGGACTGGTCCAGCTCACCACCACCACCGTCGAGGGCAACCTGCTGCGCGGCATGATCCTGGTGCTGCTGGTGCTGATTCTGCTGCTGGTCAGCATCCGCGCCGCCGTCATCGTGGCGCTCACCATCCCGCTGGCGCTGCTGTTCAGCTTCGTCTTCCTCCACGCCAACGGCATCGAGGCCAACCTGCTCTCCATTGGCGCCATCGACTTCGGCATCATCATTGACGGCACCGTGGTGATGATGGAGAACATCTACCGCGAACTCGAGGAGCGCCAGGGCCAGGCGATCAACATCCTCGAGCTGATCCCGCTGGCGGCCAAGGACGTGGACCGGCCCATCTTTTACTCCGTCGCGGTGATGATCGCCGCCTACCTGCCGATCTACGCCCTCTCCGGCCCCAGCGGCAAGCTCTTCCGCCCCATGGCCGACACCATGGGCTTCGCCCTGCTGGGCTCGCTGATCATCACCCTCACCGTGGTGCCGGTGCTGAGCTCCTACTGGTTCAAGAACGGCATCAAGGCCACGGTCAACCGCCCGCTGGAGTGGATGAAGCGCTGGTACCGCGGCCAGGTGCGCTGGTGCCTGCGCCATCCCTGGGTGGTCACCGCCGGCACGGCGGTGGTGTTCGCCGCCTCGCTGCTGCTCGCGCCCCGCATCGGCGGCGAGTTCATGCCCCACCTTGACGAGGGCGCCCTCTGGGTGCGGGCCACGATGCCCTACACCATCTCCTTCAAGGAGGCCTCGAAGATCGCGCCCCAGATCCGCGACGTGCTGATGTCCTATCCCCAGGTCACCGACGTGGGCAGCGAGCTCGGCCGGCCGGACGACGGCACCGACTCCACCGGCTTCTTCAACTGCGAGTTTTACGTCGGCCTGCGCCCCTACAACGACCCCACTTGGCAGAAGAGCTCCGCCCACACCAAGGCGGCGTTGGTGGCCAGCCTGCGCCAGCGCCTGTCCGCCTATCCCGGCATCATCTTCAACTTCACCCAGCCTGCCGAGGACGCCGTGGACGAGGCCCTCACCGGGCTCAAGAGCGCGCTCGCGGTGAAGGTCTACGGCAATAACCTCAACGAGCTGCAGACGCTCGCGCTCCAGGTGCGCGACACCCTCGCCAAGGTGCCCGGTTTCACCGAGCTCACCGTGGTGCGCGAGCTGGGCCAGCCCAGCATCGTGGTCCAGGTCAATCGCCAGGCGCTGGCGCGCTACGGCGTCAACGCCGCCGACGTGGAGGCGGTGGTCGAGGCCGGCGTGGGTGGCGATCCCGCCACCCAGGTGATCCAGGGCGAGCGGCTGTTCGACCTGGTGGTGCGCATGCAGCCGCAATACCGCCGCAGCCGGAGCGCCATCGCCAGCCTGCTGGTCGGCACCCCCGGCGGCCAGCAGATCCCGGTGAGCGCGCTCGCCACCGTCACCGAGCAGGACAGCCCGGCCTTCATCTACCGCGAGAACAATCAGCGCTACATCGGGGTGCAGTACAGCATCGTCGGCCGCGACCTGGAGCACGCGGTGCAGGCCGGCCAGGCCGCCGTCAACAAGCGCATCCACCTGCCCTTCGGCTACCACCTCACCTGGGGCGGCGAGTACAGCGAGTTCCTGGCGGCGCGCAAACAGCTCTCCGTCGTCGGGCCGCTGGTGATCGTGCTGATCTTCATGATCCTGTTCGCGCTCTACGGCAACGTGAAGTTTCCGGTGATCATCGCCCTGGGCGTGATCCTCTCGGTGCCGGAGGGCGCCTTGCTGGCGCTGTGGCTGAGCCACACCCCGTTCAGCGTCTCCTCCGTGCTCGGCTTACTGGCGCTCACCGGGGTTTCGGTGGAGACCGCCGTGATTCTGGTCTCCTACATCAACAAGCTCCGCCTGCAGGGCCAGGGCATCGAGGAGGCCACCGTCGAGGCCTCCGTGCTCCGCCTGCGCCCCATCCTGATCACCGGCCTGGTGGCCTGCATCGGCCTGCTGCCCGCCGCGCTCTCGCATGGCATCGGCAGCGACACCCAGCGCCCCTTCGCCATCGTCATCGTCGCGGGCATGATCTCGCGCATTATCCTCGGCCTGTACATCAACCCGGTGCTGTATTGGCTGGCGGCCCGCAACGGCGACGTGCTCCAGGTCTGAGCCCGCCCAAAATGGGATGGCCACGCGGGCCGCTCCGGCCGCGTCCGGCAACGCAGTCCTGCCGCCGGGCGTCCCAAGCCCGCATGTCATCAACCGCGGCGCCGTACCGGGCTGATCCCTTCACGCCGGAGCCCTGGATGTCCGACCTCTGGCTCGACACCTGGTGGGAGCATCTGGGCCATCCCGGCCGCCGGTTTGCCCTGCACGTGCCGCCGTGGGGCGTGCCGCTGCCGCTGTTGCGCGAGCGCCGGCGCGGCCTGCGCTGCCTCCGGGCGGCGGGCGGCAGCAGCCTGCGCTGTGCGCTGCGCTGCGCCGCGGACGAACTGGTGCAGGTCGGGCCGGCCTTGGTCTCCGCTCTCGCCTGCCGTCGCGACTGGGACTGGCTCGAACTCGACCGCCTCCTGCTGCCGCAGGCGCACACTCTGGCGCAGGCGCTGCGCGGCGCCGGCCTGAGCGCCGAATGTGCGGCGCCGGTGCGCCAACGCTATCTCCCGCTGCAGGGCCCGGGGGCGCGCGTCGCCGCCGCGGCCAACCCCGCGCTCATCGCCGAACTGACGCGCAAGGAGCGCGCCCTCCGCCGCCGGGGCTGCCTGGAGTTCGAACTGGTCACCGCGCCCGAGCCCGCCGCCGTGCACTTCGAAGCCTGCCTGCGCTTGGAGGCCGCCGGCTGGAAAGGCCGCGCCGGCACCGCCATGCTGAGCTTGCCCGCCAAGGCGGCCATGTACCGCGCCCTGGTGCCGCGCCTGGCCGCCGCCGGTACGTTGCGCCTCGCCCTGCTGCGGCTCGACCGCCGCTTGCTCGCCTTTGGCCTCAATACGGTCTACGCCGGCGCCATGGCCGGCATCAAGGTCGGCTATGACGAGGCCCCGGGCTCGCGCCAATTCAGCCCCGGCCAGCTCTTGCAATGGCTCACCCTGCGCTGGGCGCATGCCCAGGGGTTGCGCGAATTCGACTTTTTGGGCGCCGACGATGCCGCCAAAGCCGACTGGACGCCGCACTTCCGCGAACTGGCCCGCCTGCGCGCCCTCAACCGCACCTGGCGCGGCCGCGCCGCCGCGTTTGCCTTGCGCCGCCGCCGCCGTTCGCGCCATCATGGCGCATGCGCCCCGGCGGAATTGTCCGCGCCGTCGTCCTCCTAGCCCTGGCCGCCGCCGGGCTCGCGGCCCAGGCGCCGTTTCCGCCCTTTGCCCGCTGGCTGGCGGCGGTGCGGGCGGGCGACGCGGCGGCGATCGCGGCCTGCTACTCCACCGCGCCGCCGCCGCAGTTCCTCGTCTCCACCGGCGTATTCACCGCCACCGCGCGCGAGGCCGGCTTCTGGGCGGCATGGAAGAAAGCCGGCCTGACGCGCCTGGGCATCGCCCTGATCGCCGACCGCGCCGTGGGCCCAAACTTGCGCCAACTCGGCTTCGAGGCCGGCATCCACTATCGCAGCCCGCGCGGTCCGAAGAGTTTTTACCTGTTTGTGCAGCAGACCTGGATGCGGCAGCCGGCGGGCTGGCGCATCGTCGGCGGCGGCCGCAGCGATCTGATGCGGCTCAAGCAGCCGCTCTCGCTCCAGGGCGACATCTACGCCAAATCCGCCGACGCCGGGGCGCAAATCGCGGCCGCGCTGCGCTCGGCGAAGCGCGAGCACAAGCGCGTCCTGCTCGATTTCGGCGGCAACTGGTGCTACGACTGCCACGTGCTCGATCTGGCCTTCCGCCGCTCCGATTTGGCCCCGCTGCTGCGCGCCGATTACGTGCTGGTGAACGTCGACGTCGGCGAGTTCAACTACAACCTCGCCATCGTGCGGCGCTACCATCTCTCCATCATGCAGGGCGTGCCCATGCTGGCCGTGCTCGACAGCTCCGGCAAGGTGCTGGCCAGCTCCAGCGACGGCGCCTTCCAGGCCGCCCGCGCCCTGGGCCCGCAAGCCCTGATCGCGTTCCTCAACACCTGGAAGCCCGCGCGCTGAGGGTGCCGAACCTGATTCGTGACCTTGCGAATCGGCGCCGAGCCACCTAGATTACCAGGATGAGCCGGCTAATCACCGTGGATAACGTCGCCCAGATCATGCGCGAGCTGGGCGAGCTGGGCGTGCTCACCACCCAGGTGCGGTGGCCCGATAAACCGCTCCCGGACAACCTGCTCTATCAACCGTACGCGCGCGGTTGGGCCACCTACTCGCCGTGGCTCACCGACCCGCACATTCGCGCCATGGTGCTGCGCATGCAGGAATGCGGCGTGAAGACGCTGGTGGACGCCGACCGCGCCTGGACGCTCATCTGCGCCTACCGGCAGACCCGGGAGCTGCCCGGCGAGGTATGGGAAACCGGGGTGTATCAGGGGGGCTCGGCCACGCTGGTCAAGCGGTTGATGCAGGAGTCGGCGCGCGAACGGGACGCGCCGCCGGCGACGCTGCGCCTGTTCGACAGCTTCGCCGGTCTGCCGCAGACGACCTGCGGGCTGGACCTTCATCAGGGCGGCGATTTCGCCGACACCAGCCTGGAGAAGGTGCGCGCGACGGTCGGGCCTGAGGACTGGATCGATTTCCGGGCCGGATGGATTCCCGCCACCTTTGCCGGGCTTGAGTCCGCCGCCATCCGCTACGCCCACGTCGATGTTGACCTCTATCAACCGATCCTCGACTGCTGCGAATTCATCTATCCGCGGCTGGTGCCCGGCGGCATGATGATCTTTGACGACTACGGGCTGCCCTCCTGTCCGGGTGCGCGCGCCGCCGTGGACAGCTTTTTTCGCGGCCGGCCCGAAGCCCCCTTTCCCCTGATCAACGGCCAATGCCTGGTGACCCGCCTGCCCGGCGAGCGTTAGAGTAAATCCAGCCGTAGTGTCTAAAGCGATGCAGCGGCTCTTGGGGAATGCGCCCACGCTGTGAGTTGAGGTATTTTCAATGAGCCGCTTTGGCATGTTCGGCACGGCATCGCTGCTGGCGGTACTCGGCGCAGCGCTGGTCCAAGTTGGCTTGACGCAACCGCGATCCGCATTCCAACAGCAGCAGCAGGAACAAAAGGTCAAGCCCCCCAAGCAGCAGTCGAGAGGGAGCGGCCAAGCCGCTCGGAAGGCGGAGCGAGGCCGGTCGCAGGTTGGTCAGCCGCAGCAGCAACGGTCGGCGCAGCCGCGGCGGGCGCAGCCGCAGCGGGCACAGCCGCAGGCGAGGCGAGCGCCGGCTTCACGGACGCGGCCCGCCCGCCCGGCGAACCAGCAGCGCGCGATGCGGCAGGGCCAGAGCCAAAATATGCGCCAACGTGCGCAGCCGGCTGCGCACGTGCAGCTCCGGCTCTCGGAGCCACAGCGCCGCCGCCAGCAAAGCGAACAGCGGTCCGCTTGGCGCGATCACCGCGCCAGCGGTTCATTTACCAACCGCAATTGGAATCAGCGCGGTGGATACCGCGGCTACCGCATTCCGGATCGCTATTATCGCGACAACTATGGCGAAAAC
>DAIDIF010000083.1 GCA_027451805.1 Acidobacteriota bacterium
GAGATGGTGATGCCGGGCGACAACGTCGCCCTGACCGTCGAGCTGATCACCCCGGTGGCCATGGAGAAGGGCCTGCGCTTCGCCATCCGCGAGGGCGGCCGCACCGTCGGCGCCGGCACCATCAGCGAGATTTTGCAGTAGCCGGAAGGAGGCCATCGTATGCGCGAGATCGTCACGTTGCAGTGTCCGGATTGCAAACACCGCAACTACTCGACCACCAAGAATCGCAAGACCACCACCGACCGGCTGGAGTTCAAGAAGTACTGCCCGAAGTGCCGGAAGCATACCGCGCACAAGGAGACGAAGTAGGCAGTGCGGTGCAGGGGTATAGGTTCAACGGCTAGACCGTCGGTCTCCAAAACCGAATGTGGGGGTTCGAATCCCTCTACCCCTGCCAAAGTTCTGAGCGGCACAAGGAAACGTTTGAGCGGCCTATGGCAGTGAGCGCAGCAACCGAACACAACTCCGAGGGTCGGGGCAAGGTCAAAGACCTGTCCGCCCGGCTGAAAAGCTTTTACACCGACGTCCGCTCGGAGATGAAGAAGGTCACCGCGCCGAGCTGGAAAGAGGTGCAAGGCACGACCGTGGTGGTGCTGGTCACGGTCGCCATCTTCGGGGCTTTCTTTTACGTGGTGGATATGTTTTTGACGTGGGCGATGAACGGCATCATCATCCACTTCAGTCATTAGTGATGGATACGGTCATGGCCGAGAAACACTGGTACATCATCCACGCCTATTCCGGCTTCGAGCGCAAGGTGGCGGAGAGCCTGAAAGGGCGGATCGAGGCTTTCGGCCTCGGCGGGAAGATCGGCCAGGTTCTCATCCCCACCGAGGAAGTCATCGAGCACCGCGGCGGCAAGAAGGTGCAGTCCACCCGCCTGTTCTATCCCGGCTACGTGCTGGTGGAGCTGGCGACGGAGAACAACAAGGTGGACGACGAGGTCTGGCACGTGATCAAGGACACGCCGCGCGTGGCCGGCTTCGTGGGCAGCGGCCAGACCCCCACCCCGCTTACCGACGAGGAGATCGCCCAGATCCTGCACCGGGTGGAAACCGGCGGCGAGCATCCCCGTCTGCAGGTGAAGTTCGACAAGAACGAAATGGTGAAGATCACCGACGGCCCCTTCGCGACCTTTACCGGCGTGGTGGATGAGGTCAACGACGAACGCGAGACGCTGAAGGTGATGGTCACCATCTTTGGCCGGCAGACGCCGGTCGAGTTGGAGTTTTCCCAGGTGGAGAAGGCATAGCAAGCCATGGCGAAAAAGGTACAGGCGGAAGTGAAGCTGCAGATTCCGGCGGGCAAGGCGACGCCGGCGCCCCCGGTGGGCACCGCGCTCGGCCCTCACGGGCTCAATCTGATGGAGTTTTGCAAGGCGTTCAACGCGCGCACCTCGGTCAAGGAGTTGGAGGGCATGAGCGTGCCGGTGGTGATCACCATCTTCAGCGACCGTTCCTTCACCTTCATCACCAAGACCCCGCCCGCCGCCGACCTGCTGAAACGCGCGGCGGGCATCGCCAAGGGATCCAAGGAGCCCAACAAGGACAAGGTGGGCAAGGTCACCGCCCGGCAGATCGAGGAGATCGCCCGCACCAAGGCCCCCGATCTGAACGCGGCCTCGCTGGCGGCCGCCATCCGCAGCATTTCCGGCACCGCCCGCAGCATGGGCATCGAGATCGGTTGAGAGAGGACGTCAACGTTATGGCGCAGTCGGGCAAAAAGATCGAGGCGGCACGCAAGCAGGTGGAGGCGCGGCCTTACGCGCTGGCCGAGGCGGTGCCGCTGCTGCAGAAGGTGAAGTACGTCAAGTTCGACGAAACCGTGGCGCTCAACATCCGTTTGGGCGTGGACCCGCGCCACGCCGACCAGATGGTGCGCGGCACCGTGGTGTTGCCCCACGGCCTGGGCAAGAGCAAGCGCGTGCTGGTGATTGCCGGCGGCGACAAGCAGGCCGAAGCCCAGGCCGCGGGCGCCGACTTCGTCGGCGGCGAGGAGATGGTGGACCGGATTCAAAAGGAGGGGTGGGTGGACTATGACGCCGTCATCGCCACGCCCGACATGATGCGCGCGGTGGGCAAGCTGGGCAAAGTGCTCGGCCCGCGCGGGCTCATGCCCAACCCCAAGACCGGCACGGTCACCTTCGATCTGGCCAAGGCGGTGGTGGAGATCAAGGCCGGCAAGATCGAGTTCCGCACCGACAAGCAGGGGCTAATCCACGCCGCCGTGGGCAAGCTCTCGTTTCCGCCGGAGCGCCTGGTCGAGAACGCGCAGGCGCTGCTGCACAGCGTGGTGCGCGCCAAGCCGGCGGCGGCCAAGGGCAAGTACCTGCGCGGCGTGACCCTCAGCTCCACCATGGGGCCGGGCATCGCGCTGGATACGGCGGCGATGGAGGCGGCGGCGAAGGCATAACCCTATGGCATTGACCAAACAGCAGAAACAGGGCCGCATTGATTGGCTGCAGCAGGAGCTGCGCCAGGCGACCACGGTCATCGTCACCGGCTTCGCCGGGCTCACCGTGGCGCAGGATTTCGAGCTGCGCAAGCAGCTCCGCCAGGCCGGCGGCCGCTTCCGCGTGATCAAGAACACCCTCGCCCAGCGCGCCGCCGCCGGCACCCCCGCCGCTCCGGTGCTCGCCGGGCTGAAGGGGGTCACCGCCCTCGCCTATACCTCCGGCGACGCGGTGGCGCTGGCCCAGGCGCTGCAGAAGTATGCCAAGGACAACCCCGCGCTCCAGCTGCGCGCGGGCGTGGTGGAGGGCGCCGCGATCTCCGCGGCGGACCTGGCCCAGCTCGCGGCCACCCCCTCCAAGCCGGAGCTCTACGCCAAGCTGCTGTTTTTGATGCAGGCCCCGGCGCAGCGCCTAGTGACGACGTTGGCGGCCGTGGGCCGCGACACCGCCGTGGTTTTGGATCAGGCCGTACAAGCAAAAAAATTCGCCCAGTAACGCACGCATAGGAGATACGGAATGGCAGATTTGCAAACGTTGGTGGATTCGATCAAGGGCCTCACCCTGCTGGAAGCTTCCCAGCTGGTCAAACGGCTCGAAGAGGAGCTCGGGGTCTCGGCGGCCGCAGCCGCGCCGGTCATGGTCGCCGGCGGCGGGCCCGCGGCCGGTGCCGCGCCCGCGGAGGAGAAGACCGAGTTCACGGTCACGCTCACCGCCGTGGGCGCCAACAAGATCAACGTCATCAAGGTGGTCCGCGAGGTCACCAGCCTGGGGCTGAAGGAAGCCAAGGACTTGGTGGACGGTGCGCCGAAGACGGTGAAGGAGGGCGTCAGCAAGGAGGAGTCCGAATCCATCCGTAAGAAGTTCGCCGACGCCGGCGCCACCGTCGAGGTGAAGTAGCCGCGTCCACCGCCTACCAGTGCGGAGGGGGGACGCGGGCGCGCTGCGGCGCGCTCGCGCCCCCGTCCGCTTGTCCGCATTGCCGCCCCGTCAGGAGTTGATCATGCCCATGCCTCAGGATGGAACCCCGTCCCGCCAGGATTTTGCCAAGATTCCCACCGCCATCCAGATCCCCAATCTGATTGAAGTCCAGCGCCAGTCCTACGAGCGCTTCCTGCAGATGGATCTGCTGCCCGGCGAGCGTGAGGACGGCGGCCTGCAGTCGGTGTTCAATTCCGTCTTTCCCATCACCGACTTCCGCGGTGTCAGCCAGCTCGACTTCGTCGACTACGCCATCGGCAACTGGGAATGCAAGTGCGGCAACCTGCGCGGCCTGCACCACCTGCGCTCCACCTGCCGCAGTTGCGGCGCCACCATCATCACCAACCCCTTCCACGCCGGCGAGATCCTGTGCCGCCATTGCGGCACCTACAACGCCAACGTGGTCACCTTCTGCAACAAGTGCGGCGACCCGGTCGGGCTGCAGCTGAAGAACGACGTGGGCGAGTGTGAGGACAAGGGCTCGACCTACTCCGCTCCGCTCAAGGTCACCATCCGGCTCACCATCTACGACAAGGATCCCGAGACCGGGACCAAGAGCATCCGCGACATCAAGGAGCAGGAGGTCTTCTTCGGCGACATCCCGCTGATGACCGACAACGGCACCTTCATCATCAACGGCACCGAGCGCGTCATCGTCAGCCAGTTGCACCGCTCGCCCGGCGTGTTCTTCGAGACCGCCAACCAGCGCACCTACTTCCTGGGCAAGATCATCCCCTACCGCGGCAGTTGGGTGGAGTTCGAGTTCGACGCCAAGAACCTGCTCTACGTCCGCATCGACCGCAAGCGCAAGTTCCTGGCCAGCATCTTCCTGCGCGCCCTCGGGCTGCGCAGCGACGAGGAGATCCTGCGCACCTTCTACTCCGTCGAGCGGGTGGCGCTGCGCGGCGGCAAGCTCTATTGGCAGTTCGACGCCGCGCGCGAGGCGGAGAAGCAGAGCAACCTGCTCGGGCAGAAGCTCTCCAAGCGCATCCTCGGGCCCAAGGGCGAGGAGTTGGTGCACGCCGGCCGCCAGCTGCGGGTGCCGGTGCTGCGCGAACTGCTCAAGGCCAAGATCGGCGAGTTTGAGGTGGACGCGGTGGATCTGGAAGGCGCCTGCGCCGCGCAGGATATCGTGAACCGCGAGAGCGGCGAGGTGCTGCTCGAGGCCAACGCCGAGCTCAAGCCCGCCGACTGGGACAAATTCGCCGCCGCCGGGGTGGACGAGCTGCACCTGTTCTTCCCCGAGCGTGATACCGTCGGCAACATCATCGCCGCCACCCTGCGCAAGGATGGCGTCAAGACCAGCAACGAGGCGCTGATCGAGATTTACCGCAAGCTCCGCCCCGGCGATCCGCCCACCCTCGACACCGCGCGCGCCCTCTTCGAGGGCATGTTCTTCGACGCCCGCAAGTACGATTTCAGCCGCGTCGGGCGGCTCAAGTTCAACATCAAGCTCTACGACAACGCCGGCGCCACCACGCTCGACAAGCGCACCCTCGATCCCGAGGACTTCTACGCCACCATCCGCTACCTGCTCAAGCTGCGCCGCGGCGAGGGCGCGGTGGATGACATCGATCATCTCGGCAACCGCCGGGTGCGCGCGGTGGGCGAGCTGCTCGAGAACCAGTTCCGCATCGGGCTGGTGCGCATGGAGCGCGCCATCAAGGAAAAGATGAGCGTCTTCCAGGAGATGGCCACCGCCATGCCGCACGACCTGGTCAACGCCAAGCCGGTCATGGCCGCCATCCGCGAGTTCTTCGGCTCCAGCCAGCTCTCGCAGTTCATGGACCAGACCAACCCGCTGAGCGAGATCACCCACAAACGCCGCCTCTCCGCCCTCGGGCCGGGCGGCCTCTCGCGCGAGCGCGCCGGCTTCGAGGTGCGCGACGTGCACCCCACCCACTACGGCCGCATCTGCCCGATCGAGACCCCCGAAGGGCCCAACATCGGCCTCATCTCCTCGCTCTCCTGCTTCGCCCGCATCAACGAGTACGGCTTCATCGAGAGCCCCTATCGCAAGGTGCGCGACGGCCGCGTGGTCGACTTCGTCACCGTCACCAACGCCGGCGACAGCGGCCACAAGGTCGGCGATCACCTCGAACTCGAGGACGTGGAGAAGTACAACGCCGCCCCCAAGCACAAGAAGCCGGTCGAGTTCGAGCCCTACTCCTTCTACCTCTCCGCCTGGGAGGAGGACAAGTACGTGATCGCCCAGGCCAACGTCGCGCTCGACCCCCAGGGACGCATCGTCGACGAGCTGGTGAATGCCCGCCAGACCGGCAACTTCGTGCTGAAGGCGCGCGAGGACGTGGACTACATCGACGTCTCCCCCAAGCAGTTGGTCTCGGTGGCCGCCGCGCTGGTGCCGTTCCTCGAGAACGACGACGCCAACCGCGCCCTCATGGGCGCCAACATGCAGCGCCAGAGCGTGCCCCTGCTGCGCGCCGAGGCGCCGGTGGTGGGCACCGGGATGGAGGCGGTGGTGGCGCGCGACAGCGGCGCCACCGTGCTCGCCAAACGCAGCGGCATGATTGACTCGGTCGACTCCGAGCGCATCATCGTCCGCGTCGAGGGCGAACCCCACGCCGGCCAGCTCTCGCGCGAGGTGGGCAGCGACATCTACCAGCTCACCAAGTTCAAGCGCTCCAACCAGAACACCTGCATCAACCA
Source organism: Acidobacteriota bacterium (assembly GCA_027451805.1). Classification (GTDB taxonomy): domain Bacteria; phylum Acidobacteriota; class Terriglobia; order Terriglobales; family SCQP01; genus SCQP01. Next base: position 6,101 of record DAIDIF010000083.1, read on the forward strand.
GAAGCCGGTGGTGCAGCGCGGCCAGCGCGTGGCCAAGGGCCAGGTCCTGGCCGACGGCCCCTGCACCGACAAGGGCGAACTCGCCCTCGGCCGCAACGTGCTGGTGGCGTTCATGCCCTGGCGCGGCTACAACTTCGAGGACGCCATCCTGGTGAGCGAGAAGCTCGTCAAGGAGGACTACTACACCTCCATCCACATCGAGGAGTTCGAGCTGGAGTCGCGCGACACCAAGCTCGGCCCGGAGGAGGTGACGCGCGACATCCCCAACGTCAGCGAGACCTTCCTGCGCGACCTGGACGAGAGCGGCATCGTGCGCATCGGCGCCCAGGTGCGGCCGGGCGACATCCTGGTGGGCAAGGTCACCCCCAAGGGCGAGACCCAGCTCACCCCGGAGGAGAAGCTGCTGCGCGCCATCTTCGGCGAAAAGGCGGGCGACGTGCGCGACGCCTCCCTCTACTGCCCCCCCGGCATCGAGGGCACCGTGGTGGAGGTCAAGATCTTCAGCCGCAAGGGCGCCGACAAGGACGGGCGCGCCAAGGCGATCGAGGAGCAGGCGGTGGAGCGGCTGGAGAAGAACCTCGCCGACGAGATCCGCATCCTCAACGACGAGCGCGCCAAGCGCCTGCTGGCGCTGATCGGCGGCAAGGTCCTGGCCCAGGACCTGCACGACGAGAAGACCAACAAAAAGCTGCTCGCCAAGGGCGCCCCGCTCGCCCGCGATGCGATCGAGGGGATCACCACCCGCAACCTCAAGCGCGCCCGCTTCGCCGACAAGGACCCGCGCGTCAACGAGCAGGTGGACGAGATCGAGGAGATGACCACCCGCCAGGTGGACGTGATCACCAAGATCAGCCGCGAGAAGAAGGAGAAGCTCACCCGCGGCGACGAGCTGCCCCCGGGCGTGATCAAGATGGTCAAGGTCTACATCGCCATGAAGCGCAAGCTCTCGGTGGGCGACAAGATGGCCGGCCGCCACGGCAATAAGGGGGTCATCGCCCGCATCCTGCCGGAAGAGGACATGCCCTACATGGCCGACGGCTCGCCGGTCGAGATCGTGCTCAATCCCTTGGGCGTGCCCAGCCGCATGAACGTCGGCCAGATCCTCGAAACCCACTTGGGCTGGGCCGGCCGCGCCCTGGGCCTCAACTTCGCCTCGCCGGTGTTCGACGGCGCGCGCGAGAACGAGATCAAGAGCCTGCTGCGCCAGGCCGGCCTGCCCGAGTCGGGCAAGACCCGCCTGCGCGACGGCCTCAGCGGCCAGCTGTTCGAGCAGCCGGTGACGGTGGGCTACATCTACATGCTCAAGCTCAGCCACCTGGTGGACGACAAGATCCACGCCCGCTCCATCGGCCCTTATTCGCTCATCACCCAGCAGCCGCTGGGCGGCAAGGCGCAGTTCGGCGGCCAGCGCTTCGGCGAGATGGAGGTGTGGGCGCTGGAGGCCTACGGCGCCGCCTACATCCTGCAGGAGTTGCTCACCGCCAAGAGCGACGACGTCTACGGCCGCGCCAAAATCTACGAGGCCATCGTCAAGGGCGAGGCCGCCATCGAGCCCGGCGTGCCCGAGTCCTTCAACGTGCTGATCCGCGAGCTCCAGTCGCTGTGCCTGGACGTGGAGCTGATGAAGAGCCAGAAAGAACCCGTGCCCATGACCGCGGCCGCCGACGATTGAGTTCCGCGTCCCCCCTTCCGGAGATCCCTGTACCGCGACCCTGACGCCTTAACCGCCGAGAGGACACCATGTACCGCAGCAGCCCGTACGACCGCGCCAACCTCATCGCCGACTTCGACAGCATCCGCATCAGCCTGGCCTCGCCCGACAAGATCCGGAGCTGGTCGCACGGCGAGGTGACCAAGCCGGAGACCATCAACTACCGCACCTTCAAGCCCGAGCGCGACGGCTTGTTCTGCGCCCGCATCTTCGGCCCGGTCACCGACTGGGAGTGCCTGTGCGGCAAGTACAAGCGCATGAAGCACCGCGGCGTGGTCTGCGACAAGTGCGGCGTCGAGGTCACGCTCTCCAAGGTGCGGCGCGAGCGCCTGGGCCACATCGAGCTCGCCTCCCCCTGCAGCCACGTCTGGTTCTTCAAGGGCCTGCCCAGCCGCATCGGCCATCTGCTCGACATCAGCCTACGCGAGCTCGAGCGCGTGCTTTACTTCGAGGCCTATGTCGTGGTCGATGCCGGCGAAGCCCCGGTCAAGGAGCGCCAGGTGCTCACCGAGGAGGAGTACCGCAAGCTGCTCGCCGAGGGCCACGGCGGCCACTTCACCGCCCTGATGGGCGCCGAGGCCATCCGCGAGCTGCTCAAGCGCGTCGACATCCCCGAGCTGGCGGTGGAGATGCGCGAGAAGATGCGCGCCGAGACCTCCACCCAGAAGCGCTTGAAGTACGCCAAGCGCCTCAAGGTGGTGGATGCGTTCCGCAAAAGCCACAACAAGCCCGAGTGGATGATCCTCGAGGTCCTGCCCGTGATCCCGCCCGAGCTGCGCCCCCTGGTGCCGCTGGATGGCGGCCGCTTCGCCACCAGCGATCTCAACGACCTCTACCGCCGCGTCATCAACCGCAACAATCGGCTCAAGAAGCTGATGGAGCTGCACGCCCCCGAAGTCATCGTGCGCAACGAGAAGCGCATGTTGCAGGAGGCGGTGGACGCGCTCTTCGACAACGGCCGCCGCGGCCGCGTCCTGCGCGGCGCCAACAACCGCCCGCTCAAGTCCCTCTCCGACACCCTCAAGGGCAAGCAGGGCCGCTTCCGCCAGAACCTGCTGGGCAAGCGCGTGGACTACTCCGGCCGCTCGGTCATCGTGGTGGGGCCGGAACTCAAGCTCAACCAGTGCGGCCTGCCCAAGAAGATGGCGCTCGAGCTGTTCAAGCCCTTCATCTACCACCGCCTCGAGCAGACCGGCCACTGCACCACCATCAAGCAGGCCAAGGAAATGGTCGAGCAGCAGGAGCCCATCGTCTGGGACATCCTGGAGGAGGTCATCAAGGACCACCCCGTGCTGCTCAACCGCGCCCCCACCCTCCACCGCCTGGGCATCCAGGCGTTTGAGCCGGTGCTGGTCGAGGGCAAGGCGATCAAGATCCATCCCCTGGTCTGCACCGCCTTCAACGCCGACTTCGACGGCGACCAGATGGCGGTCCATATTCCGCTCTCCCCCGAGGCCCAGGTCGAGGCCAGCGTGCTCATGCTGAGCGCCAACAACATCCTCTCGCCCGCCAGCGGCCAGCCCATCACCGTCCCCACCCAGGACATGGTGCTCGGCGTCTACTACCTCACCAAGGCCAACGGCAAGGCCCGCGGCGCCGGCCGCACCTTCGCCAATCCCGAGGACGTGCTGATCGCGCTGGAGATGGGCGACGTCGAGATCATGACCCCCATCCGGCTGCGCTACAGCGGCGACCTGATTGACCTGGCCGCCGCCTACGACTCCCAGGACGTGGTGCGCGCCGACGTGCAGGCGGTGCAGAACCATTACCTCAACACCACCGTCGGCACCGTCATCCTCAACGACCACCTCCCGCCCGGCATGCCCTTCATCAACGGCCTGCTGAAGAAGAAGGGGCTGAGCTCGCTGGTCAACTTCGCCTACCTGCGCCTCGGCCTGGAGCCCTCGGTGAAGATGCTCGACGGCATCAAGGGCCTGGGCTTCATGGCCGCCACCCGCGCCGGCATGTCCGTCGGCATTGACGATCTGGTGATTCCGGCCAACAAGGCCAACCTGGTGCGCGACGCCGAAAAGCAGGTGGTCGAGGTGCAGAAGCAGTACCTCGACGGCGCCATCACCAACGGCGAGCGCTACAACAAGGTGGTCGAGATCTGGTCCAACATCACCGAGCGCGTCTCCGACGAGATGTTCTCGGTGCTGGAGAAGCAGGACCGCGAGGGCACCGTCAACCCGGTCTACATCATGGCCGATAGCGGCGCCCGCGGCTCCAAGCAGCAGATTCGCCAGCTCAGCGGCATGCGCGGCCTCATGGCCAAGCCCTCGGGCGAGATCATCGAGACCCCGATCACCGCCAACTTCCGCGAAGGCCTGACCGTGCTGCAGTACTTCATCTCCACCCACGGCGCCCGCAAGGGCCTGGCCGACACCGCGCTCAAGACCGCCGACTCCGGCTATCTCACCCGCCGCCTGGTCGACGTCGCCCAGGACGTCATCATCAGCGACGGCGATTGCGGCACGGTGGACGGCATCCACGTCGGCGCCATCGTGGACTCCGGCGAAACCGTGGAGAGCCTGCGCGACCGCATCGTCGGCCGGGTCTCGCTCGAGCGCGTCAAGGACTACGACGGCAACGTCATCGTGGACGTCAACCAGGAGATCACCGAGGATCTCGCCAACCGCATCCAGTCGGCCGGCATCGAGAAGGTGCTCATCCGCAGCGTGCTCACCTGCGAGAGCAAGCGCGGCGTCTGCGTCGCCTGCTACGGCCGCAACCTCGCCTCCGGCAAGCTGGTCGAGATGGGCGAGGCGGTGGGCGTCATCGCCGCCCAGTCCATCGGCGAGCCCGGCACCCAGCTCACCATGCGCACCTTCCACATCGGCGGCACCGCCAGCCGGGTGAGCGAGCAGTCGCGCCAGGAGGCCAAGAGCAAGGGCTTCGTGCGCTACATCAACCTCTCCACCGTGCGCAGCAAGGAGGGCGGCCTGGTGGTCATGAACCGCAACGGCATGGTCGCCGTGGTGGACGACAAGGGGCGCGAGCGCGAGCGCTACACCGCCGTCTACGGCGCCCGCCTGAAGAAGAACGAGGGCGAACCCGTCGCCATGGGCGAGGTCATGCTGGAGTGGGATCCTTACACCTTCAGCATCCTCACCGAGGTCAGCGGCGCGGTCAAGTTCAAGGACATGGAGGAGGGTTCCACCCTGCAGGAGGAGGTGGACGACGTCACTGGCCTGTCGCACTGGGTGGTGACCGAATCCACCGACGAGAAGCGTCAGCCCCAGATCCTGCTCGGCGCCGGCAAGAACGCGCGCAAGTACCTCATGCCCAGCCACGCCCACCTCATGGTCACCGACGGCCAGGAGGTCGCCGCCGGCGACGTGCTGGCCAAGATTCCGCGCGAAACCACCAAGACCAAGGACATCACCGGCGGCCTGCCGCGCGTGGTCGAGCTCTTCGAGGCGCGCAAGCCGCGCGAGACCGCCGTCATCAGCGAGATTGACGGCGCCGTCAAGTACGGCGACGTCACCAAGGGACAGCGCAAGATCCTGGTGATCGCCGACAACGGCGCGGAAAAAGAGTACCTGCTGCCGCGCGGCGTGCACATCGCCGTGCAGGAGGGCGACCGGGTGCGCGCCGGCGAACCGCTCATGGACGGCCCCCGCAACCCCCACGACATCCTCGCCGTGCTCGGCGAAAAGGAGCTGCAGGCCTACCTGGTCAACGAGATCCAGGAGGTCTACCGCCTCCAGGGCGTCAACATCAACGACAAGCACATCGAGGTCATCGTGCGCCAGATGATGCGCTGGGTGCGCGTCGAGGACGTCGGCGACACCGAGTTCCTGGTGGACGAGCAGGTGGACAAGTTCCACTTCCGCGAGGAGAACGAGCGCGTCATCGCCCAGGGCCACAAACCCGCCACCGGGCGGCCGCTGCTGCTCGGCATCACCAAGGCGTCGCTGTCCACCGACAGCTTCATCTCCGCCGCCAGCTTCCAGGAGACCACCCGCGTGCTCACCGAGGCCTCCATCCAGGGCAAGGTGGATTACCTGCGCGGCCTCAAGGAGAACGTCATCATGGGCCGGCTGATTCCCGCCGGCACCGGGCTCGACTACTACCGCGCCGTGCGCCTGGTGGGCGAGCAGGAGGAGGAGCTGGCCGCGCTGCAGGCGGTGCAGCTGCCGCCTTCGCCCTATGAGGAGGCCGAGCGCGCCCTCGATCTCTTCCGCAACGACACCGACGCCGACGCCGACCTCGAGGACCTGGGCGCCGAGTAACACCCCGGCGCCCTCGCCGACGGAGCCCCGGTTCCAGCGCTCCTTCGCCCGGCGTCGGCCCATCTCCGCCCGCGGCATCGCTCGCGCGCCGCGACATGGGCGCAGGGAAGAGTCGCCTGACTGCCGCCGGGTCGGCGTTCCGGCGCGCACCCATGGCTCACGCTGACTCGCCCCGGCACTGAGGCGTCTCATCCGGCCCGTCGTGTGACCGCCGTCACTCCATTTCTGCGCCCGCGCGCCGCCGCACCTTGACCCTCTTCGGCGCGCGTGCCTATGCTCGATCCAGATGCTCCCGCAGCACCGAGCACGCAGCCCACATCCCCCCACGAAAGCGGTACGCCGGCGATCGGCGGCAGGCGGGAACGAAGTGGGTGATAACGCCCGCAGCCAAGAAACCTTTTTCCGCTTTCTGCGAATCAACCGCAGGAACGGAGGACCGCATGCCTTCTGCCCGCGTTGATTTTGTGCCCTTGGGAGCCCTTGGCCCCTCCACCCTGCCCCCGCCGCCACCCCGCGGTGAGGACCGCGAACGCATGATCGCCCGCCGTTTGGCGCAGGAGCGTGAGCGCCTGCGGCGCGAAGCCGGCCTCGATTCTGCCCGGCATTTCCGCAAGCCTGAAGAACGCGCGTTCACCGGCGCCGAGCGCGACCGCGTCACCATCCTGTTCGGCGGGCTGACCTGGAAGCACGAAAAGCTCATCCAGGCGGCGTTTCAGGCCAACGGCTATAACTGCGTGGTGCTGCCCGTGCCCGACGTGGCCGCGTTCCAGCTCGGCAAGGAATTCGGCAACAACGGCCAGTGCAACCCGACCTACTTCACCGTCGGCAACCTGGTGCAGTTCCTCCAAAAGATGGAGGCCGAAGGGATACCGAAGCGGGAGATCGTGGACAACTACGTCTTCTTCACCGCCGGCTCCTGCGGCCCCTGCCGCTTCGGCATGTACGAGGCCGAGTACCGCTACGCGCTCCAGAACGCCGGGTTCGGCGACTTTCGCGTGCTGCTGTTCCAGCAGAACGACGGCATCAAGGCGGCCAGCGGCGAGCCTGGGCTGAAGTTCACCGTGAACTTCGGCATGACCATGCTCAATGCGTTGCTGGCGGGCGACGCCCTCAACGACCTGATCTATCAGATCCGGCCCTTCGAGGTGCACAAGGGCGAGACCGATCGGGTATTTCAACAGGCGGTGGACGAGCTCTGCCAGGGGCTGCGGCGGATGAAGCCGTTCGAGCTGATGGAGCGCGCGCCGGCGCCGGTGGCGCGCTGGCTGGCGCGGCACGGCAAGGTCAAGGACGCCGGCAGCGTGCTGTGCAAGGTGGTGGACCATCTCTACGGACGTCAGTTCCTGGCCGCCCTGCGCGCCTGCCGCGACCGCTTGAACCAGATCGAAGTGGATCGCACCCGGGTGAAGCCGGTGGTGAAGATCACCGGCGAGTTCTGGGCGCAGATCACCGAGGGCGACGGCAACTTCGGCATGTTCGATTTCCTCGAGCACGAAGGCGCGCAGGTGGTCGTCGAGCCGATCGCCACCTGGGTGGCCTACATGGTCCATCAGGTGCGCCTCAACGCCATCGCCCGGCGCAAGCTGGACGCGCCCTTCCCCCAGGCCACCTGGCGGCAGCCGCTGCAGCTGGCGCGCAACGAGCTGCAGTTCCGGCAGAAGTGGCTGGCGCTGGTGATCGGCGAAGCGCTCTGGTGCCGCTTCTACCACCGCATCACCCGCCGGCTGGGCAACATCACCCATCGCCTCGTGCCGCAGAAGGATCTGGCGCGCATGGCCGCGCCGTTCTACAACAACCTGGCGCGCGGCGGCGAGGGCCATCTGGAAGTCGGCAAGAACGCCTACTACACCGCGCACAAGCTGTGCCACATGGTGCTCGGCCTGAAGCCGTTCGGCTGCATGCCCTCGTCGCAGTCGGACGGGGCGCAGTCGGCGGTGGTGGGGCGCTTCCCCGACATGATCTACCTGCCCATCGAAACTAGCGGCGAGGGCGCGGTCAACGCCCACAGCCGGGTGCAGATGGCGCTGGGGGAAGCCAAAATGAAGGCCAAGGCGGAGATCGAGCAGGTGCTGCAGCGCTCGGGTACGACCCTGGCCGAAGTCCGGGCCTACGCCGCTGAGCATCCCGAGCTGCGCCGGCCCTTCTATCGCGTGCCCCGCGCCGAGGGTGTCGCCGGCACGGCGGCGCAGTTCGTGGTGCACGTCAGCCGGCGCAGGCGGCGCCCGCATGTGGGCTGGACCCAGCGCTCCAAGCGCGCCGCGGCGGCGGCCTGAGGGGCGCGGCATGGCGAAGCTCCTGATTGGCCTGGATGTGGGCTCGACGACGGTGAAGGCGCTGGCGGCCGACGCCGCCACCAACGCGATCCTGTGGCGCGATTACCAGCGCCACGAGACCAAGCAGCCGGAGAAGGTGCTGGAGTTTCTGCGCCGCTTGGAGGCCGGGGCCGGCCTCACCCCCGGCCGCGACCGCATCTTCCTCACCGGCTCCGGCGCCGGGCCGTTGGCGCTGCTCCTCGGCGCCAAGTTCGTGCAGGAAGTCACCGCCGTGGCGCTGGCGGTGGAGCAACTCCATCCCGAGGTCTACTCGGTGGTCGAGCTGGGCGGCCAGGACGCCAAGATCATCGTCTTCAAGGACGATCCGCAGAGCGGCCGGAAGAAGAAGATCCCCTCCATGAACGACAAGTGCGCCGGCGGCACCGGCGCGGTGATTGACAAGATCAACGCCAAGCTGCGCATCCCCCCGGATGAGCTCGGCCGCCAGGGCTACCACGGCATCAAGCTGCACAAAGTCGCGGGCAAGTGCGGCGTCTTCGCCGAGACCGACATCAACAGCCTGCAAAAGACCGGCACCCCCAACGACGAGCTCATGGCCTCGCTCTTCGAGGCCATCGTGCTGCAGAACCTGAGCGTGCTCACCCGCGGCAATACCCTCCGCCCCCACGTCCTCTTGTTGGGCGGCCCCAACTCCTTCATCCGCGGCTTGCGCGAGGCCTGGCAGGCCAACATCCCGCGCATCTGGGAGGAACGCAAGGTCGAGATTCCGGCGGGCGCGAAGCCCGAGGATCTGATCCGCGTGCCCGAGAACGCGCAGTACTACGCCGCCCTGGGCGCCATCGCCTTCGGGCGCGACGAAGACGCCGAGGTCGGGGTCTACGCCGGCACCACCGCCTTGCTCGACTATCTGGACGCGGGCCGCCGTCAGGAGAAACTCCAGAGCGGCGGCAAAGGCCTGGTGGCAAGCCCGGATGAGCTGGCGGGCTTCCGCCAACGCTTCCGCCCCAAGCCCTTCACCCCGGCGCCGTTCGCCCCCGGCGCGCCGGTGCAGGGCTTCGTCGGGCTCGACGGCGGCTCGACCTCGACCAAGGCGGTGCTGATGGACGACCGGCGCCAGGTGCTGGCCAAGTTCTACCAGCTCTCCAAAGGCAACCCCATCCAGGACACCATCGAGGTCATCGGCGGCCTGCGGGACAAGGTCGAGTCGGGCGGCGCCAGGCTCGAGGTCCTGGGCGTGGGCACCACCGGCTACGCCAAGGACATCCTGCGCGACGTGCTCCACGCCGACGTGGCGCTGGTCGAGACCGTGGCCCACACCGAGTCGGCGATGCTCTTCTACGAGGACCCGCACGTCATCGTGGACGTTGGCGGGCAGGACATCAAGCTGATCGTGCTCAAGGACGGCCGGGTCAAGGATTTCAAGCTGAATACCCAGTGTTCGGCCGGGAATGGCTACTTCTTGCAGTCCACCGCCGAGGGCTTCGGCATCCCGGTGGAGAACTACGCCGACACCGCCTTCGCCGCCGGCAGCATGCCGATCTTCGGCTACGGCTGCGCCGTGTTCATGCAGTCCGACATCGTCAGCTTCCAGCGCCAGGGCTGGCGCGCCGAGGAGATTCTCGCCGGGCTGGCGGCGGTGCTGCCCAAGAACGTCTTTCTCTACGTCGCCGGCATCCCCAACCTGGCGGCGCTGGGTTCGCGCTTCGTGCTCCAGGGTGGCACCCAGAACAATTTGGCGGCGGTGAAGGCGGAGGTGGACTTCATCCAGTCCAGCTTCCGTGGCGCGCAGCCGCCCGAGATCATCGTGCATGAACACTGTGGCGAGTCGGGCGCCATCGGCGCCGCCGTCGAGGCGCTGCGGCTCTGGCGCCGCGGCCGCAAGACCAGCTTCATCGGCCTCGACGCGGTGGCGGCGATTCAGTACCGCACCTCGCGCAGCGAGGCCACCCGCTGCTACTTCTGCAAGAACAACTGCCTGCGCACCTTCATCGACGTGCAGACCGGCGCGCCCGCGGTGGCGCCCGGCGCGCTGCTCGATCCGGCGGCGCTGGCGGCCAAGCCCGCCGCCGGCTTCCAATCCAAAGTTCCCATCCAGCCGGGCGAGCAGCGCCTGATCATCGCCACCTGCGAAAAAGGCACGGTCGAGGAGCTGGGGGCGATGAAGGACATCAAGGCCGGCTTGGATGCCCTGCGCGCCGCTCACCCCAACTACGTCGACTTGGCGGCGCACGAGGCCTTCCGCATGCGTCCGGCGGCCAGCGTCGCCGACCCGATCGCCCGCCATGCCTGGACCGCGACGGCGAAACAGCGCGCCCTGCTGCAGCAGGCGCGCCGCCAGGTGCGCATCGGCATCCCGCGCGTGCTCAATACCTACGTCTACGCGCCCTTCTACAACGGCTATCTGCAGGCCTTGGGCCTGAAGCCGGAAAACATCGTCTACTCCGACTTCACCAGCCCCGAGCTCTACCGCGCCGGCGCCGGCCGCGGCGCGATTGACCCCTGCTTTCCCGCCAAAATCGGCGTCGCCCACGTCCACAACCTGCTGGCGGTGAAGCACGCCAAGCAGCCGCTGGACGCGGTCTTCTTCGCCATGGTGGATGTGCTTCACACCCCGCTGACGCACCTCACCGGCTCCAACGCCTGTCCCACCGTCACTGCCACGCCGGAGACCGCCAAGGCGGCGTTCATCAAGGAGTCCGACCTGTTCGCCGAAGCCGGCGTGCGCTTCCTTGGCCCGGTGTTGAACTTTGGCGACCCCCGCCTGCTGGCCGCCCAGCTCCACGCCGCCTTCGCCCCCATGCTGGGCCTGGGTGAAGCCGAGAACGAACGCGCGGTGGCGTCCGGCTTCGCCGCGCTGGCCGAGTATGAGCGCGAGATGCGGCGCCAGGCGCGTGCCACGCTCGATCAGCTGGAGCGCGAAGACCGCGTCGGCCTAGTCATGCTCGGCCGCCCCTACCATCACGACCCCGGGTTGAACCACGAAATCCTGGACGAGTTCTCCAAGCTCGGCTACCCGGTGTTCTCGCAGTCGCTGCTGCCCATGGACGATGACCTGCTGGAACGGCTCTTCGGCGAGGAGGTGCGCGCCGGCGCGATCCAGGGTGCGCTCGACATCGCCGACGTCTGGAAGAACTCCTACTCGGCCAGCACCAACCACAAGATCTGGGCGGCGAAGTTCACCGCCCGCCATCCCAACCTGGTGGCGCTGGAGATCTCGAGCTTCAAGTGCGGCCACGATGCGCCCATCTACGGCGTCATCGAGAGCATCATCGAGCGCTCCGGCACGCCCTACTTCTCCTTTAAAGACCTGGACGAAAACAAGCCCACCGGCTCGATCCGCATCCGGGTGGAGACGATTGATTATTTTCTCCGTCGCTACCGCGAGGACATCGCCGACCGGCGTCTGGCGCGCAGCCAGATCGACGACCGGCTGGCGGCGCTGGAGCGCGCGCTGCGGGCGGAGACCGAGGAGGTCTGCGTCCATGCCTGAACTGCAACCCGTTTCCACTCCCGTCACCCCGCCGCCGGCGCGCCTGAAGGGCGTGGACATCTCCCTGCACGAGTTCCTGATGACCGGCGAGCGGGAGAAGCCACGCTACCAGCCGCCCGCCGGCGCGAAGCTGCCGGATGCGGTGTTTCCGCACTTTCCCGAGATTCTCGCCACCGCCGGGCAGGACCTCAACACCCCGCCGTGGACGGAACCGCCCCAGCGCCACTGGACCATCCCGCAGATCTACCGCGGCCTGCGCGGCTATTTGTTCCCCTACGTGCGCTCGCGCGTGCTGCCCGGCGACTTCCACCCCATCATCGCCTACCTGTTCACCGAGTGGAAGTGCAACCTCGAGTGCCACTACTGCTGGGCCTTCAACAACACCGTCAAGGGCATGACTGAGCCGGTGGCGCGAGCGGCGATCGACTGGCTCGCCGATGCCGGCACCGGCGTGCTCGCGCTCATGGGCGGCGAGCCCCTGCTGCGCCCGCAGTTCGTGCACAAGGTGGTGGACTACGCCGCGAGAAAAGGCATGTGGATCTACCTGCCCACCAACGGCCGCCTGCTGCGGCCGGAGGTCGCCGACTGGATGGGCGACGCCTGCGTCGCCACCGTCAACCTGGCGGTGGACTCGGTCGAGATCAAGCCCAGTCTGCCCAAGGCGCTGGCGCCCATTCGCAAAAACTTCGACTATCTGATGAAACGCCAGCACCGCTACGGCTTCACCGTCTTCTTCAACATCAACATTTGCCGCAACAACCTCCAGGATGTGAAGGATCTGACCGAGATCGCCCGCGCCAACGGCATCTCCACCGACTACCACATCAACGAATCGCCCATGACCGAGCACGGCGACTTCAAGCATCTCGAGCACAACGAGACCTACATCACCCGTGACGACTGGCCCAAGGTGGACGAGACCATCGACTGGATCATCGACAAGAACAAGTCCGGCTACAAGATGGTGGACTCGGTGCAGCGGTTGGAGAAGATGAAGCGCTTCATGCGCGGCGAACAGGGCGCGTGGCCCTGCCGCGCCGGCCAGAACTCGCTCATCGTGCGCGTGGACGGGACGCTCGCGCCCTGCTTCCCGCTCTACTCCGCCACCCAGGACTGGGGCACGGTGGGCGCGCAGAAGTTCGACGCCAAGGCGTTGAACACCATGAAGCAGACCTGCAGCCTGACCTGCTTCTCGACGTTGAACCACAACGTCGCCATGGCCTACGACGACGCCCGCGTGATCAAGTACGTGCTCAAGCAGGCCCGCCACGGCTTCCAGGGCGTCACCGGCAGCATGGAACAAAGCTGAGAGGAGGCGCCGACGTTCAGGAGCGTAGGCGGTGGCGGCGATGGAGCGTGGGCACCTTATGCAAGCAAATCAATATGGCGGCGCCATCCGGCGTGGCCGCCGGCGGCCCGAGCAAACCGCCCGTCGGCGGTAACGACTACCGTGTTCTCAGCGACCGCGAGGGCAAGGTACATGCAGTCGTAGGCGGGATGCGCGAGCCGTACCGCCATCTCGAGCGCCAGAGGCAGGAGCGGCAGCGTGGGCCGCAAATCGAGCCGGGCGCGCTGCAGTAGCCGGGCGGCCAGTTGAGCCTCGGCTTGGCTGAGTTCCTGCCGTCGCACCTTCTTCCAAAGGATGTTCGCGCACTCGGGAATCAGGAGATCGGGCGCCAGCAGCGGCATGCCGCTGCGCAGCGCTATCGCAGCGGCCGTGCCGGGCTCTTGAATCACCCATTTGACCGCGACGCTGGCATCCACGACCACCTAACGTCCGCGGCGCGCGGCGCGCAGCAGGCGCTCGGAGGGGGTCTGACGCCGGCGGGCGGTCAAACGGCGCAGCTCGGCGGCGAGTTCCTCGAAGTCGCCGCCTCCGCCGGGCGCGAGCGCCGCGCGCAGAATCTGGCGGTGCTCGGCCTCGGCTGAGCGCCCGTGCTTGGCCGCGCTGCGTTTCAGCCGGGCGACCCGGCTGGCCTCGACCTCACGCACCAATAGGCTTGGCATGATAACGATATGATAGCGCAAGGAGCGATACCCATGGAGCGCGCGGGCGTGGTGGTCATCGGCGGCGGGGCGGCGGGGCTGGCCGCGTTGCGCGCCTTGCGCCAGGCGGGTTGCGACGCGCTCTTGCTCGAGGCGCGCGCGCGCCTGGGCGGGCGCATTCACACCCTGCACCCGGACGGCTGGCCGGCGCCGGTCGAGTTGGGCGCCGAGTTCATCCACGGCGCACCCGCGGAACTCTCCCGCTTGGCGGTGGAAACGGGCGGGTCCGAATGTGAAGACTGGACCTGGCGCGACGGCAAGCTGCTGCCCGCGGCCGAGTTTGGCGGCGATGTCTGGGCGGCGCTGGAGGGCATGGCGGCGATCCGGCCGCCGGCGCCCGACCGCTCGTTTGCGGCCTACTTGGCCGCCCTCCCCGGCCTGTCCGAGGCGGCGCAGCAGGCGGCCGGCGCCTACATCGAGGGTTACGAGGCCGCTGATCCCGAGCGCATCAGCGTCTATTCGCTCAACCGCGAGCGCGCCGCCGGCGGTCCGCAGGAAGCCGGCCCGCGCCGCCCACGTGCCGGCTTCGATGCGCTGGTCAGGGAGCTTGCATCCGACGGTCGTGTACTCCTGGACGCGGTGGTTGAGGCGGTGGAGTGGCAGCCGGGGCGGGTGCGCATCGCGGCGCGGCACCGCGGGGAGGAGCTGCGGGTGGAGGCGCGCGCGGCGGTGGTCACCCTGCCGCTGGCGCTGTTGCAGTCGGATGCGGTGAAGTTCGCTCCGCCGCTCGACGCCAAGCGCCCGGCGCTGCAGCGGCTGGCGATGGGCGGCGCGCTGCGGGTCACGCTGCGCTTGCGCGAGCCGCTGTGGCGAGAAGTGCGCGACGACACCGGGCGGCGGCTCGAGGCGCTCGGCTTCCTCTTCGGCTTCGAGCCCGAGGCCGGCCATTTCCCCACCTGGTGGACCCATCCCTGCGCGGCCCAGATCACCGGCTGGGCAGCGGGACGCCACGCCTGGGCCATGGCCGGCTGGCCCCAGGACCGGATTCTGGAGCGCGCTCTCGCCGATCTCGCGCTACGCCTGCGGTTGCCCTCGGCCCGCCTGGCCGCGGCCGTGCTGGGCGCGCACACCCACGACTGGCAGGCGGACCCCTTCGCTGGCGGCGGCTACAGCTATGCCGGCGTCGGCGGCCTCGATGCGGCGGCCCAGCTCGCCGCGCCCCTGGATGGCACGCTGTTCTTCGCCGGCGAGGCCACCGACGCCCAGGGCGAGCACGCCACCTTACAGGGCGCGGTGCGCAGCGGCCGGCGCGCGGCGGCCGAGGCCCTGGCGGCCTTGCCGTGAAACCCCGATCGCGGGGGGCGCGCCTTTTGCCGGCGGCAAAGCCGGCGCTGGATTCCGCGCCGGTCGATGTGTTAAGATGGTGATGCGTTTGTTCGCCTGTTCGAGGAATGTTAGTCCGTCCGGTACGAACCTGTCCCGCTCTGCCTACTCGTCCGAGATCAGTCCCCGACAAATAGCTTCGTTCTGATTGAGGATTTCACTGTGAAGAATATTTTCGTAGGCAACCTGTCGTTTCAGACTTCGGAATCGGATCTGCGCAACGCGTTTGAGGCGTATGGCCCGGTGAGCCGGGTGAGCATCATGACCGATCGGGACACGGGCCGCTCGCGCGGCTTCGCGTTTGTCGAGATGGAAAACGATGCGAACGGCGATGCGGCGATTGCCGCGTTGAACCAGAAGGAGATCGACGGCCGCGCGCTGAACGTCAACGTGGCCAAGCCGCGCGAGGAGCGCGGTGGCAACGGCGGCGGCGGTCGGCGCCAAGGCGGTCGCTGGTAACTGTCCGCGCATACCAAGCGCGGACGACGGGGGCCCTCACGGGCCCCCGTTTTTTTGTGGCGGGGCCGCGGCCCGGGCATCTATCCCCTCTATGGCGAAGCCGAAAGGCGGCCCGCCGCGGCTCTGGTCGCAGCGGGTCACGCGCTCCAGCAACGCATTGGACTTGGAGCCGGGAGTGTTCAAGCTGGCCTCGCCGCGCGCCGTCGCGCTCTCGCTGCGGCGCTCGGCGCTGGCCAGCTCACGGCGCAAAACCGATCCGTTCCGCGCGGGCATGTCCATGCTGAACTTTTACCTCAACCGCGCCGGGCGGAACCTTCCGGCGGAGCGGCGGCGCGTGCTCGAGGCCGCCAAAGGCGAGCTGCGGAGGGTGTTCGGGCGCGAACCCCGCGCCCGCGCGGCGTAGCCGCGCTCATTCCACGGTGACGGACTTGGCCAGGTTGCGCGGCTGGTCCACGTCGCAGCCGCGGCGGACGGCGATGTAGTAGGCGAGCAACTGCAGCGGCACCACTTCCAGGATGGGCAGCAGCAGCTCGGGCGCCGCCGGAATCTCCAGCACGTGGTCGGCGGCGTCGCCGAGGTTGCTGTCGCCGGCGTTGGCGACGACGATCACTTCGCCCTCGCGCGCCTTCACTTCCTTGATGTTGCTCAGCGTCTTCTCGTAGCGCGTCACCGAGGCCGGATCGCTGGGGTCGCGCGCCGCCAGCACCACCACCGGCAGGTTCTCGTCGATCAGGGCGTTGGGGCCGTGTTTCATCTCGCCCGCCGGGTACCCCTCGGCGTGGATGTAGGAGATCTCCTTGAGCTTGAGCGCGCCCTCGAGCGCGATGGGAAAATGGATGCCGCGCCCGAGATAGAGGAAATCGCGCGCGCGGTACAGCCGCCGCGCCAGCGCTTCGTAAATGTCGTCGTGGTTGAGCAGGCTTTCGAGCTTTGCCGGGATGCGGTCGAACTCCTCGATCAAATCGCGGGCGGCGGAGGCGCTGAGCGCCCCGCGCACGCGGCCGAGATAGATGCTGAGCACCACCAGCGCGGCGAGTTGGGAGGTGAAGGCCTTGGTCGAGGCCACGCCGATCTCCGGGCCGGCGTGGGTCAGTAGCGAGCCGTGCGCCTCGCGCATCAGCATGCTGCCCACCACGTTGGCGATGGCCAGCGTCTTCGAGCCGCGGTCGCGCGCCTCGCGCAGCGCCGCCAGCGTGTCGGCGGTCTCGCCCGACTGCGACACCAGCACCGTCAACTGGTCCGGACGCACCAGGGGATCGCGGTAGCGGAACTCGCTGCCGTAATCCACTTCCACCGGAATGCGGGCGAGCTGCTCGAGCATGTACTTGCCCGCCAGCCCGGCGTGCCAGGAGGTGCCGCAGGCCACGATGCGCACGCTCTGGAAGGCGGCGAAGTCGGCCGCGGTGAGCTCCATCTCGTCCAGGAACGCCTCGCCCCGGTCGCGCGACACCCGGCCGAGCAGCGTGTCGCGCACCGCGCGCGGCTGCTCGTAGATCTCCTTGAGCATGAAATGCTTGAAGCCGCCCTTTTCCGCCAGGATCGGGTCCCAGGTGATGTGGGTGATCTCGCGGCTCACCGGCCGGCCCTGGAAGTCCATCAGGCGCACGCCCTCGGGCGTGAGCACGGCCACGTCGCCGTCGGCGAGGAAGAAGACGTCGCGGGTGTGGTGCAGTAGCGCGGGGATGTCGCTGGCGACGAAGAACTCGTCCGCGCCCAGGCCGATCACCGCCGGCGGACCGTTGCGCGCGGCCACGATCTTGTCACGGTCGCGGGTGGAGATCACCGCCAGCGCATAGACCCCGGTGAGGCGCGGCAGCACCGCCAGCAGCGCCGCCTCCAGGGTCGCCGCACCGCGCTCCATCTCCGCCTCGATCAGATGGGCGACCACCTCGGTGTCGGTCTCGGTGCGGAAGACATGGCCGGCGGCGGCCAGCTCGCGCTTCAGCGCGAGGTAGTTCTCAATGATGCCGTTGTGCACGACCACGATCTCGCCGCTGCAGTCGCGGTGCGGATGCGCGTTCTCCTCGGTGGGCCGGCCGTGGGTGGCCCAGCGGGTGTGGCCGATGCCGTAGTGGCCCTCGAGCGGCTGCAGCCGGATGCTCTCCTCCAGGTTGCGCAGCTTGCCCTGGGCGCGGCGCAGTTCCAGCTTGCCGCCCCCCGGGCCGTCGCCGTTCTCGATCACCGCGATGCCGGCGGAATCGTAGCCGCGGTACTCCAGCCGCTTCAGCCCGTCGAGAATGACCGGCACCACGCGCTTCTTGCCGATATAGCCCACGATGCCGCACATGGCTGCGACTCACTCCTCCCAGCGGATGGAAAACTCCTCGATCACCGGATTGGCCAGCACTTCCCGCGCCGCGCGCTCGATCTGGCGCTTCGCCTCGGCCGGGTCGGCGCCCGGCGCCATCTCCACCTGAAACACTTTGGCCTGCCGCACCCCCGCCACCGCGCCGAAGCCGAGCTTGCGCAGCGCCGCCTGGATCGCCTGGCCCTGCGGGTCCAGCACCGTGGGCTTCAGCCCGACCTGTATCCAGGCGGTCATCGCTCCGCCTAGCGCCCGGCCGGCTGCGCCATGGCCGCGATGCGCTCCTGGTAGGCCTTGACCATGGCGTCGCTGTTGGGCATCGCCCGCACCAGCTTCTCCAGATTGGCGCAGGTGCGCGGGTTCTTCTGCAGCTCGCGCAGCTTGGCCAGGTACGGCTGCATTTTGGCGTAGACGAAAATGTGCTCGCCGTTGCAGTCGCTGAACAGCTCCAGGTCGATGGCGCCGTGCAGCACCATGGCGCAGGCCATCTCCCAGTAGGTGGTGATCATGCGCAGGTAGGCGCTGTGTTCCCCGCGCAGCACGGCGATGATGTCCTCGGCGCTCTTGGGATGAAAGTCGCGTCCGAACCAGTTGCGCGCCTTGCGCATCACCTCTTCGCGGCGCAGATCGTACAGTTTCAGAATCAGGTGGGCGTCTTCCTGCTTGGCGGCCATCGGTCCTCCGGAAAAGCTCATGCTAAGGCTACCATGCCGGGTCGGCGGCGCCGGCGGCGGGCGTCAATGCGGATACGGGTGCCCGGCCATCGTCGCCAGGGCGCGGTAGACCTGCTCCAGCAGCGCCACCCGCGCCAGCGCATGCGAAAAGGTGAGCGGCGAGAGCGAAATCCGCCCCCCCGCCGCCGCGTGCGCCGCCGGCCCGAACCCGTCCGCCCCGCCCACCGCCAGCAGCAGTTCGCGGTGGGCGCCCGCCTCGCGCGCCAGGAAGCGCTGGAACTGATCCGAATCCAAGCACTTGCCCGCCGGATCAAGCAGCCACAGCCGCCCGCCCGCGGCCCGCCGCAGCAGCGCCGCTTCCGGATCGCGCCCGCTCAGCTCCACCCCCTCCACCGCCGCCAGCCGCCGGAACCCGGTCAGCCGCGCCAGATATTCCTCCGTCGCCGCGCGCGCCCACGCCGCCCGCGTCTTGCCGATCCAGATCAGCGCGATTTTCATGGTTCGCTGTCCCGCCCGCTCGCGGCGGCCCTATTCCAATGTGCCACGAACCCGCCAGGTCCCAGCCTGATGCGGCGAGTCGTTTCCGCGGAGGTGCGCTGGCCCCCGCGCGGTGCCCGCGCTCAGCGCCAGAGCGTCGCCGCCAGCCGCCCGCCGGCCCAGAGCACCAGGTAGCCAAAAAAGACGTTGACCGCGAAGTTC
>DAIDIF010000084.1 GCA_027451805.1 Acidobacteriota bacterium
CCCGCGGTAGGGGATGAAGTCGTACATGTCCCCGCCCAACTGCCGCGCCGCCACCGTGCGCGCCGCGATCCGCAGATGCGCCAGCTCCGGCAGCCGCGCCGGCAGCAGGCGCTCCTGCACCTCCTGCGCCATGTGCAGGTCGCGCTCCATCTGCCGCTCCGCCCGCACCACCTTCTGGTACAGCCGCGCATTGGCGATCGCCACCGCCATCTGCGCCGCCAGCGTGCTCATCGTGCGCGCGTGCCGCTCGGTGTAGTAGCCCTTGCGCGTGTGCTCCAAATCCAGCACCCCCAGCACCTGGTCCTGGTGCACCAGCGGCACCGCCAGCTCGCTGCGCACGTCCGGATTGACTTCGATGTAGCGCTTATCCTCGCGCACGTCCTTCACCACCACCGCCTCGCGCTGCGCCATCGCCGCCCCGGTGATCCCCTTGCCCACCGGAATGTCGTGCTTGATGTGCACGTGCTCGCCCTGCTTCACCGACAGCCGGTGCTCCAGCTTGTCCCCCGCCTCGTTCAGCATCAGCACGCTGAACAATTGGTACTCGATCACCCGCCGCACCAGCTCCGCCGTCCGCGTCAGCAGCTCGTCCAGCGACAGGATCGAGGTCATCTCCCGGCTGATGTCGTTCAGCAGCTCCAGCGTCTTCTCCCGCTGCACCGAGCTGCGGTACAGCTTCGCGTTCTCGATCGCGCTCGCGATCCGGCTGGCGATCAGCACCAGCGCCTGCTGGTGCGCCTCCGAGAACGCGTTCCGCTCCGGCGCCTGGATGTCAATCACCCCGATGGCTTCGTTCTTCCACAGGATCGGCACCGCCAGCTCGCTGCCGATCCCCTTCAGCGCCGATATGTAGTTGGGCTCGGCGCTCACGTCGTTGACCAACTGCGGCTGCCGCGTCGCCGCCGCCTTGCCCGTGACCCCCCGCCCCAGCTTCACCCGCACCTTGTCCACCACCTCCGGCAGGTGCCCCACCGCCAGCCGGATGCGCAGCTCCTGGGTGCGCTCGTTCAGCAGCAGAATGGCGAAGATCTCGTAGTTCACCACCCGCCGCACCAGCTCCGCCACCCGGTGCAGCACCTGGTCCAGATCCAGCGTCCCGTTCACCAGGTCGCTGACCTCCAGCATGAACCCGGCGATATCGGTCAACGGCGGTGCCTGCGGACCCACAGTCATGCTTCGGATTCTAACAAAGCGGATCAGCCGGCACGACCCGGGAACGGCTCGCCCCTGTAAACTAGAGGCAGCATGCCCGCCGATCCCGCGCAGTTCTTCCGCCGGCACTACAACGTCGCCGATGCTGACCTCGAAGCCTATCTCGCCGCTGCGCTAAGCCGCGGCGGCGACTACGCCGACCTCTACTTCGAGCATCAGGCGAATTCTTCGCTTTCGCTCGAGGAGGGCCTGGTCAAGAATGCCGGCCAGGGCATCTCCCTCGGCGTCGGCGTCCGCGTCCTCTCCGGCGAGCGCACCGGCTACGCCTACACCGACGACCTCAGCCGTGACCGCATCCTCCGCGCCGCCCACGTCGCCGCCCACATTGCCAGCGGTCCGGCGCAAGCCCAAATCGCCGGCCTCGCCGGCGCCGCCTTGCCCCGCAACCTCTATCCCGTCGCCCTCGCTCCCACCGACGCCGAAATCAGCGCCAAGCTCGCCCTCGTCCGCCGCGCCGAGCGCGCCGCCCAGGCCCACGATCCGCGCATCGTCCAGATCCGCGTCGGCTACGCCGACGAGCTGCGCCACATCCTCATCGCCTCCTCCGACGGCCGCTGCTCCGCCGACCGCCAGCCCATGGCCCGCCTCACCGTCTTCTGCCTGGCGCGCGAAAACGGCCTCACCGAGAAGGGCATCGCCGGCGGCGGCGGCCGCGTCGAGCTCGAGTTCTTCGACCAGGAGAACACCCCCGAGTCCCTCGGCGAGCAGGCCGCGCGCGAAGCCGTGCAGCAGCTCGCCGCCCGCCCCTGCCCCGCCGGCGAGATGGAGGTCGTCCTCGGTCCCGGCTGGCCCGGCATCCTGCTGCATGAGGCCATCGGCCACGGCCTCGAGGCCGACTTCAACCGCAAGGGCACCTCCGCCTTTACCGGCCTCATCGGCCGCCGCGTCGCCAGCGAGCGCTGCACCGTGGTCGATAACGGCACCCTCCCCGGCCGCCGCGGCTCCCTCAACCTCGACGACGAGGGCGCGCCCACCCAGTGCACCACGCTGATCGAGAACGGCATCCTCAAGGGCTACCTCCAGGACCACCTCTCCGCCCGCCTCACCCGCGCCGCCTCCACCGGCAACGGCCGCCGCCAGAGCTATGCCCACATGCCCATGCCGCGCATGACCAACACCTACATGCTCGCCGGCGACGACGATCCCCAGGACATCATCCGCAGCGTCAAGCGCGGCCTCTACGCCGTCAACTTCGGCGGCGGCCAGGTGGACATCACCAACGGTAAGTTCGTCTTCTCCGCCTCCGAGAGCTACCTCATCGAGGACGGCCAAATCACCGCCCCCGTCCGCGGCGCCACCCTCATCGGCAACGGCCCCGACGTCCTCACCCGCGTCTCCCGCGTCGGCAACGACCTCCGCCTCGACCAGGGCATCGGCACCTGCGGCAAGGACGGCCAGAGCGTGCCCGTCGGCGTCGGCATCCCCACCCTCAAAATCGATCGCCTCACCGTCGGCGGCACCCAATCGTGACCCCGCCCGCCGGGATCGAACCCGAGCTCCAGGACCTCGCCGCCCGCATCGTCGCCGAAGCCGCCCGCCGCGGCGCCTCCGCCGCCGAGTGCGTCGTCGCCACCGGCCGCTCTCTCTCCGTCGCCGTCCGCCTCGGCGCAACCGAATCCATCCACCAGGCGGAAGGCCGCTCGCTCGGCATCCGCGTCTTCCGCGGACAGCGCACCGGCGTCACCCATAGCTCCGACCTCGCCTGGCCCGCCGTCGAGCGCATGCTCGACGCCGCCTTGGCCATCGCCGCCAGCGCCTCGGAAGACCCCTTCGCCGGCCTGCCCGATCCGCGCGACCTCGGCGCACTGCCAACCGACCTCGCCCTCTACTCCCCCGCCGCCGCCGCCGTCACCCCCGACGAGGCCCTCGCCCTCGCCCTCCGCGCCGAGCGCGCCGCCCTCGACTCCGATCCCCGCCTCACCAACTCCGACGGCGCCTCCTTCGACGCCGGCGAAGGCGTCAAGATCCTCGCCAACTCGCTCGGCTTCCTGGGCGCCGTCCGCCGCTCCTCCTGCTCCCTCAGCGCCGTCCCCATCGCCGCCGAAAACGGCGCCAAGCAGCGCGACTACTGGTACACCGTCGCCCGCTCCCCCGATCAGCTCGAATCCCCCGAGTCCGTCGGCCGCACCGCCGCCCAGCGCACCCTCCGCCGCCTCGGCGCCCGCAAAGTCCCCACCGCCCGCGTCCCCGTCGTCTTCGATCCCCAGGCCGCCCGCTCCATCCTCGGCCATCTCCTCGAAGCCGCCTCCGGCGACGCCGTCTATCGCCAGTCCAGTTTCCTCGCCGGCCGCCTCGGCCAGCCGGTCGCCGCCGAGTCCGTCACCCTCCTCGACGACGGCACCCTCCCCGGCCGCCTCGGCTCCTCCCCCTTCGACGCCGAAGGCGTCCCCACCCGCCGCACCCCCGTCATCGAGCGCGGCCGCCTCGCCTCCTATCTGCTCAACGCCTATTCCGCCCGCAAGCTCTCCCTCTCCACCACCGGCAACGCCGCCCGCGCCCTCGCCGGCCCCCCCGCCGTCGGAAGCCACAACCTCTGGCTCGAAC
>DAIDIF010000085.1 GCA_027451805.1 Acidobacteriota bacterium
ACCAGCCCCGGCTCCATTGCCGCCCGCCATTGAGCGAGATGGTCGCACCCTGGTCCACGCCCAGGATCATGCGCTGCGGGTTGGCGGGGGAGATCCACATCTCGTGGTAATCGTCGCCGCCGGGCGCGCCCTTCCAGGCGATGAAGTGGGCGCCGCCGTCGGTGGAGCGGTAGGCGCAGGTCTGCATGACGTAGACGACGTCGGGGTTGGCGGGGGAGACGTAGACCTCGCTGAAGTAGCCGCTGCCCATGATGCGCGGATCGCCCGCGGCCATGCGGCGCCAGGTCGCGCCGGCATCGTCGGAACGGTACAGACCGGCGGTGGTGATGGCGAAGACGCGCCGGCCTTGGGTGTGGGCGGCGACGGCGAGGCCGATGCGGCCCAGGCTCGACGCCGGCAGGCCGTGGCCACGCACCGGGGTCCAGGTGGCGCCTTCGTCGGTGGACTTGTAGATGCCGGTGCCGGGCAGCGCCGGCGGCGCCGGTCCGCGGCTGCGGCCAAAGCCGCCGAAGCCGCGCCGGCCGCGGCCGCCAGGCATGGGCGCGTGCCACTCCAGGCCGGCGAAAAGCTCGCGCGGATTATCCGGATCGGCGGCCAAGCTGATGGCGCCGACCGAGGGTCCTTCATAGAGCACCTTGGTCCAGGTGCGGCCGCCATCGGTCGAGCGGAAGACGCCGCGTTCGGGGTTGGCGGCGTAGGTGTGGCCGAGCGCGGCCACCAGCACGAGGTCGGGGTTGTGCGGATCGACCCAGAGCGCGCCGATGTGGTGGGTGTCGTCGAGGCCGAGATGGCGCCAGGTGCGGCCTGCGTCGGTGGACTGGTAGACGCCGTCGCCCTCGTTGACCGATCCGCCGACGTTATCCACGTCGCCGGTGCCGACGTAGACGATCTGCGGGTTCGAAGGCGCGACCGCAATGGCGCCGATGGAGGAGACCGGCTCGTGATCGAAGACCGGTTTCCACACCTCGCCGCCGCTGCTGGACTTGAAGACGCCGCCGCCGGGGTTGCCGATGTAATACACCGCCGGGTTCCCCGCGACGCCGGCCACCGCCGAGACGCGGCCAGCGCGGAAGGGCCCCACCAGGCGCCAGCGCATGCCGGAAAATAGGGAGGGGTTGACCTGCGCCGCCGCCAGGGCGGTGAGACATATCACGCCCAAACCAATTCGAAGCCGCATGTCAGCGATTGTACGGGCGATCCTGTATCCAGTGGAAGCCGCGCCGCACCAATAAAAAATGGGCCCGATCCACGAGCGACAACAGCACCTGGAGGTGGCGCCCGCCCATGATGCCGTCGAGCGCCAGCTCGCCCGGGGCCGGCTGGCTCATGCGGAACACCGCCTCCCTGCTCTTGTCGCCCGGGCGGGTGAGGGTCAGCGTTTGCGCGGCGAAGTCGATGTCGGCGCCGTAGCGCGTCCAGCCGCCCGTCATGGACTCGATCGCGGCGAACTGGGGCAGGTCGAAGACCACCCGCCGCCAGCGCGCGGCGTCGGTGATGAGGGCGGGATGGGTTTGCCCGTCGACGGTGAAGGTCTTGGCGTCCCAAATGCCGTAGAGCGCGGACTTGGGCCGGTTCGCGCCGTAGACGCCGACCATCGCGTGCGCGCTGTGGAGGTTGGCGCCGACCAGAAACGCGCCGAAGGCCAACTGCGCCACGAGCGCCAGGCGGTTGCCGAAGCGCGAGCGGAACAGCGGCGCCCGCGCCGCCGGCGCCACCGCCTGGTTGCGCACCAGCAGCTTCCACAGCCGTTTGGCGTCGGGCGCGAGCAGAAACAGCGCCATCGGGATCAGATGGAACGACAGCAGCTTCACCGGCACGTCGTAGGTCATGTTCAGGGTGAAGACCGCGACCGCATCCGCCAAGGCGACCATCGCGCCCAGCGACGACAGCGCCGGGATCAGCAGCAGCACGCCGCCCAGCATCTCGGCAGCGCCGGCGAAGAACTCGTAGCGCGGCGAGGCGCCGATCGCGGACCAGAGCACGCCCATGGGCGTAAAGTTTCCGTAGGGCTCGACCAGCCGTTGCAGCGAGGGGAACGGCATCTGCAGGGGGAAGACTTTGACCGCACCGTAGGTGAGCAGGGTGGCCGCCAGCGCAAACCGGACGACCACCCGAAACCAGGCCAGCAGCTTGGGATAGGCAGCGCGCTTGCGGTCGAACAGTGACCAGACGAGCGTGCCGAAGAGGGCGAGCGCCAGGATGCAGGCGACTTCGATCCAGTCGAAGACGCGATCGCCGCTGCCGGTCTCGACCATCACCAGGGGGCGGGCGAGGTGAAACACATGCGCCGCGACCCAGGCGACGGCGGCCTGCACCGGGCGGGTGTTGTCCAGCTCGAAGGCGCCGTTGTCGTTGGTGGCGGCGAACAGCAGCGAGGTCAGCATCTGCGTCAGCACAATGTAGAGGCTGAAGTAGAGCACGCAGAAGCGAAAGGCCAGGCGCGTCAGCCAGTGCCAGCGGGGCTGCGGACGCGGCAGCGGGCGGGGATCGGTAACCGGCGTCGCCATGGGGCTTCTTGGGGCGAAGTATACCCCCGCTGCGGTAAATTGGACCGATGAAGCTGTTGCTCGCCTTGCTGACTGCCGCGCTCCTGCCGCCGCCGGCCGCGCGCCCGGCGCCGCCGCCCCAGCTCAACCCCAACGCCGCCTGCCGCCGCTGCATTCAGGCCTACGAGAACTTTCTCGCCAGCGACGCGCTCAAGGGCCGCGGCAGCGGCACGCGCGACGAGCTGCTCGCGGCCACCTACGTCGCCAGCGAACTGGAGTCTTACGGCATCGCGCCGGCGGCGGCCGACGGCGGCTTTATCGAAATCGCCCCGGGCCGGAGGGTTTCGCCGCCGCCGGGCATCGTGCAGGGCCCGGCGGCGGCGATCCTTCCGGGATTCGCGTTGCCCTCGCCCAACCTGGGCACCACGGCCAGCGTGGTGGGTGTGCTGCGCGGCCGCGATCCGCAGGCGCGCGCGCTGCTGCTGACCGCGCATCTCGACCATCTGGGCGTGATCCCCGACCGGGCGCTCGACGGCGACGACATCTTCAACGGCGCCGACGACGACGCCTCCGGCTGCTCGGCGGTGCTGGAGCTGGCGCGCGTGCTGGCGCTGGGGCCGCGGCCGCGGCGCACGGTGTACTTCGCTTTTTTCGGCAGCGAGGAGGACGGCGGCTACGGCGCGCGCTACTTCACCCAGCACCCGCCGGTGCCGCTGCACGATTTCTTCGCCAACCTCGAGTTCGAGATGATCGGCTGGCCCGACGCCAAGGTGCCCCCGCACACGCTCTGGCTCACCGGCTGGTCGCGCAGCAACCTGGGACCGCACCTGGCGGCGGAGGGCGCCAAGCTGGTCGCCGATCCGCACCCGGCGCAGGGCTTCTTCTGCCGCTCGGATAACATTCAGCTCGCCGAGGACGGCGTGGTGGCGCAAACCATTTCCAGCTTCGGCATGCAGCCGATGTACCACCGCCCCAACGACGACCTGGCCCACCTCGACGTCGGCCTGATGACCGCCTCGATCACCTCCATGATCCGGCCGATCCGCAACCTGCTCAACGGGCGCTTCGCGCCGGCGTGGAACGCGGGCATGGCGCCGCAGCCGGGCTTCCGATGCCGGTAGCGTGCGGGTGATTCGCGCGGCGGGTGCATTCCATGCGTGGCGGGGCTCACTTGCCGCACTGTCGTTTGACTTACATATTTCAACATGGTATGCTTGCTGGTGACTGGTGGAAGGCAATGAGGATGGTACGACAGTACTGGCTTTCCGGCGATGCTCCGCACCCCGACGAGATCGGGGGGCAGCAGGGCGTCATTTTGAGGTGGCTGGTCCGGCATCCGGGCGCGACCGCAGCTCAGGTCGCCGATGGCGTCGAGCCGGAGCTGCGCACGCGCCAGGGAGCACGCAAGGCTGTCAACTGGTATCTGTACCGCGTCTGGCCGCGGAAGGGCTGGGTCGCAGAGTCGGGCGGTGGGCGCAATGCCGGTCCACCCGCGTACGGGCCGGGCCCGGGGCCGAGCGAGCGCGGCGCGGGCGGCTCGCTGTCCGGCCGCGTAAGCACGAAGGGTCAGGTGGCCATACCGGTCCGGCTCCGGCGCCGTTTTGGCATCACCTCGGGCACGCGAATCGTATTTCTCGAAGAGAATGGGCGGATCGCGATGCAGCCGGTTACGCCTGCCTACTTGCGCTCGTTCCGTGGCGCGTTCAAGCTCCGGCCCGGAGAAGGCTCGGCGGTGGACGAATTGCTTGAGGACCGGCGCCGCGAGAAGACGAAGGAAGACCGGTGGTAAAGCCGGCGGTGCTGGACGCATCCGCGCTGATTGCCCTGCTGTTTGACGAGCCCGGCGCGCGGGCCGTCGAAGACTTGTTCTCGCGGCGGCCGGCGGCGTCGCGCCCGGTTCTCATCACCGCGGTCAACTGGGCGGAGGCGGTCTATCGCACCCAGCGCAAACGGCCGCGGGAGGGGGGCGGGATCCTGCGCCGCTTCGTCGATGCTACGCCGCTGCAGATCGTAGCGGCGGACCGAGGGCTCGCGGAGGCCGCGGCGCGGCTCAAGCAGGGCTACGGACTTGCCCTGTGCGACGCATTCGCGGCTGCCCTCGCGCAGGTGAGGGCGGCGCAGCTCTATACGGCCCACCGCGATTTCGCGGCGATCTCGAAACTGCTGCCCATCTATTGGCTGCGCTGACAGCGGCGGGTCAGCTTGCCGGCCGCGCGGCTCGGAGGGTGAGGTAGTGCTGCTCGGGCTGGTTGGTGGCGCGGGCGGCGGCCAATGAGCGGCATCGTGGCCGCTAACCAGCGGGGAGAGCGGATCGCAGGCGCGCAAGGGCCTGCCTGACACTTCGCGCGGTCAGCTCGCCGGTGCGGTACCATGCGATCCTGCCGCCCGGGGCGAGCAAGACTGTCGTGGGCTCGAGCTGCAGGTGGGGGGCGAGGCTGAGCCACTTCGGCGCGACGTAGGCGAGCGCGAGCTGCCCTGGTGGCATTCGCACAGGAAGCTCGCTGGGCGCCGGAGAGATTAAGATTGTGGTGCAACCGCGCGCCTGCGCCTTTTGAACCAGCTCGGCGGCGGCGGGTGCGCCGGCGCGGCAGTACTCGCACTCCGTGCTCGTGTATTCCAGCAGCGCACACTTGAACGCTTGGGGCGGGTGGTAGCGAGCGCCGTCGGGGAGGTAGCCGGTAGGCAGCGGGATTTGTCCGGCGGCGCGTGCGAACGGCGACAACGCAGCGTAAAGCTCGCGCGCTGCGAGCTGCTTACCGGCCACCAACGCCACATCAAGCGCGGCAATCGCCGACAACACGGCCCGCAGCGCGACCCTGGTCCGCGTCATCGGCTTGCCGACACGGCGGCAGCAATCGCGGCCGGGCTCTCGTTACGCCGCCAACGCGCTTCTCCGAGAACCTGGCTGCGGGGCCCGATCAAGAGGGCATCACCGTTCCGGTCCGCCTGGAGAGCGGCCTCGGTGGCTCGCGCTTCCGCGTCCCGGTGCTCCCGGAGCCCAAGTTCCCCTTGGGCGAGCCGGCGGATCTCTGTGACGACCTCGTGCAAGTTCGAGAGCGCCGCATCGAGGTTCCCGCCCTTGTGCTCCCAGGCGGCGAAGAGCCGCTGCGCGAGGATTGCGCCACCGGCGCCGATAACGGCTCCGCCAAGACCGGAAAGCGCCGGCAGCAGCGATGCACAGTTCCATGCCAACGAGCTGCCAAGCCGCGCTCATCGTGTGGGTCCAGACGTCGCCGCCACGGGCCCGCAACCGCCGCCTGCCCGTTCCCTTCAGAAGGCGGTCATTGCAGCAGGCGGTTCATCTCGGCCTGCAGGCGCTGCCAGGTGGCGCGCTGGGCGGCGGTGACGGGCTCGTCCACGGCGTCGAAGCCGGGGACTTCGGTGCTGCCGCCGACCAAGGCGGCGAGGGCGGCGTTGAGGCGATCGAGCTGCGGGGCGAGCGACGGCGTGCGGCGGGCGGCGGCGGCGGTGCGGTCGATGGCGGCGTCGACCGCCTGGGCCAGATGGAACTGCGCCTCGAGTTGGGCCGAGGTCATGCGCGAGCGCGGGTCCATCTTCACCGTCAGCGGCTGGGTGTAGGTTTCCCCGTCCACCGTGAGCTTGACGGTATAGACGCCGGGCGGCACGATCGCGCCGCGGGGATAGAGCGGCGTGTCGTGCACGATGGCGGAGATGGGGTAGCCGCGGCGCAGCGCGTCCGGCGGCGGGTCGTGCAGATCCCAGACGAAGCGGTGCATGCCGGCCGCCGCCGAAAGCGGCTGGAAGGGCTTGACCCAATACAACGGCACGGTGAGGGTTTGTTCGAGCTGGGCGCGCGTGGCGGCGGGGCGGTCCTGGCTGGAATAGCGGCGCACCAGCGCGCCCGAGGCATCGTAGATCGCCAGCGTCACCGGGCCAGAGGCGGGCGCGCGCAGCGTGTAATCGAGGATGGCGCCATCGGGCGGGTTCTTTCCCTGCGGCGTTTCCGGGATCAGCGGCGTGTCGGTGTTGACGTTGCGGCGGATGCGGTAGGCGGCCTCGGGCTTGAAGAGATAGGCCGGCGCGGCGGCGACGGCGGGCGTGAGCTGGCGCAGCGGGGTGAGGTCGTCGAGGATCCAGAACGCGCGGCCGTGGGTGCCGACCACCAGATCGTTCTGGTGGATGGTCAGGTCGCGCATCGAGGTGTGCGGCAGGTTGAGCTGCAGCGGCTGCCAGTGATTGCCGTCGGTGAAGGAGACGTAGACCGAGGTTTCGGTGCCGGCATAGAGCAGGCCGGCGCGCACGGGGTCTTCGCGCACGACATCGGTGGCGGCGTTCGGCGGCAGGCCGGCGTCGATCTCGGTCCAATGCCGGCCGTAGTCGTGGGTGCGGAA
>DAIDIF010000086.1 GCA_027451805.1 Acidobacteriota bacterium
CACAGACGCCGCCATAGCCAGCGGCGACGAACGCGTTGGCGCCGTTGGGTGACCCGTAGCCCATCGTGGTGATGAGGTGATCGGCCATGACCAGCAGCACCGCGACCGCACGAAGCCCGTCGAGGCCGGCTATGCGGTCCCGGGGGCTGGCGGAAGGGGCGGAAGAAGCGGCCATCGTGAGGTCCGCGCGCTAGTGTATCGTATGCCGCGGCGCAGCCGCCCTGCGGGTGGCTCGGCCACCTCTCTCCGGAGCCGCCCTCCCGTTGGCCGGGCTGTGGCCGTGCTTCGATCCCCGGCAACGAACGTCCGCTGGCGCTCAGGGCGTCTCCCAGGTGCCGCGCGCTGGGGCCCGCGCCACTCAATGGACCGCTACGAGGACGACCGCGTCAGGGGGAGCGCCTGGGCGCGGGAAGGACCTTCAATCCCTCCTGGTGCGCCGCCTCGGCCAGGGTGCGGTCAAAGGCGATGAAGGGCAGCGCCTGGCCGGTCTCGCGCTGGAGATACAGGCAACTTGCCAACTGCACTGCGTCGCCGGCCCGCAGGCGGCGGCGCGACAAAAGCTCTCGCGCCCCTGCCGCCACCTCGGCAGTGAGCTCGACCATGATCCATGCGGCCAGATCGCCGGGGAGCGAGGCCAGCGCGCGATCCCGTTCCTCGGCCGAGAAGGCTCCCTCGCGCGCCCGGCGCACCAGGGCGGAGGCGATTTCGACTTCCGAGAGCCGGCTCACCGCGGCCGGGCCGGCTTTGAGCAGCCGGCGGACAGCCACGGCGCCCGGTTCTTGCACATAGCGCTTGACCAGCGCGCTGGCGTCAAAATAGTTCAGAAGCGATCCTCGCGGCCTTCGCGGATGGCTTCTGCCAGCGTGCGGCCGCGGCTGCGGATCGGCCGAAAGGGAGGCATTTCCTTGCTGAGTGGAAGCGTGACCGCCCGCCTGCCAGACAGCTTCAGCAGTGTTGCCGGAACGCTCGTGTCCGCCGGCAGCGGTCGCAGCTCGGCAACCGGTTCGCCGCGCTCGGTGACCAGCAGCGTGCGGCCTTCCCGCACCCGGCGGAGATAGGCGCCGAGCCGGGTCTTGAGTTCGCGAGCGCCGACCACGCCTCGTTCCATGTAGCCATTGTGCCCACAATGGAGCGGCGGGTCAAGGCAGTGGCCGGGCGCGGAGCCTCGCGCCGCACGCGGGTGCCGCGCCGTTGGCGCCCCGGGCCAAGTCGGTGCGAACAAGCCGCTCGCGGGGGCCCGCGCCAGTCAACGACAATAGCCACGCGGCGGGCGTCAGTTGACTGCGGGCGTGCAAAGGAAACGATAGATATCCTGCGGCGCAAGGCGCCGCAAATCTCCGGAGGCTACGGTCCCGAGCTCGGGATGCTCGTATGGCTCGAAGCGATAACCGGCTTCGATGAGCGGCACCAACGCAGCCAGCGGCGCACCGTCCCCGAGCCCGCGCGCCCGCAGCATGGCGCAGTGCCATTCGAGAATGACCATCGGCCGCGCGGACGCCAGCAGCCCGCGCGCGCCCTCCAGCGCCTCCTTCTCGAACCCCTCGACGTCCAGCTTGATGAGGTCCGGCGTGAAGCCATGCCGGGCGCAGATCGCGTCCAGCGTGTCGGCCTCGACCTCGACCGGCGCGGCGCCGGCGGGCTCCGCGTGCAGCTCGGGCGCGGCGACCAGCATGTGGATCAGGCCGGGGTAGAACCGCAGCGTCGCCGGCCCATCCGACGCCGCGACCGGCTCGACGATCCAGTCGGCGCGCTGCACGGCGCGGTTGGCGCGCAGCAGCGGCAGCGCCGCGGGCGACGGCTCGACCGCGAGCACGCGCGTCGGCGGCTCGCCGCGCCGCCGGTGGGGGCAGCAGCAGAGGCTGAAAACGCCGTGGTGGGCGCCCACATCGAGCACCGCCATGCCCGGGCGCCAGATGCGGCGCAGCGCGGCGAACGTCCCCGCCTCGTAGCGCAGCCAGTAGCGCAGGTCCTCGTAGCCGTCGGGCGAGGCCGTGACCCGCCAGCCCGGCGCCGCGCGCACCCCCACGCCACCGCCCCTCCACCGCGCCAGGGCGCGATGCGCGCGCAGGCGCAAGGCGCGGCGCCAGCCGGGCATCCGTTCCACCGCTACTCCGCCCGCAGGAAGCTGCTGGCGTCGGCGTCGTTGATGTCGGGCGCGCCGGGCGCGACGTTGCTCAGCGCGCCCGCCGCGAGGCGGCGCTCCAGCTCGTCCACCAGCGCGAACAGGTGGTCGAAGCCCTCGATGAGGAACAGCAGCGGCTGGTAATGGTGGTAGTCGAAGCCCTGGTTGACCACCCACTCCATTTGCAGCGGATAGCGCTGGACTTCGGGCGCGGTCAGCGCGTGCTCCAGCTCGCCGAACGAGCTCAGCAACCCGCTGCCGTAGGCGCGCACGCCCTCCGGCGTTTGCATCAGGCCGAACTCCACCGTGAACCAGAAGAACCGCGCCAGCGCCTTGATCATGCTGGTCAGGCGGCGCTGCCTTTCCTCCGGGTTCGGCGCCTCTGCCGCCATGCGCGCGGCGGTGTGGGCGCAGTTGCCGAAGCGTACCAGCGCGTCGGCGAACTTGGGGTCGGTGTGCATCGGCACGTGGCCGGCGATGTCGTGGAAGATGTCCGGCTCAGGCAGGTAGTCGAGCCGGTCGGCGCGGCGAATGGTGATCGTGGTCGGGAACTCGCGCTTGCTGAGGCAGTCGAAAAAGTCGAACGCCGGCACGTAGCCGCTCACCGCCTTGGCGCGGAACCCGGTCAACGGCGCCAAAAACCGGTTCACGTCCTCCAGGCGGGGCACCTGCGACGCGTCAAAGCAGAGCGAGTCGATGCCTTTGAGGAACTGCGGATTGGCGAAGCGCCGCCACTGCGGCTGCATGCGCGCGAACAACCGCCGCCAGGCCTCGTGATTCTCCTCGCTATACAGCTCGTAGGGCTGATGAATATAGAGCCGGCCGGCGTTGTGGGCGGCTTCGATGAAGGCGGCTTCGGTGGTGGTCAAGCCGCGGGCGGCCGCGGCGGCGGTGCGATCGGCCATGCTCAATCCTAGCGCGCCCAGCTGACGCACGGCCCGGCTAACCCTTTCGCCCGATCCCACATCAGAGCTGTGTCGGCGGGAGATCGGCTCCCGCTTGCCCCAGGGCACGGATCGCGCTCAGTCGGTTCGAGACGGTTTGACAATCTGCTTCTTCAGAACCGCCAGGGCGCTCGACCATGAACGCCCTGGCGCCGCTTCGGTTGCGCCTATGCGCTCAGCAAACGCAAACGCACTATGGCGTTTACGAAGCCCAGCCACATCGAATCAGCGGGATACCGCCGGTTTACGTAAAAGGCCCTCCCCCCCCGCGGACACCCGGCACTACGACGCGCGAACCCGATGGGCGTCCCCCGCCGTCTGAACGTCTCGCGAACGGAGTCGCCACCCCCAGCCGGCTCAACAGCCGAACCGTACCCAGGTGGCTCGGCCACCTTTTGCTCATGCCGCCCTCCCGCTGGTCGGGCTGTGGCCGTGCTTCGATCCCCGGCAACGGACGCCCGCTGGCGCTCAGGGCATCTGCAAGTTGCCGCGTAGCAAGATCTGGCCAGCAAGATCGCGAAGTCGTGCCTTGAACACGGCGATCCACTTCCGCCGGCGTTGACGCCGCCCAACCGCCCTGCGAAGCTGATCGAGCTTACCGTACCCGTCAGGACTTAGCCGCCTCGCCGCCGGCGAACACCGCCTGCGGATGAAACAAACTTCCCGCGATCCGCCGCCCGATGGCGAGCAGGCGTTCATCCGGCGTGAACACGCGCACCATCGCAGCGCGGCTGAACTCGGGCAGGTTCGCGGCCTGGCCGTGCAGCAGGCGGCTCACCGCTTCCGGCGGCGCCACCACGGCGGGGAACTCCGGCAGCAGGCGCAGCGGCGGCAGCAGGAGATCCTCCAGCGTGCCGGCGGCGGCGTGCCCGGCGATGGCATCGAGCGGATGGCTGTCGGCGAGTGAGAACTCGCCCAGACGAGTCCGCGTCAGCTCGGCCAGATGGGCGCCGGCGCCGAGCGCCGCGCCCAGGTCGTGGGCGAGCGCGCGCACGTAGCCGCCGCTGGAGCAGACGGCGCGAAACCGCATGCGGTCGCCTTCGAGCGCCAGCAACTCGAACGCGGAAATCGTCACCGCCACCGGCGCCAGCTCGACCGGCTGGTCGCGCCGCGCCAGTTTGTAGGCCGGCACGCCATGCACTTTCTTCGCCGAAAAGGGCGGCGGCACTTGCTGGATTTCCCCGCGGAATCGCGGCAGCAGCGCCTCGATCTCCTCCCGGTTTGGGATTCGCGCGGCGACTGCGGTCGTAGGCTCACCCTCGGCATCATATGTGTCGGTAGCGAAACCGAAGCGGATAACGCCTTCGTACTCCTTATCCCGTCCCTGAAAGTACTGCGCCAGCCGGGTAAGCCGGCCGAGCAGCAGCGGCAGAACGCCGCGCGCCGCCGGGTCGAGCGTGCCGAGATGCCCAATGGAGCGTTCGAGGGAGAGCTTGCGGACCCGCGCCACCACGTCGTGGGAGGTCAATCCAGAGGGTTTGTTGACGATGAGCGCGCCGTCCATGGAAGGGGTTGATCCTACCATGGAGTGGTGGTAGCTTGAGGGTGTTCGCGCACCCGGAGGATAAAGGATGGCGGCCAGTCAATCCTCGGTTCCTGCATTGGCGTCCCGGCAGCAAGAACTCGCGGCCCAGCATTCGGCGCTCGAATATCAGCTCCAGCAACTTCATCAGAAACGCTTCCTCAGCGCCGAGGAAGAGCTCGAAGCAGTGCGGCTGAAGAAGCTGAAGCTGCACCTCAAGGATGCGATGCGGGGTTTGCAGAGTAGCGGGACAGCCTAGCGTTCGGAGTTTGAGTTTCCGCCGCGCGCAGCGCCGGTGCGGGGTTTTCGGGGCCCCGCGCCGGCGCGAGCACAAGCGGGACGCGCGGCGCAGCCGCGCTGGGGCCCGCGCCGGTCAACGGCGCCGCAGCACCGCCGCTAGGCCGGTGGCGAGCATGGCGGGCGTGGGCGGGCATCCCGGGATGTAGGCGTCCACGGGAATGATCCGGTCCACCGGCCCGGCTACCGCCGGGCTGGAGGCGAAGACGCCGCCGCTGCACCCGCAAGCCCCCACCGCCACCACCAGCTTGGGAGCGGGCACGGCCTCGTACGTCTGACGCACCGCCTCTTCCATGTTGCGCGTCACCGGGCCGGTGACCAACAGCAGATCGGCGTGCTTCGGCGAGGCGACAAAATGCGCGCCCAGGCGCTCAAGATCGTAATAGGGGTTGTTGAGCGCGCTGATCTCGGCCTCGCAGCCGTTGCAGGAGCCGGCATCGAGTTGGCGAATGTTGACCGCGCGGCCCAGCCAGCGGTCCAGCCGTGGGAGTTCGGGGACGGCGGTCGGTGCGCAACGCGGCAACTGGGGGACGCCCTGAGCGCCCGCGGGCGTCCGTTGCCGGGGATCGAAGCACGGCCACAGCCCGACCAACGGGAGGGCGGCTCCGGAAAGAGGTGGCCGAGCCACTTCGGCGCCGGTGGCGAGGTTCCAGCGGCGCGTGAGCCGCGCCCGCTGCACGCCGCACACGGGCAGGCTCCGGGCCGGTCCCACCGCCTCCGGCACCGCCGCCGCGCAACGGCCGCAGCCGATGCAATGGGCGTAATCCAACTCGAAAAATGCTCCGGCCGCTTCTTCGCCGCTGCGCATGGCCGCCGTCGGGCAGGAGGCGGCGAGCCGGCCGGCGATGTCCGGTGTCATCGCCGCGCAGGTGATTTCGGGCATGCGGCTGCCGGCGGCGTTGTCGCCGCCCAGCGATGCCAGCGGCACCAGGCGGTTGGGGGCACGCAGGGTGCGAAGCAGCAGATCGCCGATCACCGGTCACACCCCGAGTAGGACAGGTTGAAGCTTTTATTGATCATGGGGAAATCGGCGATGATGCCACCGATGACGGCGGAAGGCAGCGCCGGCCAATTCTGAAACGAAGGCGAGCGGATGGCGCAGCGCAGGATGCGCCCGCCCCGCAGCCGCAGCCAGTAGAGCAGCTCGCCCCGCGGCGACTCCACCGCCGCCAGGCCGCCGCCGTCCAGGCCGGCGGGCACCGGGTGGCGCACCGCGCCCGCGGGCCAGTCCGCCAGGGTTTCGAGGATGAGTTGGGCGGAGAGGGAAGCCTCCAGGACGCGGATGCGCGCGCGCGCCATGACGTCGCCGGCGGCAAGGATCGGCGGCGTGAAGGCCTGCCGGCGATACGCTCCGCGCGGCCGGGCGCGGCGCAGATCCAGGCTGGCGCCGCTGGCGCGCGCCACCGGTCCCACGGCGGCCCAGTCGCGCGCGGCGCCGGCCGTCAGCACCCCGGCGCCTTCGAAGCGCATCTCCACGGAAGGCGTGCGCAGCGCGAGGCCAGCGAGCGTGGCAAACTCGCGTTCGGCGGCCTCGACCGCATGCGCCAGTTCCTGGCGCAGCGCGGCGGGCGGATCCACGGTGACGCCGCCGGGAATCGCGACGCCGCGCCAGGTGCGGGTGCCGCAGCACCGCGCCGAGGCGCGCAGCAGATCCTCCTTGAGGCGGCTGGCCAGCGCCGGCATGGGCGCGAATCCCACATCGCCGCAGAGGGCGCCGAAGTCGCCCACATGCGCCAGCAGACGCTCCAGTTCCAGCCCCACCAGCCGCAGCGCCTGCGCGCGCGGCGGAGGTTCGAGCCCGGCAATTTGCTCGACCGCTTCGCAATAGGCGACCGCATGCGCCAGGCAGTTGTCGCCGCTGACGGATTCGACCAGCGGCGTGGCGGCGGCCGCCTCCAGCCCGGCCAGCAGATCTTCGGTCCCTTTGTGGGTGTAGAAGTGCCGCAGCTCGAGAAAGATCACCCGGTCGCCCATGGTGGAGAAACGAAAATGGCCGGGCTCGATGATGCCGGCGTGCACCGGCCCGACCGCGACTTCGGTGATGCCCTCGCCGGCTACCGGCGTGAACTCGGGGCGGTCGGCGGCGGCCGCCGCGGCCAGCGCATCGTGAGCGTGCCCCAACAGCGGCCGCGGATCGGGGTGGCCGGCGAACACGGTGCCGAAGCGGTCGTGCACCTCGCGCTCGTGCCAGGCCGCGGCCGGCGCCAGCGGGGTCAACGAACCGAGTTCCGTCGCCGCCTCCACCTCGATCTCCTCGTAGTCGGCCTGGCCCCGGTCCAGCAGGTAATGCACGCTCGGCCCGCGCTCGCCGGTGTCGCCAAAGATGGAGACCAGTCGCGGCGGTTCGGGCTCCCGCACCCAAGCCTGGCGCAGGGCCGGAGCCAGGCGGGCCAGCTTCTCCTCGCGCGGCGTCATGAGCGGATCACCGCCACGGCGCCGCGCAGCAGGCGCTCGAGGCATGCCGGCAGGTGCAGGCCGAACAGCAAAAGGAGAGCGAGGCAGAGCGCCATGGCGAGCAAGCCCCCCCGGCTCGCGCGCGGGCCCTCGGGCGGCGTCGCGGGCCGGCCGCCGAGCATGGGCTGGGTATGCCGCACCAGCGCGGCAAACACCACCGAAAGCAGCGCCAACAGCAGCAGTCCGACCCAGGCATGGGTGACGAAGGCCTGGCGCAGAATGGCGAATTCGCTGACAAACAGACCAAACGGCGGCAGGCCGGCCAGCGCCACCCCGCCCAGCACCAGGGCGCCGGCGGTGAGCGGCATGGCCGTGCCCAATCCATAAATCTTGTCCATGCGCGATTCGCGATAGCGCTCCCGCACGCTGCCGGCGGCGAAGAACATCAGGCATTTCGCCAGGGCGTGGTTCAGGACCTGAAACAGCGCGCCGTACACCCCCCAGGCGCCGCCCAACCCCAACCCGGTGGCGATGATGCCCATGTGCTCGATGCTGCTGTAAGCGAACAGCCGCTTCAGGTCCCGCTGCACCAGCATCAGCAGGGCGCCGACCCCCACCGACAGCAGTCCCAGCGTCAGCAGGATGGCATGGCTGTAGCCGGAGCCGAGCGCGCGCGCCGTGATCTGGTGGAACCGGATCAACGCATAGAGCGCGCAGTTCAGCAACGCCGCCGAGAGCATGGCGCTCACCGGCGAGGGCGCCTCGGCGTGGGCGTCCGGGAGCCAGCTGTGCATGGGCGCCAACCCGACTTTGGTTCCGTACCCGACCGCCACGAAGACCCACCCCAGTTCCAGCAGGCGCGGGGTTTGCCCCAGGCGGGCCGCCTGCTGGAGCAGCGTGGACCAGTCGAGCGCCGAGCTGGAGCCGATGCCGCCGCGCACCGCCGCCAGGTAAAATGCGATCGTGCCGAACAGACCCAGCGCCAACCCCACGGTGCAGACGATCAGATATTTCCACCCCGCCTCCACCGCCCGCTCGGTATTGTAGAAGCCCACCAGCAGTACCGAAGCCAGCGTGGTGCCCTCCATCAGGATCCACATCAGGCCGAGGTTGGCCGCCAGATACACCCCCACGATCGTTCCCAGAAAGAGGAACAGCAGGGCGTAGAACCACGGCAGCGAAGCGAACCGCTCCGGCGGCACGTGGCGCATGTAGCTGGCGGCGTACATCAGCACCAGGCCGAACACCAGCGCCGTGGTCAGCAGGAACCATGCCGACAGCGCGTCGGCGCGCAGATAGGCGGACCAGACCAGAGGATGCCGGGCCGCGGCGGCCACCAGCAGGAAGAGCGCACCGATCTCGGCCGCGCCCAAGCTCCACGCCAGGCCCGCCACCAGTGCGGCGGAGCGGCGGCGGGCGGCGACCAGGGCGCCGGCGGCAAGCCCGGGCAACACCAGCGGCGTGAGTAAAAGCCAGGGCGTCATCCGCGCAGCCGCCGCAGGCGCGATACGTCCAGGTGTTCAAACGTGTCACGGATGCGGAACGCCAGCAGGCCCATCAGCAGCACGCCGACCAGCAGATCGAACATCACCCCCGCCTCAATCACCAGCGGCATGCCGAAGGTGGTGGCCAGCGCCGCCAGAAAGATGCCGTTCTCCAGCACCAGCACGCCGATCACCTGCATCAGCGCCAGCCGGTGCGTGATCATCAGCCACATGCCGGACAGCATCAGCGCCACCGCCGCCGCCAGCAGGCTTTCGGTGACGTGCAGCTCGCTGGCAAAACCGCGCACCGCCGCGAACGAGAAGAACACCAGCAGGACCGTGGCGAACACCGAGGGCAGCGGCGCGACCCGGGACGCCAGCCGCGGCACCACCGCCAGCCGGCGCGCAAGAAAGATCAGGGTCCAGGGGATGGCGACGACCTTCACCCCCAGCACCAGCGCCCCCACCGCCAGCGCCGTGGCGGAATGGCGAAGAAATCCGGTGGCGAAGACCAGGCCCGCGAGCACGGCCGACTGGAACCCGTAAGCCAGGATACAGGTGCCGAGCCGGCGCGCCGCCGCCATGGCCAGCACGGTGACAAACAGCAGCACCGCGGCGGAGCCCACGAGTCTGGCGGCGACGATACCGGCGAGTGTGTTCATCTCTCAGCTCCAGGGCAGGGCGGTGAACACCACCGCCAAGGCGGCGAGCGCGGCGGCGATCCCCAGGTATTCGGGCACCGCGTACATCCGCAGCTTGGCGAGGCATGCCTCCACCAGCGCGACAACCGTGGCCAGGAGGGCGATTTTGGCGGCCCAGGCCGCCACCGCCCAGCCCGCGCCCAGCCCGCCCGCGCCGGCCGCCATTCCCCAAGGGAAGAAGACGTTGCCGATCAGGGTGAGCAACAGGAGCAGCCGCAACGAGGCCGCCCATTCGATCCACGCCAGGCTGGGGCCGGAGTAGTCCAGCACCATGGCTTCGTGAATCATGGTCAACTCGAGATGCGTGGTGGGGTTGTCCACGGGGATGCGCCCCGCTTCCGCCAAGGCGATCATCGCCAGGCTGGCCAAGGCCAGCAGGCGGACGGGGGAGATCGGCACCAGGGGCTGCTGTTGGGTGGCGGCGGCGATGGCGCTGAGGCTGCTGTGGCCGGTGACCAGCGCCAGCGCGGTCAGCGCCAGCAGCAGCGGCCCTTCGGCCAGCGTCGCCACCAGCGCTTCCCGGCTCGCGCCCATGCCGGCGAAGGCGCCGCCGCTGTCGAAGGCGCCCAGAGACAGCGCAAAGCGCGCCAGGGCCAAACCGCCGGCGAGCAGGAAGAAATCGGCGGGCGATTGCAGCAGGGCGGACGCCTGCCATACCGGCAGCACGGCGGCCGCCAGGCAGGTGCCGAGGAACAACACGCGCGGTGCGGCGGCGAAGACCGGGGATGAGCCCGGCGGCCGGAGATCCTCCTTGGCAAAGAGCTTCCACAGGTTGGCGTAGGGCCGGCTCAAGACGGCGCCTTGGCGCCGCTGGAACCACGCCCGCAGGCGCGCGCACCAGGCGGAACAGAGCGGTGCGGCGGCCACCAGCAGG
>DAIDIF010000087.1 GCA_027451805.1 Acidobacteriota bacterium
CGCCATTGCCTGGGTGATCGCACCCATGCCGCCCACCGCCTGCCCCCAGACGCCCTTCTTGCCGTTCACCTCCCCGAACACGTGGTGGAGCAAAACATAGGCAGAACCGCCCGAATACGGGCTGGCGTAGTTCCCAACCACGCTGTCGAACCCCAAAACCGCCTTAATTGGGTCGCTTTCGAACCAGGAATCAAGATAGTCACCTGCCGAGGCGGTGAACAGCTTCAGCAGCTCGCGCTCCTGCGCCAGGCCCAGCCCTTTGACCCGCCGCCCCAGCCGCGCCGCCCGCACCAGCTCCGGCAGCGCCCGCCAACCGCCGCCTTCTACTACATTTGGCGGAGTTTCCAGCACCAACCCGCGCAGCAGGTCGGCGAACACCTCCAACTGGCGCCCGTAAGTTGCGAGCCGCTCGGCGTCGCGAGGCGAGAACTTCGCCACCTCACGGGCCGTCCGCCCTTCGCCGGTCAGCAGATAGTCGCCGTTTTCCGAGGGCAGGAAGTTCTGCGCCCGGCGCTCGACGATCCGCAGCCCGTGCCGCTCGAGCTCCAGCTCGCGGATGATCTTGGGGTTGAGCAGCGACACCGTGTAGGCGGCGCTCGAGTTGCGAAAGCCGGGGTAAAACTCCTCCGTCACCACGCACCCGCCCACCACGCCGCGCCGCTCCAGCACCGTCACGGCAAGCCCGGCCTTGGCCAGGTAGGCGGCGCATACCAGCCCGTTATGCCCGCCGCCCAGAATCAGCACGTCGCAATCGTGGCCTGCCATCTCGC
The DNA here is from genome assembly GCA_027451805.1 of Acidobacteriota bacterium. Lineage (GTDB taxonomy): Bacteria > Acidobacteriota > Terriglobia > Terriglobales > SCQP01 > SCQP01. Next base: position 771 of record DAIDIF010000087.1, read on the forward strand.
GCCCAGTGTACGCTTCAGCAGATGCCGCAGCCGCGCAAAGTCGGCCTGTTCCTGGCCACCATGCTGGTGGCGGGCAACATCGTCGGCTCGGGGCTGTTTCTGCTGCCCGCCTCGCTCGCCGTCTACGGCAGCATGACCACCGTCGGCTGGCTGATCGCGGCCGCGGGCGCGCTGCTGGTGGCACGCGTGTTCGGGCTGCTCGGCGCCTACGCGCCCGAACGCGGTGGCGCCTGCGCCTACGCCGCGCGCGCCCTCGGCCCCGCCATGGGGTTTCAGGCCACTGCGCTCTACTGGATGTCCTGCTGGATCGGCGACATCGCGCTCGCCCTGGCCGCCATCGGCTACCTCGCCAGCCTGGTGCGCCCGCTGGCCGCGCCCTACGCCCTCGCCTGGGCCGCGGTGGGGCTGATCTGGCTGCTCACCTTCGCCAACCTGCTCGGTCCGCGCTGGATCTGCAAGCTCGAGTTCGCCGCCATGCTGGTTGGGCTGGTGCCGATCGCCCTCGTGCTCGTCGCCGGCTGGCGCGGATTCCGCCTGGATCTGTTTCTGCGCTCCTGGAACGTCTCCGGCCAACCCGCCTGGCGCGCCTTCCCGCAGTCGCTGGTGCTGATGTTCTGGGCTTTCCTCGGGATCGAAAGCGCCTCGATCGCCACCGCCGTGGTGGAGAACCCGGAGCGCAACGTCGCCCGCGCCACCTGGTACGGCGTGCTCATCGCCGCGGTGGTGTCGCTCTCGGCCTGCGGCGTCGTGATGGGGCTGATCCCGGCGCCCGCGCTGGCGCGCTCGACCGCGCCCTTCGCCGACGCCGCCGGCCTGCTGCTCTGCCCCGTCGCCGCCATCCTGGTCGCCGTCACCGCCTGCGTCAAGACCGTGGGCTCGCTCGGCGGATGGCTGCTCATCACCGCCGAAACCGGCCAGTCGGGCGCCGAGCACGGCCTGTTTCCCGCGCTCTTCGCCCGCGCCGGCCGCGGCGGCGTGCCGGTGTGGAACTACCTCATCGTGGCGGCGCTGATGTCGCTCGGCGTCTTCGCCAGCGTCTCGCCCACCCTCGGCGAGCAGTTCGGCCGGCTGGTTTCGGTGTCGGTGATCCTGTCGCTGCTGCTCTACGTCTTCGCCGCGCTCTCGCTCTGGCAGTACGCCGACCCGGCGCGCCCGCAGCCGCCGGGGCTGCCCGCCCCGCGCCGCACCCGCGCCATCGCCTTCGCCGGCCTGCTCTTTTCGCTCGCGATCATCGTCCTCTCGCCCAGCGAGATCCTCGCCCTCGCCGCCATCATCGTCTTCCTCACCTACGCCCTCTACCCCTTCTGCCGCCCCCGCCTGACGGATGCCGCCGCGCCCGGCCGACCCGCGCCCTGAGCGATGTATAAATGCTTGCGGAGGTTGACATGATGCTCGTCCTGCCTATCGTGGTTTCCGCCGTGGCCGTCTTCCTGGTCAGCGGCTTCCTGCACATGGCGACGCCGTGGCATCGCGGCGACTTCAAGAAGCTGCCCAACGAAGATGCGCTCGCCGACGCGCTCCGCCCGGTGCTGCCGCCGCCGGGCGACTACCTCATCCCCGCGCAGCCCGGCGGCCGCGCCGAGGCGCGCGCCTCGGGCTTCGCCGAAAAGTACCGCCGCGGCCCGGTCATGGTCTTCACCGTCCTGCCGCCGGGCGAGACCGCGATGACGCGCCCGCTGGCGCTCTGGTTCGTCTACGTGCTGGCGGTCAGCGCGCTGGCGGCGCTGGTCGCCGGGCCGGTCGCCCCGCACTACCCGCCCTCGATCCTGCATCTCACCGCCATGGCGGCCTTCCTCGCCTACGCTGCCGCGCTCTGGCAGCAGACCATTTGGTTTCGCCGCAGTTGGGTGGTCGCGCTCAAGTCCACGCTCGATGCCGTGCTCTACGGCCTGATCACCGGCTGCGTCTTCGTCTGGCTCTGGCCGCGCTGAAGCACCACGGGCGGGGCGCCGAGCCCCGCCCGTGGTCCGCTGCAATCGGAAAGCTGCGCGCTACTTTCCCTTCCTGACATAAATGCTGCCGTTGAAATCGGTGAACCGGACCTCGGTGCCGCCGCCGTTGAGCGCGCCCTCGATGGTGCGGTTGATCCGCACCCGGAACATCCCGTTCCGCCCGCGTTCGCTGGTGCTGGCCCGGGTGTTGCGCACCTGGAAGTTGAAGCCGTTGTCGATGTAGATGTCCCCGTGGTCGGTGCGCAGGCGCAGGTTGGCGCGCGTCGCCGGCGGCAGGGTGACGTCGATGGTGCCGTTCATCGAGCTGAACGAGCTCGGCTTGTTGGGGTCGAGCGCGTCCACCGTAGCTGTGATGCGCCCGTTGAGCGCATTCGCCAGGATGCTGCCGCTGACGTGGTTGAGGTAGATCGCCCCATTCAAATCGCTCACGTTGAGGTCGCCATGCACGCCGGTGACCGAGATCTCGCCGCCGTTCACGGTGTGCAGCTTGAGCGAGGTGTCGGCCGGCACCTCCAGGGTCACGTTGCCGCCGCCGTCGAACAGCGACATGTGCACGTTCACCGTGTTGTCGTCCTCGTCCGCCGTGATCGCCGGGTTCAGCGTCAGCCGCCGCATGCCCTGCGCCTCGGGCGGCAGCGGGCGGCGATGATCGCCGTGCCCGCCGCGGGTGGTGATCACCACGCTCTGGCCGTTGTAGGCGCGCACCGTGATCGAGCCGAAGACCATGGCGACGTTCACCCGCGCCGGCTGCGAGGGATGGCTGAGCGGCACCACCACGCGGTCGCTGCCCGCCGCCTGCGTCTGCGCCGCCGCCGGCGCCGCCGCCGCGCCCAGCGCCAGCGCCGCCGCCGCGATTGCCGCCATCCAGAAGGGAAGAGTTCGAGCGTTCATGGGTTCAGCCTCTGTCCTTATACAACCGCTGGCGCGCCCGTTGGTTACCCCAGCCTACTTGGTCGCGTGCAAAAAGATGCTGCCGTTGAGGGTGCGCAGGTCGAGCGTCGGCCCGCCCGCGCCGATGCGCGCCGCGGTCATGCGCCCGCGGCGGAAGACGATCATCCGCCCCTCGCGGTCGGCGGTGCCGCCCGTCGCCACCGGGGTGGTGGCGAAGTCGCTGTACACGTCCCCGTTCAGCGTCCGCAGGCGCAGGCTCGCGTTCAGCCCGGGCCGCAGGTACAGGCTGATCTTGCCGTTGACGGTGCGGAAGCGGCAGTTGCTCGCCGGATTGCTGGCAAAGCGCGCCACCACCGGACCGTTCACCGTGGTCGCCTCGCCCGCCCCGGCCAGGTCCGCCAGCGCGATGCCGCCGTTGACGTTGCGCACGCGGAAATGTCCCTCCACGCCCGTGGCGCGCACCTCGCCGCCGTTCACCGTGCGCAGGTCCACGCTGCTGCCGCGCGGCACGTGCAGCACGAAGGTGAACTCGGGCTCGTAGCCCGGATTGTCCCAGTGCGTGCACCCCTCGCCGCAGCGGAAGGGCCCGTCCACATACAGCTTCAGCCCGTCCGCGCCCGGGGTGACGTCGAGTTTCACCTCGCGCTCGCCCCGCGCCAGCGCCGCCTGGCTGCGCGCCCGGATGGTTTCCGTCGCGGTGAAGCGCACCTGCGCGCCGCCGTCGCCGGTCACCGTGATCGGCCCGTTGAGGTTGTCCACCACGATGCGCGGCGCCGCGCCCAGCGTCAGCGTGCGCTGCGTCACCTGCGGCGCCGAGCGGTAATCCCAGTCGCCCTGCCCCTGCGCCGCCGCCGCCAGCGACAGCGCGAAAGCCAGCGCCAGCGCGGCGCCGATTGCCAGCTTGGTTTCCAGTTCCCGTTGCGTCATCGTGTCCGTCTCCTGTGCGGTGCCAACGTTCAATTCCAGCCCGGCTGCCCCAGCGCCCAGATCGCATGCTGCCGCACCTGGGCGTCGTACGCGGGATCGTGGCTCACCGCCTCCAGCAGCGGCTTCGCTCCCTGGTCGCGTGTCTCCACAAACGTGTCCAGCATCGCCACCTGCACCAGCGGCGAGGTCTGGTGCGGGAACGCCCGCACCAACCCGCGGCGGATGCTGGCCTGGCTCCCCCGCCGCGCCAGCGCGTCCACCGCCGCCAGCCGCACCTCCGAACTGGGGTCGTACTCCAGCGAGTGCAGCAGCGCCTGCTCGATGCGGGGATCGTTGCCCGGCAGCCGGCGGCTGTAGTTCACCCCCTGCAGCCGGTCGTTCGCCGACTGCTGCTGCAGGAGCGAGAGCACCGCCAACTGCCGCGTCGCCTCCACTTCGCGCTCCAGCGCCGCCACCTGCGCGCGGGTGGCCGCCGGCTGCGCCGGCGCCGCCGTCCGCAG
>DAIDIF010000088.1 GCA_027451805.1 Acidobacteriota bacterium
GATGGTGGCCGGACCGGCGGCGCCCGCGCCCGCCGGCGCCGCGCGGGCGCGGGCCCCTACTCGTAGCGCAGCGCGTCCACCGGATTGAGCTTGGCCGCCTTCATGGCGGGGAAGAGGCCGAAGAACACGCCGATGGCGACCGAGATGCCGAAGCCCAAGCCCACCGACCAGAGCGGGATGGAGGAGGGCAGGGAGGGGATGGCGATTTTGATCAGCTCGCTGATCAGCCAGCCGCCGGCGATGCCGAAGATGCCGCCCAGGCCGGTGAGCACCACCGCCTCGGCGAGAAACTGCTGGGTGATGTCGCGGCGGCGGGCGCCGATCGCCTTGCGCACGCCGATCTCGCGGGTACGCTCGGTGACCGAGACCAGCATGATGTTCATCACCCCGACGCCGCCGATGAGCATGCCGATGGAGGCGATGGCGACGATCACCAGCGCCACCTCGCTGGTGATGTCGTGGAACTGGGCGATGATGCTGTCGGCGGTGGCCATGCCGAAGCTGTCGGGCGCGCCCCACTGGTCGCGGCGCGAGCGCCGCAGCGCCAGCTCGATCTGGTCCTGGGCCTGGGCGAGCAGGCCGGGGCGGGCGAGGGCGGCGATGGCGTGTTCCTGGTCGGCGGGGTAGAGCTTCTCGAAGGTCTTGAAGGGGATGGTGGCGGTGAGGTCCTGCTGGCTGGGGCCGGCGCCCTTGCGCGGGGCGAACACGCCGATCAGGCGGAAGACGGTGCCGTTGATCTGGAAGCTGCGGCCCACCGGATCGGCGTCGGGAAACAGGGCATCGGCCACGGAGTGGCCCACCACCACCACGTTCTGGTGGTGGTTGTTCTCGGCGTCGGAGAAGAACCGCCCCGCCTGCAGGGTCTGGTTGGTGGCGGCGATGTAGTTGGGGTCGGCGCCGGTGAAGTTGAGCCCGTCCACCTCGTGGCTGCGGTAGCGGGCATTGTAGGCGCCGCTGCCGGGCGGGCCGAAGGCGTTGTTGGGGATCACCTGGGCGCTGACGGTGGCGCAGGCGCCGCAGCCGCGGCGCACGGCGGCGATGTCCTGGTCGCTGATCGGCGGGCGCAGGCGCTCGGCGCGGGTGAGGCGGCCGATGTGGATGCCGGGGGCGAACTTGTAAACGAAGATGGTGTTGGTGCCGAAGCTCTCGATCTGGTCCACCACGCTGCGGTTCAAGCCGGTGAGGATGCTGCCGATGGCCATCAGCGTCACCGTGCCCACGAACACGCCCAGGATGGTGAGCGCGGAGCGCAGCTTGTGGCCGCGCACGGTGTCGAGCGCCAGATGCAGGTTTTCGCGCAGGTGGGAGGCCATGGCTCAGGTTTCGGCGCGCAGGGCGGCGATCGGCTCCAGCCGGGCGGCCTTCTGCGCCGGATAGATGCCGAAGAACAGGCCCACCGCAGTGGAGATGAGGAAGGCGGCGGCGACCGCCAGCCAGGGCAGGGAAAAGGGCAGCGGCGTGAGCGCCGCCGCCAGGCGGGTGAAGCCGTAGGCGAGCAGGATGCCGAGCACGCCGCCGGTGGAGGAGAGCACCGCCGACTCCACCAGGAACTGCGACAGGATGTCGCGCCGCCGCGCCCCCAGCGCCTTGCGGATGCCCACCTCGCGGGTGCGCTCGGTGACCGCGGCCAGCATGATGTTCATGATGACGATGCCGCCGACCACCAGGAACACGAAGCTCACGCCCACCATCACCGCGGCGATGACGCCGGTGAGCTGGCGCCAGAGCGACATCAGGGAATCGGCGCCGATGATGCCGAAGGTGTCGGCGTCCTGGTAGCGCAGGTGGCGGAGGTTGCGCATGAGCATGCGCGTCTCCTCGGTGAGCGCGGGCAGGAGGGCGGGCGAGGGTGCCTGCAGCTCGACGCTGAGCGAGTCCTGGGTGCCGTAGAGGGCGCGGTAGAGGCCGAGCGGAATGTCCACGAAGCCGTCCTGCGACTGGCCGAAGACGTTGCCCAGGGGGCTGGCCTCGCCGATGACCCGGAAGGGGTGGCCATCGATGGTGAGCGACTGGCCGATGGGATCCACACCGGGGAAGAGCTGGTGGGCGAGGTCGGCGCCGATGAAGGCGACCGGGGTGTCGTGGCGGCTGTCGGTGGGGCTGAGGAAGCGGCCGGCGCGCACGTCGAAGCTGGCCAGCGCCAGGCTGTTGCTGGTGACGCCGCGCACGCTGACGTCGGTCATGGAGTGGACGCCGGCCTTGAGGATGGTGTTGAGGGTGCGGCCGGCGGAGGCGGCGACCTGGGCGGCAAGCCGGTCGTGGGCGCGCAGGTAGTCAAACTCGCGCATCGACACCGGGCGGTTGCGCACCCGGGCGACGCGGAACAGCTTCTGGTCGGTCATGTCCTCCAGGCTGTACTGCTGGATGGAGATGACGTTGGAGCCCAGCCGGGCGATCTTGAGGGCGACGTAGCCGTTGACGCCCTGCACCAGCGAGACCACCGCCACCAGCGTCCAGATGGAGATGATGATGCCGAGCAGGGTGAGGAAACTGCGCAGCTTGTGCGACCACAGCGTGTCGAGGGCGACGGCGAAGGCTTCGCGCAGGGCCACGGTGCTATTGCGCCGGGGCGCCCTGCGCCTGGCGGCCGCGGCGGGTGGGCTCGTCGCGCGCCACCTGGCCGTCGCGGATATGGATGACGCGATGGGCGTACTCGGCGATGTCGGCCTCGTGGGTGACCAGCAGGATGGTGTTGCCCTGCTGCCAGAGGCGATCCAGCAGCGCCATGATTTCGTTGCTGGTGGTGGAGTCGAGGTTGCCGGTGGGCTCGTCGGCGAGCAGGATGCTGGGGTCGTTGATCAGCGCGCGGGCGATGGCGACGCGCTGGCGCTGGCCGCCGCTGAGCTCGTTGGGGCGGTGCAGGCGGCGGTCGAAGAGATCGACCTTGCGCAGCGCCTCGAGCGCGCGCTGGGTGCGCTCGGCGGCCGGGGCGCCGGCGTAGACCAGCGGCAGCTCGACGTTGTGCAGGGCGGTGGCGCGCGCCAGCAGGTTGAAGGTCTGGAAGACAAAGCCGATCTCGTGGTTGCGGATGCGCGCCAGCTCGTCGTCGTCGAGTTCGCTCACCAACTGCTGGTTGAGCCAGTACTGGCCGCGGGTGGGGGTGTCGAGGCAGCCGATGACGTTCATCAGGGTGCTCTTGCCCGAGCCGCTGGGGCCCATGATGGCGACGTACTCGTTGCGCCGGATGGCGATGCTCACCCCGCGCAGCGCCGCCACCTCCTCGCCCCCCATGGGATAAATCTTCCACAAGTCGCGGGTGGCGATGACCACGTCGCCCCCGGGGGCGGTGGCGGCGGCGGCGCTGCCCGGGGCGGCATCGAGCATAGGCGGGCCGGCCATGCGGGTGCCTAGCTGCCCGTCCCGGCGGCGTTGGGGGTGGCGAGCGAGTTGTCCACCTTGATGGGGGCGTGGTCGGCAAGCGTGCGGAGGGCGGAGTAGGGGCCGGTGACCACCTCGGCGCCGGCCTTGACGCCGCTCAGCACCTGGATGTGGTCCACGCCGGTGATGCCGGTGGCGGCGGGGACGAAGGTGGCGGTCATGGTTTTCGGATCCACCACGAAGACGCCCTGGATCGGGGTTTGCTTGGCGGTGACCGTGCTGGGGACCGCGGGCCGGTCGGCATTGGCGGCCGGGGCCTTAAGCTGGCTGGGATCGCGCTCGACGATGGCCTGCAAGGGCACGGCCACGGCGTGGGGCGCGGTGCCGGTGGTGATGGTGGCGGTGCAGCTCAGGCCGGGGCGGATGCCCTGGGGCGGATGGTCGAGTTGGATGGTGACTTTGAAGTCCTTGGCCTGGTCGGTGCCGGTGGCGCTGGTGGCGGCGGCGCCGGTGGAGCGCAGGATGGCGGTATCGCCGACTACGGTGACGTGGCCGGGGAACTGGCGGTCGCCATAAGCGTCAATGGTGATCTCGGCCGGCTGCCCCAGGTGCACGGCGGCGATATCGGTCTCATCCACCTGCACTTTGGCCAAAACCACGGACATATCGGCGACGCGCATGAGGACGCTGCCGGGCGAGTTCTGGATGCCCATGACCACGGTGTCGCCGACATGGACCGGCAGGTAGGTGACGATGCCGTTGAGCGGGCTGCGGAACTCGGTGCGGCTGAGCACGTCCTCGGCGGAGCGCAGGTTGGCGCGCGACTGGCTGATCTGCGCCTGCAGGCTGGCCACCTGGGCGCGCGACTGCTTCTCGGTGGCCTGGGAGACGCGCAGTTGGGCCACCGCGGTCTTATAGTTGGCCTGCTGGGTCTGGAAGTCGGAGAGCGCCAGGAGCTGATCCTCATAGAGCGCCTGGGCGCGGCGCCAGTTCTGGCGCGCGGTGGCCAGTTGGGCGGTGTCACGGTAGACTTCGGCTGCGGCCGTGCCCAGCGCCGCCTGCTGGGCGGCGAGGTTGGCTTCGGTGGTCTTGAGCGAGGCCTGCATGGCGGCGACCTGGGCTGCCTGCTGCACGTTCCACAGCTTGGCCAGGAGCTGGCCAGCGTGGACGCGGTCGCCCTCCTTGACGTAGAGGTTGGTAATTTGGCCCACGTTGTTGGGGCTGATGTCGGCGTAGGTCTTGGGGCTGATCTCGCCCGAGGCGGTGACCTGGGCGACGATCGTCTCGACGCCGGCGCGCTCGGTTTGCACCGTCACCTGATCGCGGTTTTGCCGCAACAGCGTGACCGCGACCACGCCACCCAGAACCACCAGGATGGCCACAAAGAGCAGGAGTTTTTTACCGGGGGACATGGGTGCGCGGGGACTAATAGTCAGCTTACTCGAAAACGCCAAAGCGCCTCGTTTTGTGACTACGGATCGGGGCCCGGCCGGGTTCCGCGGGCGCGCACCCGGAGCGCAAAAGGGCTTGACCGGCGGCGCGGGCGCACCGTAGTATTTGAGCAGAGTATTGCCGCCGCAAGCCCAGGGGCGAAAGCCGGGGACCTCATCGCTGAAGCCTATGCCTGTGCGCCTTTCCATTTGGATTCCGCCGTTGGCGGCCTTGGCGCTGTGCACCGGCCTGGCCGGCCAGGCCAAGCAGCAGGCGCTGCCACCGCCCAAGCACGCGCTCACCGCCAAGCAAATCAAGCAGCAGCAAAAAGAGCTGGAAAAAGAACTCAGCCCGGAAGACAAGAAGTGGCTGAACGAGGACGTGGCCTACATCATCACGCCCCAGGAGCGGCAGGCCTTTCTCCAGCTCACCAACGAGGAGGAGCGGGAGCAGTTCATCGAGGCGTTTTGGCAGCGCCGCAATCCCAATCCGGACTCCACCTACAACTCCTATAAGGAGAAGTACTACGAGCGCTTCGCCTACGCCAACGAGCATTTCTCCTCGGGCGAGCCGGGATGGAAGACCGACCGCGGCCGGATTTACATCACCTGGGGCAAGCCCGACGTCGAGGACAATCACGATGCCGGCGGGCCCTACGACCGGCCGATTTCCGAAGGCGGCGGCTCGACCACGACCTACCCCTTCGAGGACTGGACCTACAACTACCTGCCCGGCATCGGCACCAACGTCAAGCTGGAGTTCGTGGACGAGTGCTGGTGCGGCGAGTTCCATCTGACCACGGATCCGGGCGAGAAGGACGCCCTGCTGCACGTGCCCAACGCCGGCCTGACGATGGATGAGGCGATGGGCATGGGGAACAAATCGCAGCGCTTCACCAACACCAACGGCACCACGCTGGGCGCGGGCTCCTACCTGCCGGAGTCGGAGAGCGAATTCAACCGGATCGACACCTACGCCAAGATCTTCGCGCCGCCGCCGATCAAGTTCAAAGACCTCTCCGAGGTGGTGGACCACAACATCAGCTACAGCCTGCTGCCGTTCCGCTACCGCACCGACTTCGTGAAGATCACCGACGACACCGTGCTGGTGCCGATCACGCTGCAGATCGACTGCCGCAACATGACGATGAAAGAGAGCGACCACGTGGAGCAGGGCAAGATCAACGTCTACGGGCGCATCTCGACCATCACCGGCCGGCTGGTGGACCAGTGGGACCAGACCGCGCGGGTGAACATGCCGCAGGAGCTGCTGCCGGAGTGCGCCACCCAGACCATGCGCTACTGGCACGGGGCGCTGCTGAAGCCGGGCCGCTACAAAGTAAATCTGGTGCTGAAGGACGTCAACAGCCCCAACAAGCTGGGCACCAAGGCCTACGCCATCGTGGTGCCGGAATACAACGACACCACGCTGTCGTCGTCGAGCATCATTCTGGCGGACGACATCGAGAAGGTGCCGGACAAGGACGTGGGCACCGGGCAGTTCATTCTGGGCGACACCAAGGTGCGGCCGGTGATGGGTGGCATCGGCGCGCCGGCGGTGTTCCACCAGAATCAGTCCATGGGCATCTGGCTGCAGATCTACAACCTGCACACCCACAAGCGCACCAACAAGCCGGCGGCGACGGTGCGCTACCAGATCGAGAATCTGGCCACGCTCAAGGACGTGCTCGACCACACCGAGACCACGGCGACGATGAGCAATGCGGCGGATCAGTTGACCATCGAGAAGACGCTGCCGCTGGCCAGCCTGCCGCCGAGCACCTACCGGTTGACCATCTCGGTCACCGACAACCTCAACCACAACACCACCATCAGCCCGCACACGGATTTCATCGTGCTGCGGTAAGCGGGCAAGCCGGAAGCGAGGCGGCGGCATGCGGGAGCGGCAAGACGCAACGACAGCGACGCGCGGGCGGTCGCGGTGCGGCTGGGCGCTCGGGCTGAGCCTGGGGCTGGCGGCCACGCTGGCGGCGCAGGCGCCAGCCGCGCGCACGCCCGGCGAGCGCCTGCTGGCGGCGGCGGCGG
>DAIDIF010000089.1 GCA_027451805.1 Acidobacteriota bacterium
TTCTCCAGCGCCAGCGCGATGGCGTCGTCCAGCGACAGATAGAGCTTGCCGTTGCGCAGCAGGGTGAAGATGCGCGGGCTATTCTGCAGATTAAGCGGCGCCACGCGGATGGGCGACTGGCCGAACACGGTCTGCATCCAGGGGCGTCCGTTGGCGAAATTGATTCCTTGGGGATTGAAGTCAACCCCGCGGTTCAGGGTCTGGCCGACGGCGGGCAGGGAGACGGCGAGCAGGAAGGAGAGGGTGAACGTCGAGAGCCTGCGCATGGTCATAGGAGGTCAGTACCTGGACTAGGTTTACGATGAAAGCGGGGTCGGCGTTTCACTTCCGGACGCCAATTTCCGGGCCGGGGCCGCCGGCATCCGGGGCGGGATGGGCGCGAAAACCCGGCGAAGCTAAGATCATAGCAGCATTTACCCGTCGTTCCGCCTTCTCAACATGACCGAAGTGAGAACCATCCGTTTGCTGCTCAGCTACGCTGGCGGCGAGTTCCATGGGTGGCAGTCGCAGCCCGGCCTGGCCAACGTGCAGGACACGCTGGAGGCGGCGATCGAGGCGGTGTGCGGCGAGCGGGTCACCGTGCACGGTTCCGGCCGCACCGACGCCGGCGTGCACGCCCTGGGCCAAGTGGCGCATTGCGAGTTGCGTGCGCGCCTGCCCTGCGCCGGCCTGCAGCGGGCGCTGAACGCGCGCCTGGCGGCCAGCGTGCGGGTGTTGCGGGCGGAGGAGGCGCCGCCCGGGTTTCACGCCCGCCACGATGCCCGCGGCAAACTTTACCGCTACCGCATCTACCGCGAGTCGGTGTGCCCGCCCTGGCTGGCAGGCTATGTCTATCACCATCCATATCGGCTGGACGAAGCGGCGATGGCCGCGGCCGCGCCGGGCTTCTTGGGGCGGCACGATTTTCGCTCCTTTGCCGCGGCGCCGGAGAAGCGTACCCCGCCGCTGGCCAGCTGCGAGCGGAGACTGACCCGCTCGGAGTTGCGGCGCGAAGGCGCCGAACTGGTGTACGAGGTTTACGGCGACGGTTTTTTGCACCACATGGTCCGCAACCTGGTGGGCTTTCTGCTGGAGATCGGGCGCGGCGCGCGGCGCGGAAGCGAGATTCCGGCGGTGCTGGCGGCGCGCGCGCGGCGGGCCGCCGGGCCCACCGCCCCAGCTCGAGGCTTGTACCTGGTGCGGGTGGACTATGATGGGGCGGAAGCTTGGCATGAAGCGCCGCCTCAACTCTGACTCCGCCATCGCGGACGAGCCTGCCGGCGCGGAAGCGGAGCGCATCGGGCGGCTGGCGGAAAACCCGGCGCTGCAAGAAGCCTGCGGCCGCTTGCGCACGCTCGAGCCCTGGATCGAGCAGCAGCAGATGGAACTCACCGCGGTGGCCGCGCCCACCCACTTCGAGGGTTTGCGGGCGGAGTGGATGCTGCGCCAGTGGCGGGCGCTGGGCTGGGAGGCGGAACTGGACGCGGTGGGCAACGTGATCGCGTCGCAGCCCGGCGCCCAGCCGCGCGGGCCGGCGCTGGCGCTGACCGCGCATCTCGACACGGCCTTTGCTCCCGGCACGCCGGTGCGCCCCGAGCGCCGCAACGGCCGGCTCTACGCGCCCGGCATCTGCGACAACGGCGCCGGGCTGGCGGCGTTGCTGGCGCTGGCGCGGACGGTGCGCGAGCAGCGGTTGGCGTTGCCGGCGCCGCTGCTGCTGGTGGCCAACGTGGGCGAAGAGGGCGAGGGCGACCTGAAGGGCATGCGCCACCTCTTCCGCCGCGAGTCGGCCTACGCGGCGCGCATCGGTTGGACGGTGGTGCTCGACGGCCCGGGCACCGAGCACATCACCGCCGAAGCGCTGCCCAGCCGCCGCCTGCGCCTGGTGCTCGAAGGCCCGGGCGGGCATAGCTGGAGCGACTTGGGGCGGGCCAGCGCGCTGCACGCCGCCGTGCGGGTGGGCGCGGCGCTGCTGGCCCAGGTCGAGCCGCAGGCAGAGCGGCTGGGGTGCAACCTGGGCTGGATGCAGGGCGGCAGCGCGGTCAACGCCATCGCCGCTGGAGCGCAGCTCAAGCTTGATTTGCGGGCGCGCGAACCCGCCGCCGTGGAGGTGCTGACGCGGGCGGTGCGGCGGGCGCTGGCGGCGGGGGTGGAGCAGGAGAACGCCGCCGCGCTGAGCGGACGGGTGCGGGGACGGATGGAGGTGATCGGCGAGCGGCCCGGCGGCGCGCTCGCGCCGGACGCGCCACTGCTCCAACTGGTGCGCGCGGTGGACCGGCAGTTGGGCATCGAGGCCCAGGTTCAGTGTGCTTCCACCGACGCCAATCTGCCCATCTCGCAGGGGCGGCAGGCGCTGCGGCTGGGCGCCGGCGGCCACGGCGGCGGTGTGCACACGCTGCAGGAGTGGTTCGATCCCACCGGCCGCAGCCGGGCGCTGGAGCGGGTGCTGTGGCTGGCGATGGCGCTGCAGGCGTTGCCGGCGCCGACGCGGCGCCGCCGGCGCCCGCCACCGGCCCCGGCACCATGAACGCCACCGCCCCGCCCGGCCGCTCCTCCGCCCCGGCCCGGGTGGCGGCGTGGCGGGCGGACGCCGCGCTGTTGGGCGTGACCCTGATCTGGGGACTGACCTTTCCGGTGGTGAAGGGCGCGCTGCGCGACGCCGGGCCGCTCAGCTTCAATGCGCTGCGCTTCACCCTCGCCGCCGCGCTGCTGATGGCGCTGCTGCGCCCGCGCTGGCGCGAACTCGCGCCCGCCACCTGGTGCGCGGGCGCGGTGCTGGGTTTGCTGCTGGCGGCCGGATACGGACTGCAGAATGCCGGACTGGCGCGCATCTCTCCCTCCGTCTCGGCGTTCCTCACCAGCACGTCGGTAATCCTGGTGCCGCTGCTGTTGGCGCTGGGGTGGCGCCGCGCCCTGCCGCCCCCGACCTGGCTGAGCGCGTTGCTGGCGCTCAGCGGGCTGACGCTGCTGCTGGCGCCGGCCGCGGGCGGCGCCCAGACGGGCTCCCTCCTGGGCCCGGCGCTGACCCTCGCCTGTGCGATGGCCTTCGCGCTGCAGATCATCGCACTGGGCGAGTGGGCTCCCCGCCATGGATTTCGCGAGCTGGCGGTGCTGCAGATCGGATTCGCCGCCGTCTTCACCTGGCTCGGGCTGCCGCTGGCGGAGGCGCCGCGCTGGCACTGGACGCCGCGTCTCGGGGTCGCGCTCATCGCCACCGCGGCGCTGGCGACGGCGCTGGCATTTTTCGTGCAGAGTTGGGCGCAACAGTTCACGCCCGCGTCGCACACCGCGGTGGTGTTCGCCTTCGAGCCGGTGTTCGCCTGGCTGGCGGCGATGATCGGCTGGCACGAACACTTGCGCCCGCCGGCGCTGGCGGGCGCGGCGCTGATCGTGGTGGCGATGCTGGTGCTGGAGTGGCGGCCGCGTACCCGGCCGCCCGCGCCAGGCTAATCCGGCGCCGGGCCGGGGCCGTGCTCGGCCTGCATCAAGTTCTCCCACAGGCTGCCGTAGCCGACCCAGCTGCGGGCCCGGCTGCTGGAGAGGTGCACTTCGGGCACATAGAGCTTGCCGTGGCCGTAGGTGCAGATATATTCGGTATACGGCGCCCCGCCCAGCATGATGCGGCTGTAATTGCCCGCGGTGCGCGGCATGCGCAGACGGCGCACGCAGGTGCGGCAACGGTAGACCTGGTCCACCGCCGCCAGCCAGCCCAGCAGAAATCCCAGGATGGCGGAAAACGCCACCGCGAAGGTGTAGGAAAGGTCGCTGCCAAAGCGCGGCCAGTTGGCCAGCAGCCCGCTCGGCGCGGGCGGCAAGAGCCAACTTACCACCGTCCAGAAGCCGGCGACCACGGCGGTCGCCAGTGTCAGCTTGAGCAACAGCCAACCCCAATATTTCATGCGTTCGCTCAATTAGACGCCCAAGGAGACACCAGAGATGGTAAAAAAGTTTGCGCCCTATGGACTGTCTTCGCCGCTCCTTGCCTGCGTTATCGTTCCTGCTCGTACTGGTCACCCGCGCCGCCGCCCCGGCCGCGGGCCAGGGCATCGGCGTGGATCGCGTCAGCGTCGGACCGTTGGCGGTGCACGACCACATCGCCTTCGACCTGCACATTCCGATCAAGAACGATCCGTATCCGCATGAAGTCAGGCAGGGCTACGCCTTCGACGGCGTGGATCTGGCGGCCGCCATCCACTGGCATTGGGGCCGTGCCCGCCTGACCACGCGGCTGCGGGTGACGCCCGCCAGCCGCCTCCACTTCGCCTACGACCAGGACACCGATTTTGAACCGGCGACGGCGGCCACCCACGGCGATGAAGGCCTGGCGCACAGCCGCACCTTCGGCGTTGCGCAGACGCTGCCGCTCTGGCGCGCGCCTCCCGGTTGGGGAGCGCTGCGGTACCGCGTCAGCTTTCTGCGGCAATGGACGCGCTACCACGCGGTCACCACCTATGACCTGAACACCAATCCGGCGCTGCCTTCGACCTATTACCAGCGCCTGATCAGCGAGCGCGCCATCGTCTACGAGCTACGCTCCACCTTCGCCTGGTCGGGGGCGCGCCGGGCGGGGCCGTGGCGCTTGCGCGGCGAGCTCGGCTTCACGCCGCTGACCAGCATCTTCCTGCGCAACTACATTCCCGTGGTGCTGGCCGCGACCTCATCGGAGGCCTACGGCGCCAGCACCGCGCTCAGCGCCGGGCGCCGCTGGGGCGGCTGGCGTTTCACCCTGCGCGGCACCGCCGGCATTTATCAGGGCTACCGCTGGATCGAAGGCTTTTCGCGGCAGGAGTTTACCCTCGGCTTCGACATCGCGCCACCGCGGTTCTGGTAGCCGCGCTACGATCGTTGACGGGAGCGCATGTGGCCGGGTGGCTGCCCTGGTCTTCAAAACCAGTGGAGCGTCCTTTGGGCGCCCGATCGGTTCGACTCCGATGCGCTTCCGCCAACGTGGCGCAGGCTCCACGGAGGATAATGAACCCATGGCGCGGGTCTATCCCTTCGTCCTCGCCGGCGGATTGGTCGGAGCGGAACACGAAGTTGCGGTGCGATCGCCTTTTAGCGGCGACGAGGTGGGCCGTTGTGGGGCGGCCACCGGCCTCGAAGTCGAGCGCGCCCTCGCCGCCGCCGACGGCGCGCGCGATGCCATGGCTTCGCTCGCCGCCTGGCAGCGCAGCCAGGCGCTGCGCGAGCTCGAATTCGCCCTCGCCGAGGCCCAGGACGAGTTCGCCGCGCTGATGGTGGCCGAAGCCGCCAAGCCGCTGCGCGACGCCCGGCGCGAGGTGCAGCGCGCACTGCTCACGGTGCGCACCGCCGCCGAAGAAGCGTTGCGTATCGCGGGCGCGGCCACGCCGCTCGACTTCGCCGCCGGAGCGGAAGGGCGTCTCGCGGTCAGCCGCCGCGTGCCGGTGGGCGTGGTCGCCGGCATTACGCCCTTCAACTTTCCGCTCAATCTCGTGCTGCACAAGCTCGCGCCAGCCATCGCCAGCGGCAACCCGATCGTCATCAAGGCCTCGCCGCGCGCCCCCCTCACCGCCCTCCGGCTGGGCGAGCTGGCCCTCGGCCTGGAGCTGCCGCCGGGCGCAGTTAACGTGCTCAGCGGCGGGGCCGAGCCGGCGATACAACTCACCGAGGACGGCCGCGTGGCCCTGCTCTCGTTCACCGGCAGCGCCCCCGTGGGTTGGGATTTGAAGCGCCGCGCCGGACGCAAGAAGGTGGTGCTCGAGCTCGGCGGCAATGCCGCCAACCTCGTCCATCGCGACGCCGATCTGGATCTGGCCGCCGAGCGGCTCACCGCCGGCGCGTTTGCCTACGCCGGCCAGAGCTGCATCTCGGTGCAGCGCGTCTACGCCCACCGCGCGATCTATGCCGCGCTGCGCCAGCGCCTGGTCGCGCGCGCCGAAGCCCTGGTGGTCGGCGACCCGCGCGACGAAGCCACCGACGTCGGCCCCATGATCACCGACGAAGCCGCCGCCCGCGCCTTCGCCTGGATGCAGGAGGCGGTCGCCGCCGGCGCGAAAGCCGCCTGCGGCCTCAAGCGCGACGGCGGCTTCGTCTGGCCTACGATCCTTGAAAACGTGCCGCCCGCCGCGGCCATCTACAAGGAAGAAGCCTTCGCCCCGGTGCTGGTGCTCGAGCCCTTCGACGATTTCGGCGACGCGCTGCGCCAGGCCAACGCCAGCCGTTACGGCCTGCAGGCGGGCGTCTTCACCCGCGATCTCGAGGCGGCACTGCGCGCCTTCCGCGAACTCGAAGTCGGCGCCGTGCTGATGAACGAATCCTCGAGCTGGCGCATGGACCCGATGCCCTACGGCGGCGTGAAGGATTCCGGCTTCGGCCGCGAAGGCCTGCGCGCGGCCATCGAGGCGATGACCGAGCTGCGGCTGCTGATTCTGCGCGGCTGAGCTTAGCTTGCGCCCAGCAGCGCGTCCACGAACTGCCCCGGCTCGAACGGCACCAGGTCCTGCGCCCGCTCGCCCACGCCCAAATAACGCACCGGCAGGCCCAACTCGCGCGCAATCGCCACCACGATGCCGCCGCGCGCGGTGCCGTCCAGCTTGGTCACGATCAGGCCGGTGAGTGGGGTCGCCTGGGTGAACTGCCGCGCCTGCTGCAGGCCGTTCTGGCCGGTGGTGGCGTCGAGCACCAGCAGCGTCTCGTGCGGCGCCCCCGGCACCAGTCGTTCGGCGGTGCGGCGCATCTTCGCCAGTTCCTGCATCAGGTTGGTCTTGGTGTGCAGCCGGCCGGCGGTATCCACCAGTACGTAGTTGACCCCGCGCGCTTTGGCCGCCGTGAGCGCATCGAAGAGCACCGCCGAGGGATCGGCGCCGGACTTCTGCTGGACGATCTCCACGCCGGCGCGCTCCGCCCACACCGCCGCCTGCTCGCTGGCGGCGGCGCGAAACGTGTCGCCGGCGCAGATCAGCGAGCGGAACCCCGCCTGCTGGTAGCGCTGCGCCAGTTTGCCCAACGAGGTGGTTTTGCCGGCGCCGTTGACGCCCACCAGCAGGATCACGAAGGGCCCATCGCTGGTCTCTTTTGCCGGCTGCGCCGTGCGGTCGAAGATGCCGACCAATTCGGCCTTGATCGCGGCGCGCACCGCCTCCGGGGTCACCGCCCCGCGGTTCTGCTCGATCTGCTGCCGCACCTTGCCCACGATCTCGCCGGCGGTGCGCGCGCCCAAGTCGGCGCCGATGAGCGTGACTTCGAGTTGGCGCAGCAACTCGGGGCTGATTTCGGTCTTGCCCTGGAACAGCCCGTCCACCTGGGCGACCAGGTTGTCGCGGGTCTTTTCCACCGCGCCGGCGACGCGCTCGCCCAGGCGTTCAAACAGCGTGGGCTTGGGCGGTGGGCCGAAAAGCGTCTGAATCATGGGTTCATTTTCGCATGCGGTGCGTGCCGCCCCGGAGCATGTGCAGCAGCTCCGCACCGCCGCGGACGGCCACCACGAGGGTAATGGCGGCAAACCCCGCACCGGCGACCACCAGCGCCACAGCCCAGAAATCGAGCCAGGCGCTATCCATGCGCGGCCTCCCGGCGCAGCCCGAAACGCTCGCCCGTCCACGTGCCCACGATCATCGCCGCCGCCGCCAGCCCGAAGGCGGTAAATCCGGAGTAGGTTGCGGGCAAATGCAGGAAGAAGTAGCCCACCGTGCCCGCCGCGCCCGCGAGCATGGCGGCGTAGCCGCCGGTGAGGTTGGCGCGCTTCCAGTACAGCCCGCCGATCACCGCCGCGAACGTGCCTGAGAGGAAGATCGTCGCGGTCAGGTTCAGGTAGAGGTAGAGCGGGCCGCTCAGCGTGTACCACAAGCTCCACCAGAGGATGAAGCCGCTGACGAACAGGTTGGCGATGCGGTTCAGCCGGATCTGCGCACGCGAGCTGAGCGGCGCGCGCCGCAGCGGCCCGATGATGTCCTGCGAGATGATCGAGCTCCAACCCAACAGGTAGCTGCTGTTCACCGACATGGTGGCGGCCAGCATGCCAGCGGTGACCAGCCCCTTCACTCCCGGCCCCAACAGGTGCGCCAGTAGCGTGGGCATGGCGTTCATCGAGTTGAAGTGCGGCCCCAGCACCGCCAGCGCGGCGATGCCCCACAGCATGGGCAGCATGCCGCGGCCCAGGAAGATCACGCCCGTCCAGGCGTAGACCTTCTTGCTCATCTCCGGGCTCTTCATGGACATGGTGCGCATGGCGGTGGTCTGCCAACAGGTGTTCACCGCCGTCCACAGGATGGTTTGCCAGAGGATGTAGCTCCAGCCATAGGTCGGGTTCAGGATCGGGCTGAAGCCGGCGGCGCCCATCTGATGGCTTACCGCGTGCACCATGGTCCCCCAGCCGACATGCACGATGCAGTAGATCGTCACCACGATCGTGCCCACGCTCAGCGCCACGTACTGGATGAAGTCGGTCACCACGATCGACAGCATCCCGCCGACCACGGTGTAGAGCAACTCGATCAGCAGGATGCCGGTCATCGCCAGCTTGAGGAAGTGAAAGGGAATCCCGGTAAGGATCACCAGGAACGACCCCTCCACCCGCAGGAACATCCCCATGTTCAGGATCCCGCCGGTGGCCACCAGCACGCCGGTCAGCACCCGCAAGCCGCGGCTGTACTTGCGCTCGAAGTACTCCGGCACGGTCATCAGCTCGAGCTCGCGGAAACGCCGGATGATGAAGCCGGTCGAGCCCACCATGAGCATCACCACGCCCGAGATCAGGCCGGTGATGAAAGCCGCAAACCCAGTCTGGTAGCCCAGTTGGGCGTAATACATGAAAGTGACGGTTCCGGTTTCCGTGGCGGCCAGCGTGGCCACGCCCAGGAACAGTCCCAGCCCGCGCCCGGCGACCAGGTAGTCGCTGATGTCGGCGAGCAGGCGCTTGGCGAGCAGGCCGATGGCGAGCGTGCCGGCGAGGTAGACGATGACGATGGCGGTATCGAGCGGGGTGAACGCCATGCGGGTTGAAGAATCCTACCACTGCGCCGCGCGTCCCGGGCGTTGAAAGTATGCGCCTGCCGGGTAGCCTAGAATCAAATCTGAATGGCCACCACCATGCGCAAGCCGGCGACCCCGCTGCGCGGCCTGCGGATCGGCCTCGACATCCTGATCGGCATCCTGCTGCTCATTGCCGCGGTCTGCGGTTTGGCCTACTGGTATGTGCGCTCGGCGCAGCCCGACTTGGACGGTCGGATTGCGCTCGCCGGCCTCGAGGCGCCCGTGACGATCGTCCGCGATGGCCGCGGCATTCCCCACATCACCGCGCAGAACGTCCACGATCTCTATCTGGCCCAGGGTTTTGCCATGGCGCAGGACCGGCTGTGGCAAATGGACCTGCTGCGGCGGCTGGGCGAGGGACGGCTGTCGGCCATCTTCGGTCCGGCCGCGTTGGCCCTGGACAAGCAGACGCGCCGGCTCGGTCTCAATCGCGCCATTGACGCCGAAGCGGCGCGGCTGCAGCCGCAGGATGCGGCGCTGCTGGGCGCCTTCGCGCAAGGCGTCAACGACTACATCGCGCGCCGCGGCCGCTGGCTGCCGCTCGAGTTCTGGCTGCTGCGCTACCATCCCCGGCCCTGGCAGCCGAAAGACACGCTCGCACTGGCGGCCTACATGTATCAGGATTTGGCCTCCGACTACAGGAAGACGCTGGAGCGCGAGAGCTTCACCGCCGCGCTGGGCCCGGCGCTCGAGGCGCAGGCGTTTCCCCAATCCTCGCCCTGGGACGTAATACCCGGGGGACCGTTGCCGCCGCGCCTGCAGCGCGGCTCCATGGGCCCGCGCCGCGGCCGCTTCGGGCGCGGCTACTTTGGCCTGCGCTTTCCCCCGCCGCCGATATTTCCCGCGCCTCCGCCCGCTCCGGCGCGGCCGCGCGGCGGCAGCAATAACTGGGCGCTCTCCGGCGCCCACAGTTTTGACGGCAAACCCATCCTGGCCAACGATCCTCACCTGCAGTTCCAGATCCCCGGACTGTGGTGGGCGGTGGAGCTGGCGACGCCCAAGTTTCGCGTCGCGGGCGTGGCGATTGCCGGCGTGCCGGGCGTCATCATCGGCCACAACCAGTACATCGCCTGGGGCGTGACCAACACCAACGCCGCCGTGCAGGATCTCTACCGCGTGCCCGCCGGCGCGCCGCTGCAGCATTGGCGGGAGCAGATCCCGGTGCGGGGGGCGGCGCCGGTGCCTTTCGAGGTCGAGGCCGCGGCGCAGGGACCGGTGGTGGCTCAT
Organism: Acidobacteriota bacterium; assembly: GCA_027451805.1. Taxonomy (GTDB): domain Bacteria; phylum Acidobacteriota; class Terriglobia; order Terriglobales; family SCQP01; genus SCQP01. Next base: position 10,198 of record DAIDIF010000089.1, read on the forward strand.
GACAGCGGCGGCGCGCTGGCGCTGGCTTGGACGCTGTACGCACGCGGTGCGCTGCAGTCCACCCACGTGTTTCTGGCGCTGGACGAGGCGCGCGACTGGCCCCAGTTCGAGGCGGCGCTGGCGCAGTTTCCCGGCCCCACGCAGAACTTCGTCTACGCCGACACCGCGGGCAACATCGGCTTCCAGGTGGCGGGCTGGATCCCAGTGCGCCAAGGCTACGACGGTTCGGTTCCGGTGCCCGCCAACGATCCCCGCTACGCCTGGCACGGCTATATCCCCTTTGCCAAGCTGCCGCATGTGCTCAACCCGCCGAGCGGCCTGCTCGCCACCGCCAATGGCCGGGTCACGCCGGCCGGCTACCCTTATACGATCTCCACCGACTGGGATGCGCCCAACCGCACCCGCCGCATTTACCAGTTGCTGCAGGAGCTGCCGCGCTGGAACGCCAGCGGCATGCTGCGCGTGCAGACGGATGTGGTCTCGGAGGAGGATTACGACTTCGCCCGCGCCCTGCTGGCCGCCGGGCAGGCGGAAACCGCGCGCGGGGTCCACCTCGACGCCACCGTGCAGCGCGCGCTCGGCATGCTGCGCTTCTTCAGCGGCGCCATGGGCCATGGCAGCCCGGCGCCCACGCTGGCGTACCTGACGCGCCACGAGCTGGTGCGCGAGGTGCTGGCGGCGAAAGCCGGCCTGGGGCTGGCGCGCAGCTACCGCTGGGACGAAGGCGCCGTCTTCGCGCAGTGGCTGCTGGCGGCGCACCCGCCGCAGTGGCTGCCGCCCGCCTACGCTGGGACCAGCGCCGGCGGCTGGAATGCGCTGCTGCTGCACTGTCTGGAGAACGTGGTGGACCGCACCACCCTGGCGCCTGCCGACCTCCATTGGGGCAAGTATGAGACGCTGAGCGTGCTGCACCCGGTCTACTCGCGGATCCCCTATCTGCGCCGCTTCGCCGATCTAGGGCCGGTGGAGATCAATGGCAGCCGGCTGACGGTGAAGCAGGCGCGCAATGTCGAGCTGGGCGCACGCAGCGACCTGGGGCCGAGCATGCGTTTCGTGGCCGACACGGGCGACTGGGATCACTCCATGCTGACCCTGGTGGCGGGCGAATCGGGCGAGATCTTCAGCCCGCACTATCGCGATGAGTTCAATGCTTACCTGCGCGGCTTCGGCCTGCCGCTGTGGTTTTCGCCGCAGGCGGTAGCCGCGCACGCGCGCCATCGTCTTCAGCTCGTGCCGTCGGCGCGGTGACGCCGCGATCAGGCGGCCTGGGTCAGGCCCAGCACCACCCGTTCCATCACCAGCCGGGCGGACAGCGGGCTGGAGCGCAGCTCGACGTCGGCGGCGTGCAGCAGCGCCAGGGCGCGGCGCAGCTTGGGTTCACGCATGCGGCGGCCGATCGCGAGGACAGCCTCGGCGGCGAAGCCAGGCGGCCGCAGCCCCTCGGGCAGCACCGCATAGAGCGCGCGCTTGTCGCCGGCCTTCTCCTGCCGCACCACCAGCGCCATCTGGAACACGCGGCTGAGCTGGAAGACGAGCCCGATGGCGCCGCCCGGGCCCTCCTCCGCCCACAGTCGCGCCAGGCAGGCCAGGCTGGCCGCGCGTTCCCCGGCAGCGATGCGGCCGGCCAGTTCAAAGCCGCTGGAAGCGCCCGCCGCCGGCACCAGCGCCGCCACCGATGCGGGCGCGATCGCGCCGCTGCCGCCGGCATAGAGGCAGAGCTTCTCGACTTCGCGCTCGATCATCCCGAGCCGGCCTTCCAACCCCTCCGCCAGCGCGGCCACCGACGCATCGTCGAGGCGGCAGCCACGTTCGCGCGCCATCTGCTGCGCCACGCGGGCCGCTTGCGCGAGGCTGGCGCCGCCGCACTCGACTAGCTCTCCCACCGCGCCCAGCGTGCCGGCGATGCGCTGCAGCTTGCCTTTGTCCTCCAGCGACATGCGGGCGCGGTCGGCGGGCAGGTGCAGGTGGTCGGCGACGAAGATCAGCCGCGCCTCCGGAGGCTGCCCCAGGGCGGCGGCAAAGCGCTCGAGATTGGCGGGAAAGTCGCCGTGCCGCTTCTTGCCTTGCGCCCGGACGGGGGTGCCCGGCGCCGCCCCCTCCTCCGCGCCGCCGCCGCGGCTGAACAGCTCGCGCGCGTTGCGCAGATAGAACACCTGGCAGGGCGCCATCAGCGAGGGCGTGCGTGCCTGGTCCAGCACCGCCTCCAGCGGCGTCTCGGCCAAATCGGCCTCCTGCCAGCCCAGCTCCAGCGTTTCTGGCGGCAGCGCGGCGCGCAGTTCGCGTACAAATTGGTCGCGGACGTAGGCCTCATCGCCGACCAGGGTGACGATGGCGGCCGTGCCCGCGTTCAAAACGCCTCCAGAATATCGCTCACCAGGGTCTTGGCCGCGGCGGCGCTGAGGCGCTGGAAGGCGGCCGAGTCTTCCTCGAAGAAATCCTGTTGCTGGGTGGCGATGCGGTACTGGTCGTGAAAGACGAGGTCGTCGTTGCGATACAGTTCGCGCCCGTCGGGCTCGCGCGTGACCCAGGCCTCCAGATGCAGCACCACTTCCACCGTGGTGGCGCGGCCGCTGGCGGCGTCGAAGGTCACCGGCGTGATCTGCACGCTGCGCACATCGCCATGCACGGCGAGGTCGCTGCCCTGCAACTCCGGCTGCACATGGTAGCGGGTGCGCAGCTCGAACTGCCGCGCCACGGCGGCGCTGATCGCCTGCGAGAGCTGGGGCTGCCGGGTATGGTTGGCGAAGGGCAGCACCGCGATCACGCGGGTGGCCGCCGGAATCACCGCCCCCTGCCCGGCAAAGTGATAGCCGCAGCCGGCGGCCCACCCGGCGAACAGGGCCAGCGCCGCCAGCCGGGAGAGCGCATTGCCGCCTCGCCGCGCGTTCATTGCAGCCGGGGGCGCCGGCCCCAGCCCTCGCGCTGCCGCCGCTCCAGCGCGGCGGCGGCGGCATCCACCGCCGCGAAGGCGGTGCGGCGCAGGTTATCCAGCGCGGCATAGAGCCAGATGCCGCCCGAGGGGTCCACCCGCGCCGGACCGCGCTGGATGGCGTCGCTGCCCGCGGCGGAGATCACATCGGGATAGCCGCCTGCGGCCGGCGCGGCCAGCCAGGCGCTGGCCAGCGCCGCTTCCACCCGCTCCAAGTCCGGCTCGGGCGCTGCATAATCGGCGTGCACAGCCAGCACCGTGGCGTGGAAAAGCGGCGCCTGCAGCAGCTCCAGCGCCACCGCGGGCGCGGTCACGATGCGCAGTGCCTGCGCCTGACGCGCGATCAAGCTGCGCGTGTAGGCCAGCGGCGGCAGAATCTCGGCGCCCAGTTCGGCGCGCAGATTGAACGCCACTTGCGCGCCATACACCGCCTGCGGCAGCGGCTGCACGGAGAGCGCCGCCAGCGTCTGCTGCTGCAGTTCCTGAATCCCGGGCCAGCCGCGCTGGCTGGCGGGCTCGAGCACCACGGCGGTGGCGCGCGCCAGCCCTCCGGCGGATGCCATACGGTCGAGCAGATGCGCCAGCGCCTGCGCCGCCGGATGCGCCACCACGATCAACGCCGGGGGAAGCTCGCCCTGCTCTTCTCCGGAATCAGGCCGGGCTTCCAGGCCCGCCAGTTGCACCTCGGGCTCATCCGCCAGCGCCCCGGTCATGTCCACCAGGAGCGGGCGGTGCTCCGCCAGCCGGCGAAAGGCGGCTTTGGTCTCCTCCGCCGTGCCGGCGAAAAACAGCGCGTCCACGTCCTCCAGGGCTTCCGGCGTGAACGGCTCCAGCGCCGCCGGCTCCTCGCCGAACGCGATCAGTGCGCGCGCCGCTTGCGCGCCTTCGCCCCCCGGGGCGGCCAGCAGCCGCGGCGGCAGGGCAGGGAAGCGGCGCTCGTCCAGCGCCTCGCCCAGTTCCTTGCCCAGCAAGCCGCCGGCTCCCAGCATCGCGATACGGTATAAAGCCATTACGCCGCCCCCCGCCGGCGCCGGTGCCAGTGGTAGCTGATGCGCCAGACGATCGCCGTGCCCAGATAGAGCAGCGCCAGTCCCAGCAACACCACCTCCGAGAAAAACCAGATCACGGCCACCAAGGCCGCCAGCATCACCATGATGACGTAGGGATGGCGGCGGCGCAGGTCAATATCCTTGAAGCTGTAGAAGCGCCAGGTGCTCACCATCAGCCACGCCAGCCCCAGCACCAGCGCCAGCCAGACCACGGCCAGCATGCCGCTGGTGTTCACCGCGGTGAAGACAAAACTGGGCGAGGCGAAAAAATGAACCACGGCGGCGATCAGCCCGGCGGCCGCGGGAATCGGCAAGCCGACGAAGTAACGTTTGCCGGGCTTGCCGGGGTTGGAGGGGCAGAAGTCCTGGGCGGCGATGTTGAACCGCGCCAGTCGCGCCGCCCCCGCCACCACGAACAGAAACACCACGATCTGCGCTCCGCGGTTCAGTCCCAGGGCGAGCGAAGGGCCCAACGCCAGGAAGCGCAACCCCCAGACATAGGCCAACAGCGCGGGCGCGACTCCGAAGCTGATCACGTCCGCCAGCGAGTCGAACTCCCGCCCGAACGCGCTCGATGCGTTGGCCAGCCGGGCGATGCGCCCATCCAACCCGTCGAGCAGAATGCACCACCCGATCGCCTTCGCCGCCGTGTCCAGCAGTCCGGCGGGTTGGGGCGCTTGCAGCGCCAGCACCGACTGTTGGATCGCCACCCACCCCATGCCCAGATTGGCCACCGTGAACAGCGAGGGCAGCAACGCCACACCCCGCCGCAGCGGGCGCGGCGGGCGTTCTGGACGGGGAGTCGACACGGGCGGCGAGGCAAGGCTCGACATGCGCTGCGGATATTATAGTGGCCGCCCGCGGGCGGGGAGGGGCTGCGGGTGCAGGCGTCCGGCAAGGTCCGCCGCTCAAATGCCGTTCGAGCGGACTTCGTCCTCGGCCTTGTAAATGTACTTGATGATGGCTTTGTAGATCAGCAGGTTGGGCTCGCCGGTGCGGTGCACCTTGATGCAATGGCGGTCGTACCATTCGATCACGCCGCGCAGCTTTTCTCCATCGCGCAGTACCACCACCACTTCCGTCTTGGCCTGCATCTGCTTCAGGAAATAGAAGCTTTCGGCGTTGGTCTGATCGGGCGGGACGGGCTTCTTGGGCGGGCGCGCCGGCAACGCCGCACTGGCGGCGGAACTGCCGGTGGCGCGCGCCAACTGGTCGCGCACCTCGGCCAGCGAGGGCCGGATCAGCTTGCGGTTGGCGGATAGTTCGGGATCACCGGCGCGGCGGGTGTCATTCAATGGTGCAGCCATGCGTAGGGCTCCGTCTCCCTTCCGGTCAGGCGCGGGCGCCCAAGCTCAGCGCCCAACTCGCCAACCCCAGCGGCCGGAACGCGTTGCGCCGTGCCGCGGCCTGAAGTTCGTCCAGGCCGGTTACCGCCGCCGCCAAACCCGGAGCGGTCCAGCTTCGTGCCTGTTGCTGCAACTCGGCAAGCACGTCCACGTTACGCACCGTTTCGGGCAGACCGGAGTGGAGATAAACAATATCTTGCAAGACACTATAGAGAATTTCGACCAGCGATTCAAACTTTTCTTTGCTGCCTCGCGTGGACTCACTCAGGCGAAACACGGAGGCGGCGGGTCCGCCGGCGCGGCCCTCGGCCAGCAAGCCCAGCGCGTCCGCCCGCAGATGCCGGTAGGCGGCGAGATCGAGGCGCAGCGCGCGCCCGGGGCAGCCCGCCGCCAGCCGCGCCAATAGCTCAGCTTCCTGAGCCGAAAGCGCCGGCCGCAGGCGGCGCAGCCCGGCCGCCAGTTCCGCCGCCGGCGTGGGCGGCAGCGCCAGGACCAGGGCCCGCGAGCGCACCGTGGGCAGCAGTCCGAGCGGGTTGCGCGCCAGGGCCACCAGCGCGACGCGCGGCGGCGGCTCCTCCAGGGTCTTCAAGAGCGCCGACTGCGTCGTCCAGCGCGCCAGGTCGAGATCGGGCAGGATCAGCGTCCAGGTTCTGCCGGCGTCGGGCTGCAGTTGGGTCTGGTGGATGACGGCGCGGGCCTGCGCCATGGTGAGATAGTCGCCGTCCGGCGGATAGAGCAGCACGGCCGGATGCAGCGCCACGCGCAGCGGCGCGGCTTCGCGCGCGTTGCCCTTGACCTCGGCGGCGCGGTGCTCGATTGCGGCCTCGATCGCGCCCGCCAACTCCGCCTGCGGGAGTGCCGCTTGGCAACCGACGCAGGCGCCGCAAAACTCGCCCGGCGCGGGCGGCGCCTGGCAGTTGAGCGCCAACCCGTACATCGCCGCCAGCGTGGTCTTGCCCACGCCTTCGGGCCCGGCCAGCACCAGCGTGCGCCCGCCGCCGCCGCGGGCCGCCAGGCCGCGCAGCCGTTCCACCGCAACCGCATTGCCGATGAAATCCGCCCACATCGCCGCTCTCCTCAGCCCGGCCAGCCCACGCGCGCGCGCACCGCCTGTTCGATGCGGGCCGCGACCTCATCTTCCGCGCCGCCGGCCGGCACCAGCAGGCATCGCTGCGGCTCGCGCGCGGCAATCTCCCGGTACGCCGCCGCCACGCGCGCGAAAAACGCCGCGCTTTCGCGCTCAAAGCGGGTCGCCGGGGCGCGGCGGTGCGCCCGGTCCAGGCTGAGCGCGGGGTCGAGGTCGAGAATCAGCGTCAGGTGTGGCTGCAAATCGCCGCAGAGCATCGCGTGCAGCGCGCGGATGGCCGCGCGGTCGAAGCCGCGCCCGCCGCCTTGGTAGGCCTCGGTGGCGTCGTGAAAGCGGTCGCACAGCACCCAAGCGCCGCGTTCGAGCGCCGGCCGGATGCGCTCGCGCACGCTCTGCGCCCGCGAGGCGCACATCAGCGCCAACTCCGCCTCCGGCGCCAACTGCCCGCCGGCTTCGCCCACCACCAACGCCCGTATCGCCTCGCCCAGCGCGGTGCCGCCGGGTTCCCGCGTCGCCTCCACGCCGGCGCCGGCGGCGCGCAGTTTCGCCGCCAGGCGCTCGAGCTGCGTGCTTTTGCCGCTGCCGTCCACGCCCTCGAAGGTGAGGAAGGGCGCGGCGCAAGGGAGGTGTGGGGGTGCTATCATCCGCGAAAGATGAGTCTAGCCGAATCGCTGCAGCGGGTGCGGGAGACGATCGCCGGCGCCTGTGCCCGCCGCGGCCGCCGTCCGGATGCGGTCCGGGTGTTGGCGGCGACCAAGACCGTGCCGCCGGCGCGGATCCTGGAAGCGGCGGCGCTGGGGGTGCGCCTGTTCGGGGAAAACCGGGTGCAGGAGCGCGAACACAAGCGCCCGGCGCTGGCCGCGCTGGAGCCGCCCGCTGCCGAGTGGCACCTGCTCGGGCCGCTGCAGTCCAATAAGGCCGCGCGCGCTCTGGCCGCCTTCGATTGCATCGAAAGCCTCGATTCGCTGGCCTTGGCCGAGCGCCTCAGCCGGCTGGCGACGCGCCCGCTGGCCGTGCTGCTCGAAGTCAACCTCGCCGCCGAGCCGCAGAAGTCGGGCGTCGCCCCCGCCGACGCCCCGGCGCTGGCCGAGCAACTGGCCGCCCTGCCCCGCCTGGCGCTGTGCGGCCTGATGGCGGTCCCGCCCGTTTGCCCCGAACCCGAGGCCAGCCGCCGCTACTTCGCCGCTCTCGCCGAACTGGGCGAGCGCTTGCGCGCCCTGGTGCGTCCCGCCCCCGGTCGCTGGGAAATCTCCATGGGCATGTCGCACGATTACGCCATCGCGGTGGAGGAGGGCGCGACGCTGGTGCGGTTGGGCACGGCGCTGTTCGGCGCCCGCCCCGCGTATCCCCCGGGAGCCTGACGCTATGAACCTGGAAGCCATCCAAACCGAACTGCGCGCGCGCGGCCTGGCCGCCTGGCTGTTCTACGACCACCACCGCCGCGATCCCATCGCCTACCGCATCCTCGGCCTGCCCGAGACCGGCCTGGCGACCCGCCGCTGGTACTACCTCATTCCCGCCCAGGGCGCGCCGCGCAAGCTCACCCACCGCATCGAATCCGGCGCCCTCGATGGGCTGCCCGGCGAGCGCGAGTGCTACGCCCGCTGGGGCGAGCTCGACGCCGGCCTCGAGGGTCTGGTCGCCGCCCTCGGCCCCAGCCCCAAAATCGCCATGCAGTACTCGCCCGGTTGCGCCATCCATCGCATCTCGCTTGCCGATGCCGGCACGGTGGAGAAGCTCCGCGCCTTGGGCGCCGAGGTCGTCAGCTCGGGCGATCTGATCTCGCGCTTCGATGCCGCCTGGGACGCCGCCATGCTCGCCTCCCACCGCGCCGCCGGCCAGGTCATCCACGCCGCCATCGCCGGCGCGTTCGCCGAAGTCCGCCGCCGTCTCGACGCCGGCTCGCCCTCGACCGAGTACGAGCTGCAGCAGTGGCTGGTGGCGGCGATGCGCGGCGGCGGCCTTGCCGTGGACGAGCCGCCGATCGTCGGCATCAATGAGCACGCCAACGATCCCCACTTCCAGCCCGCCCCGCGGGGCTCCGCGCCCATCCGCGGCGGCGACCTGCTGCTGCTCGACGTCTTTGCGCGCACCGATGCGCCCGGCAGCGCCTTCTACGACGTCACCTGGATGGGCTACTGCCTGCGCCCCGGCGAGCGCGAGCCGCCCGCGCGCTTCGCCGAAATCTTCGACCTGGTGCGCCGCGCGCGCGACGCCGGCATCGCGCTGGCGCAGTCCTCCGCCACCGCCCGCCGCCCGCTGCGCGGCTTCGAACTCGACCAGGCGGTGCGCGGCGTGATCGCCGCCGCCGGTCTGGGCGACTACTTCGTGCACCGCACCGGGCACTCGCTCGGCCGCGACGTGCACTCCACTGGCGCCAACTGCGACGACTACGAGAGCCACGACGACCGTCTCGTCCTGCCCGGCTGCGCCTTCACCATCGAGCCCGGCGTCTACGGCCCGCGCGTCGAGCCCTTCGGCGTGCGTAGCGAGGTCAACGTCTACTACGGCGACGGCGCCGCCGAAGTCACCGGCCCGCGCCAGCAAGAAATCGTGCGAATATGAATACGATGGCGCAGAGCCCTACCGCAAAACGGCCCGCGGCCGCTGGCGCCGCCGCCGGCTGGTGGGTGCTTGCCTTGGGCTGGCTGTTTCCCGGCATGGGTTACTTCGTGACCGGCAAATGGATCCGGGGCGCGCTGGTCTTCGTCTGCGTGGTGGGAATGTTCGGCATGGGTCTGGCGCTGCGCGGCCAGGTTTATGGCTTCAACACCGGCGACATCCTTGACATGCTGGGCTGGGTCGGGGATGTCTGCGCCGGCGGGCTCTACCTCGTCGCCCGCGCGGTGGTCGGCGTGACTGTCGGCAACGCCTACAGCGTGATGGGCGATTATGGGACCAAGTTTCTCATCGCCGCCGGTCTGCTCAACCTGCTGGCGGCCGCCGATGCGCGCGACGTGGGCCTGGGGAGAAAGCTCTAGGCATGACGATCTCGCATCTCACTGCCGTGCTGCTCTTCGCGCTGTTCGCTTCGGTGATCTTCGGCATCACACTGCGCGAGGGCGTGCGCGAGCAGGTGCGCTACGGTCTGTTGGCGTTTGCCTGGTTCGTCGGCGGCGCGATCGCCGGCGGCTGGCTGTTGTACTTCCTCAATCCCCACTAATTCCCAGGAGGTCGCCCATGTATCCGGAGTTCATGATTGCCCCGATGCGCGAAGAGTTGACGCGGGCGGGAGTGGAAGAGGCGCGGACGGCGGCGGCGGTGGATGCCGCCGTCACCAGTCCCGGCACCACCTTGGTGGTGGTGAACTCGGTGTGCGGCTGCGCTGCCGGCAAAGCGCGTCCCGGCGTGATTCAGGCGCTGGCCCACCCGCGCCGCCCCGATCGCGCCATCACCGTCTTCGCCGGGGCCGATGTCGACGCCACCGATCGCGCCCGCGGCTATCTCGCTCCCTATCCGCCGTCCTCGCCGTCGGTGGGGCTGCTGCGCGATGGCAAGCTGGTGTTCATGCTCGAGCGGCGCATGATCGAGGGCCAGTCGGCGCCGCAGATCGCGCAAGCGCTGTCTTCGGCCTTCGACCAATTCTGCTCATGAGCGGTGCGGGGGCTTCCGGCGATGGCGCGGCCTGGCTGCCTTCGGCCAACCAGCTCGCCGGCGATTTTCCGCTCGCCAACCTGCCCTACGGCATCGTCGCCGGCGCCAGCGGCCCGGGCATCGGCGTTGCCATCGGCGACCAGATCTTTGATCTGCGCGCGGCGCTGGCGGCGGGTGAGCTCGCCGGGTTGCCCGAGGCGGTGCGCGCCGCTTGCGCCGCACCCACGCTGAACCCGCTCATGGGGCTGCCGGGAGGCTGGCGCAGCGAGTTGCGCCAGCGCCTGCGGAGCCTGCTCGCCGCGGGCGCCCCCCATGCGGACCGCCGGGAGCAGTTGCTGACGCCGCAGGAGAATGCCCGCATGCTCTTGCCGGCGGAGGTGGGCGACTACACCGATTTTTACGCCTCCTGCGATCACGCCACCAACGTCGGCAGTCTCTTTCGCCCCGACAATCCCTTGCTGCCCAACTATAAGTACGTTCCCGTCGGCTATCACGGGCGCACCTCCTCCCTGGGCGCCAGCCCGGAGGAAGTGCGCCGCCCCTGCGGTCAGCGCCTGGGCGCCAAGGGCGAGGCCGCACCGCCCGAGTTCGGGCCTTCGCGCCAGCTGGATTACGAACTCGAGGTCGGCGTCTTCGTCGCTGGCGGCAATCCCCGCGGAACCGCGATTTCCATCGCCGAGGCCGACGAGCACATTTTTGGCCTCTGCCTGCTCAACGACTGGTCGGCGCGCGACATCCAACGCTGGGAGTATCAGCCGCTGGGCCCGTTTTTGGGGAAGAACTTCGCCACCACGATCTCCCCCTGGGTGGTGACCGCCGAAGCCCTGGAGCCGTTCCGCTGTCCCCCGCGCCCGCGCCCCGCGGGCGATCCCGCGCCGCTCGCCTATCTCGACCACGCCGCCAACCGCGCCCACGGCGGGCTCGACATGACGGTCGAAGCGTATTTGGCGACGGCCGCGATGCGGGAGCAGGGCTTCGCGCCGGTGCGGCTGAGCCGCGCCAACCTTCAGGTGCTCTACTGGACCATGGCGCAGATGCTCGCCCACCACGCCAGCAACGGCTGCCCGCTGCGCTCCGGCGATCTGCTCGGGACCGGCACCATCTCCGGCCCTGGTCCCGGGGAACGCGGCTGCCTGCTGGAGATCACCCTGGCCGGGCGCCAGCCGCTCGCGCTGCCCAATGGCGAGAGCCGCAAATTCCTGGAAGACGGCGACGAGGTACTCTTCCGCGCCTTCTGCGAGCGGCCGGGCGTGGGACGCCTCGGCTGGGGCGAGTGCCGGGGAGTGATCCTGCCTGCCCATGCGCCTGCCTCGGCGTAACTTCTGCTCCCGTCGCACATCGTATTAGGATGGTGCATGCCCGAATCCGGCACGGCGGTCGAAGACGATCTGGCTCTGGTGCGGCGGGCGTGCTCGGGCGACAGGGAGGCGTTTTACACGCTGGTCAGCCGTTACGAGCGCGGGTTGTTCCGTTCCGCCCTGGCCATTACCCGCAACCAGGCGGATGCGGAGGAGGTGGTGCAGGAGACGTTTCTGCGCGCCTACGAGCATCTGAATCAGTTCCGGGCGGAAGCCAAGTTCCAGACCTGGCTGACGCAGATCGCACTGAATACCGCCCGCATGAAGCTGCGCAAGGCGCACGCCGGACTGTGGGAGTCCCTCGACGAGCCCCGCGCCACCGAGGATGGCTTTCTGCCGCGCGATGTGGCGGAGTGGCGCGAAAATCCGGAGCAGCGCCTCGGGCGGGTGGAGATCGAGACGATCCTGCATCATGCCCTGCAAGGCCTGCCGCCCGGCTATCGCGAGGTGGTGGCGCTGCGCGATATCCAGATGCTTTCCACCCAGGAAACCGCCGACGTCCTGGGCATGAGCGTGGCCAACGTCAAGACGCGCCTGCTGCGCGCGCGCCTGCAGTTGCGCGAGCGGCTGGCGGGGCCGCTGGGGAAACGGGCATGAGCCAGGCGGAGCCGATGGCGGCGATGACGGGGACCTAGCGATGGATTGTCACGAGTTTCTGGCTCAGATGGCGGAATTGCTGGACGGGGACATGGCCGCGTCGGCGGCGGACGCGTTCGACCGCCATCGCCAGGCCTGCGCCCACTGTCGCACCGCGCTCGCCACCGTCGAGCAGATGCGCCGCCTTTACGCCGACGAGCGTTTTTTCGCCATGCCCGAGGGCGCGAGTGAGCGGCTGCGCCAGTCGTTGGCGGCCGGCCTGGAGGAACCACTGGCGCCCGCCGCACTGCGCCCGGCGGCGGCGGTGCCGTCGTCCGCTGCCGCCGCGCCGCGGCGGCGCGGTTGGCTGGGGTTTGGCGCCGACACTGGCCGCCTGCGCGCGCTCGCCTGGGCCGCTGCCGCCGCCGTAGTCGTGCTTGCGGTCGGCGTCGCCCGCTGGCAGGCCTCCGCCTCCACCACCTCCGGCTGGCTGGTCGACAGCCACTGTTACGCCGCCTACAAGTCTCATCCCGGCGACCACCCCAGCGATTGCTTCATCAAATGCGCCACCTCGGGCAAGACCGTCGGGATCGAGGATGCGCAGGGCCGATTTCACCCGTTCAATGCCCGGGGTCGCGCCCAGGCGATCGCCGCCGTCGAGGCCAGCCATCGCAAGGACCACCTCTGGGTGACGGTCAAGACCGCGCCCGCCTCCGGCCCCGCCCTCGACGTCGTCGCCCTCACCCTGGGCGACCCCGCCGCCGCCCGCTGAACCCGGTGCGCCGCCTAGCGGCTGAGGATTTCCATCAAGTAAGCGGTCGCGGCGGGATTGTGCATCAGGGAGAGCCGCGCGACGATCTCCTGTTTCAGCTTGGGGTCGGTCTCCTTGCGCGCCAGCGCCACCAGGCCGCTGGCGTCGTTGTGGAGGAACATTGCTTCGAGCACGGTCTCGCTGAGCGTCCGGTTGTGGGCGCCGGCGTACATCGCGGCGATGGCGCGCACTGCGGCGGGCGAAGAACTCATGCCCAGCGCGCGCACCGCATCCACCTGCAGCGCCGGGTTGGTCTCCGCGTGCGCCAACTGGATCAGCCGGCTCACGTCGCCGGAGACGGCCATGGACTGAAGGATCTCCCGCTTGGCGGCCAGCGGCGGATTCTGCTGATAGATCGTCCACAGACCGTCCGCGTGGCCCGTGATCGCGAGGTCGCGGATCGCCTCCCGTTGCAGCGCCGGATTGGCGGCGTTGCCGGCCAGCCGAGTGATCGCCGCCACCGCGCCGGGGTCGGGGCTTTGCGCCAGCACGAACAGCGCGCGCTGCTTCACCGTGGCCGAGTCCGGCCCGGCGACGACCGCTTCCAGTAGCGGCAGCGCCTTCTTCGGGTCGTTTTGCATCAGCCCATTGATCGCCAGCAGCTTCAGTTCGTCGCTGCCGCTGACGCCGGCCGGAGCCGCCCAGGGCCCGGCAAGGGCCGGGAGGGTGCGCAGCGTCGCGGAACTCGCCTGCAGCTCCCGGTTTGCCTGCTCCAGTTCCATCCGCAGCGCGGCTGCATCCGGCTGCCAGGCGCTGTTGGCGTACTGGCTCTTCAGCCGGGCGAGGTCGGCCAGGGCGGCCTGCATCCGGTCGAGCTTCGACTGCGCATACGCCCGCCAGTAGAGCGTCGCGTCGCCGTAGCTGGGCGATGAGCGCAGCGCCTGCAGCTTGGCCAGCGCGGCCTGATACCGCCCGCTATTGATCATCTCCAGCGCTTTCTGGTACCCCGCCGGCGGCGGCGCCGGCGGCGTCGGCGCGATCACGGGCTTGGGCAGCGTCGGGGGCGCTGGCGGCGCCTGTTGAGCGAGCGCCGGGAGGACGATCGCCACCGCAATGACTGCCAGGCAAAGTGCGCGTTTCATAGGCTTCCATCCTCCTTGGACGTGAGCGCCCGCGCGCGCAGCGTCTGCTGCAGCACCCGGACCTTGAACAGAACGGCGTTGCGGGCGATGCTGAGTTCCATCGCCTCCCACTCCCGGTGGCTGGCGCGGGGCGGCGCGTGTTCGATCTCGATCAGCACCGGTTCCAGCCGTGCCAGTGTGGCCGCGGCCATGCCGGCCGCCTGTGGCGGCCCGGCGGTGAAGCTGCGTTGATAGAAGCGATTCGAGGCCAGAAGCTGCCGCGCTGCGGCGCGCTCCGGCGCCAGGTTGATGACCCCGTCGGGCCCCGCCGGCGCATGTTTGAGCTCGACCAGCAGCGCCTGCGTGCGGTCGAGATGCGCCGCGGCGGCCAGGAGCAACCCGCGTCGGTTACCGGCGCCGGGCGGCCCGCCGGCAGGGTGCGCCGGCTGCGGCCGTGGGCGCGCCAGAAAGAGCCCGGCCGCCAGCACTACGCCGGCGGCGGCCAGCCACG
>DAIDIF010000090.1 GCA_027451805.1 Acidobacteriota bacterium
GTGCTCAGCTTCACGCTCCGGCAGCCGGTACAGGTCGTACCCGCCGCCAGCGCGCAGTAAGGCGGAGCGATTCTCTCCAGGGCGAGGCGGAGCGGGGCGGAGGCCCCGCACAGCCGCGCCCGGCCCCGCGTGCGACGCAGCTCTCCAGGGCGAGGCGGAGCGGGGCGAAGGGGCCCCCGCGCAGCCTCGCCCGTAGGTGGCAGCGGGTGTCTGGGCGAAGCCCAGACCGGCCCCGCGTTTAATCAAGGAAAGGGTTGGTCCGGCGCTCGCGCCCGATCGTCGTTTCGGGACCATGGCCAGGAATGACGCGCGTGGCATCCGGCAGCGCCAGCACCACGCCCTGAAGCGAACGCCGCAGGGCGGCGCTGTCACCGCCGGGAAGGTCGGTGCGCCCGACCGAGCCGGCGAACAGCGTGTCGCCGGCGAACAGCTTGCCTTCCTGGGGCAGATACAGGCACACGCTGCCCGCGGTGTGGCCGGGCGTTTCCAGCACTTGCACCGGGTGGGCGCCCAGCATCAGGCGCGCCGCCTGGGTAAGCTCGCCCTCCACCGTGGGCACCGGCGGCGGCGCCACGCCGATCCAGGCCGCCTGCATGCCCAGCGTCGCGGCCAGCGGCAGATCGCGAGGATGCAACCAGACCGGAGCCCCGGTGGCCTGGCGTAGCGCCTCCGCGCCGCCGATGTGGTCGATGTGGGCGTGGGTGACGACGATGGCTTCCAGCTTCCAACCGCGGGCCTGCAGCAGGTGCTCAATCTCTTCCACCTCCGCACCGGGGTCAATGACGATGGCCGCCTTGGCGTCGCGATCGCCCAGCAGGGTGCAGTTGCAGGCCAGCGGCCCGACCGGGAAGGTGATCTGCTCCAGCACGGCCGCGTCCAGCGGGATTACTTTTTGAGCGGCTTCGGCGGCGGCGCGGGGTGCGAAGCCGCGGGCGCCGAGCCCAGGATGGAGCGGGCGTTGGTCTTGCCGCCGGCGGTCAGAATGGCGAGCGTGATGCTGGTCAGCATGAACAGCACCGCGCACACGATAGTCGCCTTGCCCAGCGCCGTCTGCGCGCCACGCGGGCCGAACGCGGTCTGGCTGCCCATGCCGCCGAAGGCGGAGGCGATATCGCCCGCCTTGCCGCTCTGCAGCAGGATGACAGCGATGAGGAAGAAACAGACCAGAATGTGCAGCAGGGTTATGAGAAATTGCACGCAGCGTCCTTGGGCGAAAACCTAGTGGTGCGGAAGGCGGGACTCGAACCCGCATGCCTTGCGGCGCCACCCCCTCAAGATGGTGTGTCTGCCAGTTTCACCACTTCCGCGACCGCACCAGTATAGCAGGCGTTGGGGCGGCTCGTCCGCCGCCGCGGGCGGCGCAAGTCGTTGGCTTAATTCGAATTGCCGGCCCGCACCAGCGTGGCGAAGGCGTCGGCATCCAGGCTCGCCCCGCCCACCAGGCCGCCGTCCACGTCGGGCTGCTCGAGCAGCGCCCGCAGGTTGCCCGGCTTGATGCTGCCGCCGTAGAGGATGGTGAAGCCGGCCGCGGCCTCGGCGCCGAATATGTCCGTGGCGCACCGCCGCAGAAAGCGATGCGCGCCTTCGGCGATCGCCGGGGTCGCGGTGTTGCCGGTGCCGATCGCCCACACCGGCTCGTACGCCAGCACGCAGCGGCGCAAGTCTTCCGCCGACATGCCCCAAAATGCCCGCTCGAACTGGTAGCGCAGGATCAGCTCGGTCTCGTTCTCGGCCCGTTGCTGCTCGGTCTCGCCCACGCAGACGATGGGCGTCAGGCCGGCGGCCAGCGCGGCGCGCACTTTCTTGTGCACCATCTCGTCGGTTTCGCCGAAGAGATGGCGGCGCTCCGAGTGGCCCACGATGACGTGAGTGCAGCCGGCCGCAGCCAGCATGGCGCCCGAGACCTCGCCGGTGAAGGCGCCCTCCGATTCCCAGTGCAGGTTCTGGCCCGCGATCGCCACATCCATGCCGCGCGCGGCCTCGACGGCGGCGGTGAGCGCGGGAAACGGCGCCGCCACCACCACAAAGCAGCCGCCCGCCTTCACCGCGCCCAGCTCGCGCAGGCGTGCCAGAAACGCCGTCGCCTCGGCGCCGGTTTTATGCATCTTCCAGTTCGCGACCATCGTGAGATGGCGTTGGTTTTTGGCCATGCCGGATTATGCCTCGCTCAGCGCCTCGACCCCGGGCAAGCGCTCGCCCGCCAGATACTCGAGCGAAGCGCCGCCGCCGGTGGAGATATGGCTGAGCTTATCCTCCAGGCCCGCCGCGCGCAACGCCGCGATCGAATCGCCGCCGCCGGCCACGGTGGTTCCGGCGCAGGCCGCCACCGCGCGCGCCACCGCCAGCGTGCCGGCATCGAGCGGTGGCTGCTCAAACACGCCCATGGGGCCGTTCCAAAACAGAATCCGCGCCCGCGCGATGGCGTCGGCGAATTTGGTGCGGGTCCGCGGCCCGATGTCCATCGCCTGCCCGTCCGCCGGAATCTCGGCCACCACGGTGCCGTCAGCCAGCACGTGGTCTTCGGGCAGCAGGATCTGGCCGGGCCGCGCCTGGGCCAGCAACTGGCCCGCCGCCGCCACCAAGTCGGGCTGCACCAGCGAGCGCCCCACCGGCTTTCCCTGCGCTTGCAGGAAGGTGTAGGCCATGCCGCCGCCGATCAGCAGCGTGTCGGCGCGCCGCGCCAGATGCGCCATCAGCGGCAGCTTGTCGGACGCTTTGGCCCCGCCCAGCAGCACCAGAAAAGGATGCTCATGCGCATCGCGGATGCGGCCCAGGTACTCGAGCTCGCGCTGCATCAGCAGCCCGGCCGCCGCCTGCGGGAAGTAACGCACCACACCGACGTTGGAGGCATGGGCGCGATGCGCCGCGCCGAAGGCGTCGTCCACGTAGACTTCGCCCAACTCCGCCAGTTGGCGGGCAAACTCGGGGTCGTTGGCCTCTTCTCCGGGCTGGAAACGCAGGTTCTCGACCATCAGCACGCCGCCGGTCTCCAGCCGCGCGGCCATTTCGGCGGCGCGCGGGCCCACGGTCTCGGGGCAGAAGCCGACGTTGCGGTCCAGCAGCCGCTCCAGGCGCTCGGCCACCGGGCGCAGGCTATAGCGCAGGTCGGGCTTGCCTTTGGGCCGCCCCAAATGCGCACACAGCACCACCCGGGCCTCATGCTGCAGCAGATAACGCAGGGTGGACAGCGTGGCGGCGATGCGCGTATCGTCGCTGACCGCGCCCGCCGCCAGCGGCACGTTGTAGTCCACGCGCGCCAACACCAGCCGGTTGGCGAGCTCCAATTTCGCCAGGGTGAGCTTCGACATCGGCGATCAGCGGCCTCCGGCCAGGCGGACGAACAAGTCGCGCATGCGGCAGGAGTAGCCCCACTCGTTGTCGTACCAGGCCACCACCTTGACGCAGCGGCCCGCGATCACCCGCGTCAGCTTGGCGTCCACGATGGACGAGCGTTCGTCGCCGCGATAGTCGCTGGAAACCAACTCCTCCTCCTCGTATCCCAGAATCCCGCGCATCGGCCCGCCCGCGGCCGCGCGCAGCGCGGCGTTGACCGCCTCGGCGTTGGTGTCCTTCTCCACCCACACCGTCAGATCCACCACCGAGACGTTGGGCGTGGGCACGCGCAGCGCAAAGCCATCGAGTTTGCCCTTCAGCCGCGGGATCACCAAGTGCAGCGCTTTGGCCGCGCCGGTGGAGGTGGGGATCAAATTGATGGCGGCGGCGCGCGCGCGGCGCTTGTCCTTGTGCGGCAGATCCAGAATGCGCTGGTCGTTGGTGTAGGAATGAACCGTGGTCATGGCGCCGGCGACGATGCCGAAGCTGTCATCCACCACCTTGGCCACCGGCGCCAGGCAGTTGGTGGTGCAACTGGCATTGGAAAGGATGCGATGCTGCGCCGGATTGTACGCCGCGTCGTTGACGCCCAGCACCAGCGTCACGTCGGCGTCGTTGGCCGGCGCCGAGATCACCACCTTCTTGACGGTCCCGCGCAGGTGCTTGGCCGCGCCCGCGGCGTTGCCAAACTTGCCGCTGCATTCGGCCACGGCCTCGACCCCGACCCCCGCCCAATCCAGCTTTTCCGGATCGGGCTGCGACCAGACCGGCACCTGCCGGCCGTTCACCCGGATCCAATCCTCCCCGGCGCTGACCTCGGCGGCCAGATTGCCCAGGATGGAGTCGTATTTGAGCAGATGCGCCAGCATGGCCGGCGATGTGATGTCGTTGATGGCGGCGATCTCGAAGGCCGGATTATCGATCGCGGCGCGGAAAAAATTGCGCCCGATGCGGCCAAAACCGTTGACGCCCACACGGAGTGCCATAACCATCCTCCCGCAGTGTATGGTACCGGAATCCGCCCCGCCGCGGCTGTGACAGGACCCCAGCCAAAGAGCCCGGACGGCGCGTCCGGCGAGGCGCCGCGCCGGGCTGGGGCCAGCGGGGTGCGGACGCGTGGCGCAGCCGCGCCGGGGCTGCGCTCGTCCAGGGCGCGTCGGCCTGCTAAGCTTGGCCTAGGAACGCCGTGCCGCGCCCCACTTTAGCCGCATACGAGGCCGCGTTGCGCGCTCATCCCGCGTTTCCGCCGGGGCTCGACCGCTGGTGGCCGGGGCGGACCCGCCTGCAGGTTCTGGTGAGCGCGATGTTGGCGCAGAACACCAGTTGGGCGAACGTGGCGCGCGCCATGGCGGCGCTGCGGGCGGCGGGGCGGCTCTCGCAGGCCGGCTTGGAGAGCCTGGACGAAACCGAACTGGGGCGGCTGATCCGCAGCTCGGGATGCTGGCGGCAGAAGGCGCGGCGCCTGCGGGCGCTGCTGCGCTGGCTGCGGGAAGAGCATGGCGGCAGCCTGCGCCGGCTCTTTCGCCAGCCCACCGCCGAGGTGCGGCGCCAACTGCTGGCACGCGAGGGCATCGGCGAGGAAACCGCCGACGCCATGCTGCTCTTCGCCGGCGGCCACGCCAGCTTCGTGGTGGATGCCTACACCCGGCGCATTTTCGCCCGCCACCAGTTGCCCCTGGACCGCGCCTGGATCAGCGCCGAACTGCCGCCCTCGCCCCGCCGCTACCGGCATTGGCACGCCTGGATGGTGGAGACCGCCAAACGCTATTGCCGCAAGCGCCAGCCCGACTGCGCCGCCTGTCCGCTGCGCCCGCTGCTGCCGGAGGCGCAGCCCCGGCTGCGGCCGGCCCGGACTCCGAGCCGGCGCGCGCCGAAGCCGCACGCGCGGCGCAGCCGCGCCGGGGTCCGGGCCGGTCAACCGTTATGAGCTCCACCGCCAGTCCCGCGCGCCGCCGCCGGGTATGGATCCTGGGATTGGCGCTGCTGGCGCTGGTGGTGGTGTTGTTCTGGCCGCAGGCCTTCAACCTGGATTACTCGCCCAGCGCGGAGAATACCTGGCTGCTGTTTGTCATCTCCACCCTGAGCTTTCTGGGCACGGTGATTCTCACCCTGGTGCTGGCGCGCCAGGTGGTGAAGCTCTACGCGGAACGGCGCGCCAATGTGCTGGGCGCCCAGTTCCGCACCAAGCTGGTGATCGGCGCGCTGGCGCTCAGCCTGACCCCGGTGCTGTGCATGTTCGGCTTCACCTACGGGCTGATCAACCGCACCCTGGACAAGTGGTTCAGCCAGCCGGTGGTGAACGTCCGCGACGACAACCAGGGGCTGCTCGACCTGCTCACCTCGTTCGTCGGCCATAGCGCCAACCGCGAAGCCGCCACCCTGGCCGCGGACCCCGCCCTGGCCGCGGCCGCGCGCCAGGGCGACTGGAGCGTCGCGCAACAGGCCTTGGCGCGCCACCGGCCGCTGGTCGGGGGCGGGTTCGCGGCCTTGCTGGACGCCGGCGGCCGGGTGCGCGCGCGCATCGGCGCGCCTCCGGCGGGGTACGCGCCCCAGCCGGAGGCGCGCAGCGCGCAGTTCGGCCGACGCACCTACCTGCTCACCCACGCGGCGGTGGCGGGCGGGCAGCTCGAGGTGGGGTTGCCGCTGCCGGCGGCGCTCTCCGCCCAACTGGCGCGGCTGGCCCAAGCCCGCGACCGTTATGACCGGCTGGCGCGCGAGCGCCGCTCGCTGAAGCTGCTCTACACCGGCTACCTGCTGCTGCTGACGCTGGCCATCCTGTTCGGCGCCACTTGGATGGCGCTCTATCTGTCGAAACAGGTGACCGTGCCGATGGGGGAATTGGCGGCGGCGACGCAGGAGATCTCCCGCGGCAATCTCGCCTACCGCGTCAACGTGCCGCCGCCGGCGGGCAAGGACGAGATCGTCGCGGTGCTCGATTCCTTCAACCGCATGGCGGCCGAGCTGGAGGCCAACCGCAGCCAGATCGAAGCCTCGCGGCGCGAGCTCGAAGCGCGGCGGCAGTACACCGAGACGCTGCTGGAACACACCCCCTCGGCGGTGATCTCGCTCGACGCCGAATACCGCATCGAGCGGGTGAATCCCGCCGTGCCGCGCCTGTTCGGTCCGGGGCGCGAGCAGCCGCACCGGCTGGAGGATCTGTTCGACGCCGCCAGCCTGCGGGAAATTCATCATCTGCTGCGCAAAGCCGAGCGCTGGCCCGCCGCCAGCGGCCAGCTCGAAGTGGCCGCGGGGGGCGGGCGGCAGTTGACCCTGGCCGCCACCGTCGCCGCCATTCCGGCGGCCCACGGCGCCGTGCCCGCGGGCGAGCGCCGCCCCCGGCGCCGCCCGTGGGCGGGCTACGTGCTGGTGCTGGAGGACCTCACCGACCTGCTGCGCATTCAGAAGACGGCGGCCTGGCGCGAGGTGGCGCAGCGCATCGCGCACGAGATCAAGAATCCGCTCACCCCGATCGCCTTGTCGGCGCAGCGCATCCGCCGCCGCCTCGCCGGCGCGCCGGCGGGCGCCGAACTGCCGGCGGTGATCGGCGAATGCGCCGCCACCATCGAGGCCGAGGTGCGCTCACTGGAGCGGCTGGTGGAGGAGTTCGGCGCCTTCGCGCGCTTCCCCCATGCCCAGCCGGTCGTCTGCGATTTGAACGAGATCATCGAACGCTCGCTGCGCGCCTTCGACGGCCGCCTGGACGGCATTGAGATCCGCACCCGCTTCGACCCGCTGCCGCCGCTCACGTTCGACCCCGAGGACATGAAGCGCGTCTTCATCAACCTGATTGACAATGCCGCCGAGGCGATGCGCGCCTCCCCCTACCGCCAGCTGACGATCGCCACCCAGCAGTTGGACGGCAGCGTCGAGGCGGTGGTCGCCGACACCGGGCGCGGCCTGCCGGCGGGCGACAAACAGCGCCTGTTTCTGCCCTACTACTCCACCAAGGCGCGCGGCACCGGCCTCGGCCTGGCCATCGCCCAGCGCATCCTGGAGGAGAGCGGCGGGGCGCTGCGCGCCGAAGACAACGCCCCCCTCGGCGCCCGCTTCATCGTCGAACTGCCCCTCCCGGAGTGAGGCTCGGCGGCGGCGGCGCGCGCACCGTAGAATAATTCCATGGCGCAGGCCCGCATCCTGGTGGTGGACGACGAGCAGGGCATCCGCCACTCGCTGGGCGGGGTACTGGGCGACGAGGGCTACCACGTGCAGGCGGTGGCCGACGCCGCCGCCTGCCGGCGCGCCCTGGAGCAGGAAGCCTACGACCTGGTGCTGCTCGACATCTGGCTGCCCGACCAGGACGGGCTCGATCTGCTGGCGCACATCCAACAGCTCGCGGCCCCGCCCGAGGTGGTGGTGATCAGCGGCCACGGCAGCGTCGAAAGCGCGGTGCGCGCCACCAAGCTGGGCGCCTTCGACTTCCTGGAGAAGCCGCTGAGCATCGAGAAGACGCTGCTCGCCATCCGCCATGCGCTCGAACAGCGCCAGTTGCGCAACGAAAACCGGCAGTTGCGCCAGCGCTTCGCCACCGCCGCCACGCTGATCGGCGAGAGCGTGCCGTTGCGCGCGCTGCGGCAGCAGATCGCGGTGATGGCGCCCACCAACGGGCGGGTGCTGATTTACGGCGAGAGCGGTACCGGCAAGGAGTTGGTGGCGCGCGCGCTGCACGCGCAGAGCGAGCGCAAAGACGCCCCTTTCGTCGAGCTGAATTGCGCCGCCATCCCCGAGGAGCTGATCGAGAGCGAGCTCTTCGGCCACGCCCAGGGCGCCTTCCCCACCGCCCATGAGGCCAAGGAAGGCAAGTTCCGGCGTGCCGATCAGGGCACGCTCTTTCTCGATGAGGTGGGCGACATGAGCCTGCGCACCCAGGCCAAGGTGCTGCGCACCCTGGACGAAGGCCGGTTCGAGGTGCTGGGCTCCAGCGCGCAGATCACCGCCGACGTGCGCATCGTCGCCGCCACCAACAAGAATCTGGAGGAGGAGATCGCGCGCGGCAACTTTCGCGAGGACCTGTTTTACCGCCTCAACGTCATCCCGTTTTACGTCCCCCCGCTGCGCGAGCGCAAGGAGGACGTGGCGCTGCTGGCGCGCGCCTTCCTCGCCGAGTTCGCCGCCGCCTACGGCCGCAAATGCCGCGACTTCAGCCCGGAGGCGCTCGCCGCCCTCCAGGCCCACCCCTGGCCCGGCAACGTGCGCGAGCTGCGCAACGTGGTCGAGCGGATCGCCATCCTCAACCCCCAGGCGCGCCTGATCGAGCGCCGCCATCTGCCCCCGCTGCTGCTGCGCGGCCGCCCGCATCCCGCCGACGCCGACTTCTCCTCGCTGCATGAGGCGCGCTCCGCCTACGAACGCGACTTCATCCGCAAGAAGCTGGCCGAAAACGCCGGCAACATGACCCGCACCGCCGAAGTCCTGGGCCTGGAACGCAGCCACCTCTACCGCAAGATGAAAAGCCTGGGCATGACCGGCGGCGAGTGACCGCCCGCCGCCCTCACCCCGCCGTCATCGCCACCAGCCCCAGCCGCAGCGCGCTGCGATAGGGGTCGAGCTGCTGCGCCATGAAATGGTCGCCGCCAGGGATCCAGGCACAGGCTTTGGGCTCGGCCAACCTGGCGAAATAGGCGTTGAGGCCGGCCACGCTCGCATACTCGTCGTGGTCGCCGGAAATCAGCAGCTTCGGCCCGCGCCACTGCCACGCCGCCGGCAGCTCGCCACGATCCACCGGCAGCCCGAGCAGCACCGCCCCCGCTACCTCCGGCGGGGCGTCGGCCGCCAGCAGCTTGGCCACCACCGTCGCGCCGAAGGAAAACCCGGCGAGTGTGAGCGGCACCGGATGGAGCGAGCGCAGATACGCCATCGCCGCGCGCGCGTCCTCCTGTTCGCCCCGGCCGCGATCGTAGGCGCCCTCGCTGCGGCCGACGCCGCGGAAATTGAAGCGCAGCACCGGCCAGCCCATCGCCAGCATCACCTGCGCCGTCTGGTAGACGATGCGGGTGTGCATCGTACCGCCGTAGAGCGGATGCGGATGGCACACCACCGCCGCTCTCGCCACCGCGCCCTCGTCCGGCTCGTTTAAGATGAACTCCAACTGCCCGGCCGGGCCGGGGAACGTACCGGGAGTGATGCGTGCCATGCACAACGAGGATAAACTGTTCCGCTTTCTGCGCGAGCTGGTGGACGTGGACTCAACCACCGGACACGAAGGCGAGGCCGGCGACCGGGTGGCGGCGTTTCTGGAGCGTGCCGGCGGCTTTCAGGTGGAGCGCTGGCCGGTGGAACCGGGGCGGGTCAACGTCTTCGCCCGCCGCCCCCCGGACGGCGGCCCGCTGCACGCCGTGCTCAGCACCCACCTGGATACGGTGCCGCCCTTTTTTCCCTCGCGCGAAGACGCGCAGACCATTTACGGGCGCGGCGCCTGTGACGCCAAGGGCATCGTCGCCGCCATGGTCTTTGCCGCCCTCGCGCTGGCGCAGGCGGGGGAAACCGGCTTCGGCCTGCTCTTCGTCGTCGGCGAGGAACGCAACAGCGCCGGCGCGCTGGCCGCCAACCTGCGCCCGCAGGGGGCGCGTTGGCTGATCAACGGCGAGCCCACCGAAAGCCGCCTCATCCGCGCCGGCAAGGGCGTGCTGCGGCTCAACCTGCGCGCGCACGGGCGCTGCGCCCACTCCGCCTACCCGGAGCTGGGCGAATCGGCGATCGACAAGCTGCTGGACGGCCTGGCGCGCCTGCGCCGCCTCCCCTTGCCGCACGACCCGCTGCTGGGGCCCACCACGCTCAACATCGGCACCCTGCGCGGCGGCCGCGCCCCCAACGTCATCCCCGACGAGGCCGAAGCCGAGGTCATGATCCGCCTGGTCGAGGATGCGGCGCCGCTCAAAGCCGGCATCGCCGCGGCGCTGGCCGCCGCCGGCGTCGAGCACGACTTCGTACTTGAGTTTCCGCCCATTCGCCTGGAGACCGCGCCCGGGTTCGACACCGGCGTGGTCGCCTTCGGCACGGACATCCCGAACCTCACCGCCTGGGGAAGGCCGGTGCTGTTCGGTCCGGGTTCGATCCACGTGGCTCACACCCCGGACGAGCGGATCGCTAAGACCGAATTAGTTGCCGCCGTGGACGCCTACGTCCGCCTGATTCGCCATTTTCGGGACCACTGAGCCCGGGTGGTGGCCCATTCGGCCGGTACTTTGGCAGTCACCTGAGCCTGAATTGTCACAAAAATGTGACGTTTTCGGCCCGTACCTTAGAATTTCCTAAGGTTTTCCACAGTTTTTGGTGGATTCCCGCACTGTTCCGATCCGGGATGTCCCCAGATACGGCAATCTCAACCCATGTCGCAGGGGCAAGGCCCCGGGAAGTCTATCGGCAACTGGGAGGAAAACATGAATTCGACCTTACGGGCACTTACGTTCGCCGCTGTTCTGCTTACCGCCACTATGGGTGTGCGGAACTGGGCGATCGCCTCGGCCCCGGGCAGCAATTCCGGCCACGCCATCATTCTCGCCAACGGCATCGGCGACCCGCCTCCCATGGGGCTCCTAGCCAAGAACGGAATCGGCGATCCGCCCCCGATGGGCCTTGCTGCCATGAACGGCATTGGCGACCCGCCCCCGATGGGCTTGGCCAAGAATGGCATCGGCGACCCGCCGCCCATGGGCCTTGTCGCCATGAACGGCATCGGCGACCCGCCCCCGATGGGCCTAGCCAAGAATGGCATCGGCGACCCGCCGCCCATGGGCCTTGTCGCTATGAACGGCATCGGCGATCCCCCGCCCATGGGGCGTGCCGCTTCCAGCAAGTAGCCCTCCCAAGATTAGAAAAATCTAACTTGCGTTGGCCCCCGGTCCGCAATAGACTGGGCCCGTGAGTATCAGCTTAGCCATTTGGCTCACGGTCTGTCTGGCCAACGCCGTCGCTCTGACTGCGACCTTCCGGCGTGGCCTGGACCCTGGCCTGCTTTGGCTGCGGTGGTATTTCGCCGTCGGCCTGCTGGGCAACTGCATCACCCACTTCACTCTCCTCCACTTCGGCTACACTTCGGCCCAATACAAGTACGCCTACTTCGGCGCCGACCTCGCGATCGTCGTCTTCGGCTACTTCGTGCTGGCTCGCCTGGTGGAGTTGGCGTTTGAGAAGTCCTCCATCAAGCTGCCCGGCCTGCGCACCGGCGCCATCCTCCTGTTCACCGGCCTGGCCGCGATCAGCGGCCTGTTGGTCTACCTGATGCGTGGCAGCTTCACGACGGTCTACTTCAGCTACGAGATGGAGCAGAACTTCTCCTTCCTCGGCATGATCCTGGCGATCGTGCTGGCGGTGGGCATGAACGTCCTGCAGGTCCCTGGATTGCGGTTCCGGCGGGTGGTGCTGTCGTTCAGCTTCCTCTATAGCTCGGGCGCGGTGGTCTACTCCCTGAACGCCCTGCTGCCCGCCTTTCACACGCTGCTCTATTACGGCGCTCCCCTGACCAGCCTGCTGGGCATGGGGCTGATCGCCTATTCGCTGGCGGTGCCCGAGCCGGAAGCCCGGTTCGAGCGCGCGAAGGCCGAGGCTACGGCCATGGCCCGGCTGCGGCAGGAGGGTGCATGGTAGACGGATCCCTCTTCCTCTCGATTCTGGTGCTGGTGATCGGATTCTCGGTGCTGGCGTACACCACCTTCGCCTTCGCCCATGTCCGCATCACCGACTCCGATATGACCGAGCTGGACCGGCTGCGGCGCGAGGGCGTGCTGCCGGAGTCGTCCCATCTGGTGGAAGACTTCAAGCTGATCCATGCCAAGCTGGCCGAGATTGCTCCGGCAGTGTACCTCCGGCAGGAGGTCTGGCTGCAGATGTACTTCCATCTGCTGCGGCTGGCGCGCTGGATGCGTCCCGCCTCGGCTGGCCTGGAGCGCGAACTGCTGCGTCTGAGCGCCTATCAGGCGGGCCATTATCGCACCGCGCTCACCCGGCTCGAAGCGCTGAAAAACCCGGCTTTCTAGAACGCTTGAAGCGGGCGGCGCTCCGCCCCCGCAGCCGGCATCCGCCTAGGCTAGTCCGCGCTCGGCTTTGGCGCCGATCTTCTTGACGTCGATGCCGTGGCGCTTGATCTTCTGATTCAGGGTGGACACCGGAATCTGGAACCGCTCCGCCGCCTCGGTCTGGCGGCCGTGCGTCTGCTCCAGCATGTCGAGGATCAGGCGCCGCTCGAAATCATCCACCAGCGCGAATAGCGAGTGCGGGTTGCGCTCGCCCGCCGGCTGCCAGGCGCCGCCGGTCACGCTGTCGGGCAGCAGGTCGGGCCCGATCAGCGGCGAGGTGGAGAGCACCACGGCGCGCTCGATGACGTTCTCCAGCTCGCGCACGTGCCCGGGCCAGTTGTAATCGAGCAGGCAGCGCAGCGCCTCCGGCGCCAGCTTGCGCGGAGCGAGCTGGTTCTCGCCGGCGAACTTCTCGAGAAACGCCTCCACCAGCAGCGGAATGTCCTCGCGCCGCTCGCGCAGCGGCGGCAGCGTCAGGCTGAGCACGTTCAGCCGGTAGAACAGATCGTCGCGAAACTTGCCCTCCGCCACCTGGGTGCGCAGATTCACGTTGGTGGCGGCGATGACGCGCACGTCCACCTGCACCTCGTCCACCGACCCCAGGCGCATGAAGCGGCGGTCCTGCAGCACGCGCAGGATCTTGGCCTGGGTTTCGAGGCCCATATTGCCGATCTCGTCGAGGAAGATGGTGCCGCGGTCGGCGACTTCAAACAGCCCCTTCTTGGGCGCGATCGCGCCGGTGAAGGCGCCCCGCACGTGGCCGAAGAGGGTGGACTCGAGCAGGTCGGCCGCCATGCTGCCGCTGTTGACCGGCACGAAGGGCTCATCCCCGCGTGGCGAGCTGGCGTGGATCGCCTTGGCGATCAGCTCCTTGCCGGTGCCGCTTTCGCCCTGCAGCAGCACCGTGGAGCGGCTGGGCGCCACCTGGGCGACCCAGTCGAAGACGCGCAGCATGGGCTCGCTCTTGCCCACGATGTGCGCGAAGCTGTAGCGCTGCTTGAGGGCGCGCTTGAGCTGCAGATTCTCCTGGCTGACGCGGGCGGCGGCGATGGCGGCGCGCACGTCGGCAAGCAGCTTTTCGTTGCTCCAGGGCTTCTGCAGAAACGTCTGCGCCCCGGCCTGCATCGCCTGCACCGCCATCTCCACCGTGCCGTAGGCGGAGATCATGATCACCGGCACCGCCGACACCGCGCGCAGGCGGCGCAGCAGGTCGAGGCCGCCGTGGCCCTCGCCGCCGGGCAGCGCCACATCCAGCAGCACCAGGTCGAAGACGTCGCTCTGGAACTTCTGCCAGCCGTCGGCGTCGTCGGCCGCGGTGGTGACCGCGAAGTCGTCCAGGCGGAACAACGCCGCCAGGCTTTCGCGGATCGCGGCCTCGTCGTCCACGATCAGCAGGCGGCCGGCGGGCGTGGAGAGTTTCGCCGGGGGCTCGATGGCGGATGCGGCGGACATGGCGGCAATCAGGGCGTCAGGCAACCACCGGCTCGGCCGGCGCCAGCCTCGGCTCCAGCAGCGGCAACTCGATCCGGAAGGCGGCACCGCGCTGCGGCTGGCTCTCGACCCGGATGCTGCCGCCGTGCTCCTCGATGATGCCGTAGGTGACGGCCAGTCCCAAGCCGGTGCCTGTGCTCATGGTACCACCCGCGCGGCCGTCGAGCCGGGCGGCGGCCTTGGTGGTGAAGAACGGGTCGAAGATGCGGTGGTGCAGTTCCTCGGGAATGCCGTCGCCGCTGTCCTCGACCAGCACCCAGCCCAGCGCCGGCGGCCGCCCCTCCCCCTGCGCCGCCATCCCGCTGGCCAGGCGCAGCGTGCCGTCGCGCGGCATGGCGTCGCGCGCATTCAGGATCAGATTCAGGAACACCTGCTGCAGCTTGCCGGCGTCGCCCAGCACTTCCACCGCGGCGGGATGCAGCGCGCAGATGACGTGGATGCCGGCGCTGCGCAGCGGATGCTCCACCAGCGCCAGCGTCTCGCGCAGCACCTGGTTGACCTCGACGCGGCGGAAACGGGCGGCGCCGGTGCGGGAAAAGTTGAGCAGGTTGGCGACGATCTCGGAGGCGCGGAAGGTCTGCTGGGTAATGGTCTCCAGCACGGCGGCGCGGGGATCGCCCGCCGGGGTCTGCTTGGGCAGCATCTGCGCGTAACTGGAGATCACCGCCAGCGGCGTGTTCACCTCATGCGCCACGCCGGCGGCGAGCAACCCCACCGAGCGCAGCCGGTCGGCCTGGATCAGCCGCTGCTCCATCGCCGCCTCGGCGGTGACGTCGCTCAGCAGCACGATGTGGCCGACGCGCTCGAAGCGCGCGGTCACCAGCGGGGCGATGGCGCCATTGACGATGCGCTCCGGCGGCGCGGACCAGGCCGCCTCCCCGCCCGCGGCCGCGGCGGGCGCCTGCATGCGCAGCTTGCGCACGCTGTGCACGCCCCCGCCGGCGGCGGCGCGGGCGAATTCGCGCGCGAACTCCTCGCCCAGCAGCGCCGCCAGCGGCCGCCCCAGCGCCAGCTGCCGCGGCCGGCCGAACATCGCCTCCATCTGCGCGTTCCAGCTCTCCACCACGCCCTCGAGGTTGGTGGCGGCCACCCCCACCTGCACGCTCTCGACGATGTTCTGGTTGAAATCCTTCAGCCGCTGGTACTCGTCCGCCTTCTGCCGCAAGGTGGCGTAGAGGCGCGCGTTTTCCAACGCAATCGCCAGATAACCGGCCAGCGTTTCCACCAGCGCCAGATCCTCGCTGCTCAGGAACTCGCCGCGCGCGGTTTTGCCCAGCCCCAGCACCGCCACCGTCTGGCCTTGCAGCTGGCAGGGCAGATAGTAGTGCAGTTGCAGCCGGCGGGCGGTGCCGCGCAGGCTCTCCATGGCCAGCCGTCGTGCCTCCGGGGCGCGAAATTGCTCGTCCAGAAACGCCAAATCCAACCGCCCGCGTTCCGCCTCCCCCAGCCCCAAGCCGCGCGCCAGTTCCAGCCCGCGCTCGCCCGCCAGGAAGATGGCCGCGCGCTGGATCTCCAGCGTCTGCGCCAGCCGTTCCAGCACCAGCGGCAGCAGCCGCTCCAGATCCGGCTCGGCGTTCATCTGCCGCCCGAACTCGATCAGGGTGCGGCGGTAGTCGTAGCGCTCGCGGTAGAACAGCCGGTCCAGCCGTTCCTGCAGCCAGCGCTTGAACGGCTCGAACAGGATCGCGGTCACCAGGATGGCCACCATCCAGCCCGCCCAACCCCAGGCCGGCAGCCCGATGTGGATCAGCACTCCGGCCAGCCCGATCACGCCCCAATACACCGCCACCACCGCCGCCGTCGCCAGGGTGTAGACCATGCCGCGGCGGAAGACGATCTCCGCCTGCAGCAACTGGTGCCGCCAGATGGCGAAGCCGAAGGCCAGCGGGACCAGCGCCAGCGACAGCACCGAGGCGTCGGCGAAGCGCGGCAAATCGGCGCCCAGCGTGTAGGGGACGATGTACAGCCCCAAGAACGGCAGAATCGCCGCCGCCGTGCCCCAGGCCATCACCCGCGCCTGGCGCGCGGTGGCGGCGCCGCGCCGCTCCGCCGCGGCCGCCCGTTCGCGGCGGTGGAACAGCAGCACCGCGGCCAGGAAGTAGGCGGCGAAATAAAGGTAGTCGGCGCGGTTCAGCACGTCCTGCACCGCGCTCGGCGTCACCGGCAGCCAGAGGGCGCCGGTCGCCAGCGCCAACTCGGCCAGTCCCAACAGCAGCGCCGGCAGGTACAGCGCCACCGCCTGCGCCCGTTGCCAGCCGGCGCGCCGGCTCTCGCTCCGCTCCTCGGCGCCGAAGCGCAGCGCGAAGTGCACCAGCAGCGCGGGCGTGAGCAGCAGCGCCGCCTCGTTCCCCCAGAAGATCACCTGGTCGAAGAGATTGAGCTTGCCGGTGAAATGAAAGCAGTAGAGCACGAACGACGCCAGGCAGAACCCGTAAAACCGCAGCGCCTG
This sequence comes from Acidobacteriota bacterium, assembly GCA_027451805.1. Taxonomy (GTDB): domain Bacteria; phylum Acidobacteriota; class Terriglobia; order Terriglobales; family SCQP01; genus SCQP01. The sequence continues at coordinate 16,285 of DAIDIF010000090.1, forward strand.
CGCCGCCGTGCGCCGGCGGTAGAACACGAACAGCCCGATCGCCAGATAGAGCAGCCCCACCGTCTCGAGAAAGGCGTACCGGCCCCGGTCCAGGCGCACCGCCCGCACCGGCACCGCCATCTCCTCCACCTGCCCGCCGCCGCCCGCGACCACGCTGTAGCGCAGCCGCCCGCCCACCCCGGCGGCGTACAGCCGGCGCGCGACGCCTTCCGGCGTGGCCACCGGCGCGCCGTTGATCGCCAGCAGCAGATCGCCGGCCTGGAGCTGCCGCTGCCCCGGCGCCACCGCGGCGGCCTGCAGCCCCAACGTGGTGCGCCGCCAGAGCACGCCGTCGGTGGGCTGGCGGTAGATCGCCAACTGGCGCAGGTTGACCAGCGCCAGCGCCGCCAGCACCACGGTCAGGATCGCCAGGGCGGCGGTCCGGAACTGCCAGGCGCCGGGTTGCGATGCAACGTCCACGGGATTAGAAGTTAAAGGTCAGTCCGCCCCGCAACGAGCGCGCGTTCTGTACCAGGTACAAGGTGTGGCCGTCAACGCCGAGCATGGGAATATAGCCTTGCGCCAGCAGGTTGCGGATCTCCACCAGCGCCTCCACCCGTCCGCCGCCGCCGATAATGCCCGGCAGCGGCTGCTTCAGATACACATTGGCGTAGGAGTTGCTCGCCGCGCTGGTGTCGTCGTACAGGTCCAGGCCGGTGGCGGCCGCCCGGCTCAGGGCGCGATAGCTGCACACCACCTGGGTATGGGTCATCGGCGTCACCCCGGCGAGCTTGAAGGTGAAGGCGTGCGCCCGCACCGGACGCAGGCTGGCCGCCAGGGCGCCAGTCCAGCTTCCGCCCGCCGGCGCCAGCACCGGGCCATCGGCAAAGCCCAGATCGGCGCGCCAGGTGGCGCCCAGGCGGTGGTCAAAGACAAAGCGGTAGCCCCAGCCGCCGTACTCGCCGCCATCGGCGAGGAACATATTATTGAACACGTCGGGCAGCAGCGTGCCGCCCCGGCTGGGATCGCTTAGCCCGGCCACCCCCTTGCCTTGCAGGCCATAGGCGCCGTTGACCGCAGTGCGGTTGTAATGATCCTCGAATACCGCCGCGCTGACGGTGTCGCTGGCGGTGAGGCTCTCGCTGTAGCGCACCTCCTGATGCCACGCCTGCTCCAGTTGCGCCCGGTTGTGCGCCAGCGTCACCTGCGAAAGCGGATCGGCCATCTCCGCCGTGGCGTCCACGAAGTGCAGCGGCGGCGGCGCGGAGGCGGCGCGATACTCCAGCTCGCCTTCGCTGCCGATCTTGACCCGCGCGCGCAGGTAGGGGTCCAGCGTGGCCATGGTGTTGGTCATGCTCACCGCCTCCATCAGCGACCCGAGCTGCAGCTCGGCGCGGTCTCCCAGGTTGAGCCCGGTGCCGTAGTTGAGCGACATCACCCGCAGCGCCGGCAAGGCGGTGAGGCCGGGCACGGTGACCTGGCGCATCCCCACGCGCAGCCGGCTGGGATTGGCCGCATCCTCGGGCCGGAAGCTGGCCTCGATGCGGGTGTCCCCGCCCATGCCCAAGCCGCTGCCCAAACCGTTGGTGCCCACTTCCCCGCGCAGCGCCACCCGCCCGCCGCCCCACATCGCCGAGTCCACCGCGAACTCGGTCGCCAGATCGGGCGACTCAAAGGCGCCGCTGCCGGCGCCGGCGGTGAGCGCGACGTACCCCTGCATCGGCGGGCTGGCCTGCGGCTCCGGCTGCAGGCGCAGGATCGGCCGCCAGATCGTCGCCTGGCGCAGCGCCCAGATAAACGCCTGGTCGCTGTGCGTGCCCGGCGGCGGCCCGAACTGCACCGATTGCAGCAGCCGCGGCAGATTGATCAGCAGCAGCGCCCGCTCGGAAGCGTGGATCCGCACCCGTTGCGGCGCCGCCACCTCGGCCCCTTTGCCGACTTCCACGTAATACGTGCCCGGCGCCAGTTGGGCCAGCCGGAACAGCCCCTGCGCCGACGTGCGCTGTTCGATGGGCGCCTGCGCCAGCCCGCTGCGCCGCACCTCCACCACGGCGTCCGCCGCTGGCCGGCCTTGCGCGTCGCTGACGTAGCCCACCAACTGCCCCCGCCCCGCCAGCACCGGACCGGCCGCCGCCGCCGCCGCCAGCAGGCGCTCGCCGGGCGTGC
>DAIDIF010000091.1 GCA_027451805.1 Acidobacteriota bacterium
CCGGCCGTCCCACCCGCCCGCGCAACTGATGCAATTGCGCCATCCCAAACCGCTCCGCGTGTTCAATCACCATCACCGTCGCGTTCGGCACGTCCAGCCCCACCTCGATCACCGTGGTCGCCACCAGCGCCTGCAGCGCGCCCGCGCGAAACTCCCGCATCACCCGCTGCTTGTCGTCCGCCCCCAGCCGCCCGTGCAGCAGCCCCAGCTTCAGCCGCGGATACAGCTGCTGCAGCCGCGCGTGCATCGCCGTCGCGGCCTTCCCCGCCAGCACCTCCGACTCCTCGATCGTCGGGTAGACAAAGTAGGCCTGCCGCCCGCGCTCGATCTGCCGCCGCGCGAACTCGTACACCTCGCCGCTGCGGGCCTCCGGCGCCGCGTGCGTGGCGATCGGCAGTCCGCCCGGCGGCGCCTGCCGCAGGGTGCTCGTGTCCAGGTCGCCGTAGAGCGCCAGCGCCAGCGTGCGCGGAATCGGCGTGGCGGTCATCACCAGCACGTGCGGGCTGGCCTCGGCGCCGTCGCCCTTGCGCATCAGGTGGTAGCGCTGCAGCACCCCGAAGCGGTGCTGCTCGTCCACCACCACCAGCCCCAGCCGCGGCAGTTGCGTCCCGCCTTCCAGCAGCGCCTGCGTCCCGATCGTCAGCTGCGCCTCGCCCGCGGGGCTCCGGCGCCGCCCGCGGGTGGCGCTGGTGGCCAGGCGCACGGCGTAGCCCGGCAGGCGCTCGCGTGCGTAGTAGTAGTGCTGTTCCGCCAGCAGTTGCGTCGGCGCCATCAGCGCCGCCTGATGGCCGTTCTCGATCGCGACCACCGCCGCCTCCAGCGCCACGATGGTCTTGCCCGAGCCCACGTCGCCCTGCAGCAGCCGCCGCATCGGCGCCCCGCCGCACATGTCGTCCACGATCTCCTTCAGCGCCTGTTTTTGGTCCGCGGTGGGATGAAACGGCAGCAGCAGCTTGAGCCGCTCGCGGATGCGCGCGTTCACCGCCATCGCCGGCGCCGCCTGCCGCTTCACCCGCCGCCGTTTCAGCTCCAGCCCCGCCTGCAAAAAGAACAGCTCCTCCAGGATCAGGCGCACGTGCCCCGGGCTGCGCGCCTTCTGGTACTCCTCCAGGTTCGCCTCCGGCGCGGGAAAGTGGACCTGCTCCAGCGCCTGCCGCCGCGGCGGCAGGCGCAGCCGCCGGCACAGCTCCTCCGGCAGCGGCTCCGGCAGCTCCGCCGGCAGTTCGCTCAACGCCCGGTGCACCAGCCGCCGCAGCCGCCCGCTGCTCAGCGCCCCGATCGCCTCGTACACCGGCACGATCCGCCCCAGCTTCAGCGATCCGCCCAGCGCCTCCGCGCCCGCCAGCACCTCGAACTCCGGCTGCCGCATCACCAGCCGTCCGCCCTCGCGTTCCAGCTTGCCGTAGAGCGCCAGCGTCTGCCCGGAGGCGAAGCGGTCGCGCAAAAACTCGGCGTGGTACCAGAGGCAGCGCAGCACGCCGCTGCCGTCGCCCACGCTGGCCTCCAGCATCTCCATCCCGCTGCGGGTGTGCACCGTCGCCAGCGTCCGGATCTGCGCCAGCACCGTCGCCGTCTCGCCCTCCAACAATTCTTGAATGGGCACCTGCCGGGAGCGGTCTTCATAGCGGAAGGGCAGGGTGGTGACCAGATCCTCCACGCACGCAATCCCGCGCTCCGCCAGCAGCGCCGCCAGCCGCGGCCCTACGCCCTTGATGTACTGCGCCTCCGTCGCCAGGCTCAGCGCCATGCGCTCTATAATGACAGGGTGAGCTGGCTGTACTTTCGGCGCCGGCTGGGCGCCGCACTGGCCGTGCTCGCGCTGCTTCCCGCCCTCCTCCGCGTTCCCGCTCTCGCCGCGCCCGGGCCGCGCCCCCGGCCGCTCCACGCGGCAACGGGGAGACGCCCGGAGCGCCGGCGGGCGTCCGTTGCCGGGGATCGAAGCCCGGCCCCAGCCCGACCAACGGGAGGGCGGCATGAGCACAAGGTGGCCGAGCCACCCGCCTCCGCCCGCCGTCTGCTGAGCCGCGCCCTGGCCTCCGCCCAGGCTCGTGATTTCGACGCCGCCTACGCCTTCGCCCGCCGCGCCGCCGCGGCATCGCCCGCCAGCCGCGAACTCGACGCGGTCGCGGCCTACCTCCGCCAGCGCGCCGTGCTCGAACACCTGCGCCGCGCCCACGCCGACCAGCTCGCCCGCCGGCCCAATCGCGCCGCGGTCGAGTTCCGCACCGCGCTCGCGCTCGCCCCCGCCAACGCCGACGCCCGCCAGGGCCTGCTCACCCTCTACCCCGACGCCGCCGCCGCGCCCGCGCGCGGCGCCCTCGCCTTGCGCGTCAAGTACGCCGCCCCGCCCCTGCGCATCGAGGCCGCGCCGGGCGAGCGCAGCTTTCATCTCCGCGCCGGCCTGCGCACCGTCGTCGCCCAGGTCGCCGCCGCCTATGGCCTGCGCGCCTACGTCGCCGACCAGGTCCCGCACCGCGTCTTGCGTCTCGATCTCGGCCGCGCCGATTTCGCCCAGGCCATGGCCGCCTTGCGCGCCATCGCCGGTCTCGACTGGCTGCCGCTCGATCCCCACACCCTCTATCTCGCCGAATCGTCCCAGCTCCAGAACCGCCGGCCCCAGGCGCTGCGGTCCTTCTACCTGCCCTGGGTCGCCAACACCGCCGAACTCGCCCAAGTCGCCAACGTCGCCCGCAGTCTGCTCGGCCTCCGCGACATCAGCGTGGATGCGGCCGGCCAGGCTCTTTCCATTCGCGCCACCCCGGAGCAGTTGGACGCCGCCGAGCGCCTGCTGCTCGACCTCCAGGGCTCGCCCGGCCAGGTGCTGCTGCAAATCCGGATCATCGAGCTCAACACCACCGCCGCCCGCACCCTCGGCCTCGGCCTGCCCAACCAGTTCACCATGTTCGCCCTGGGGCCGCTGCTCGCCGAGCTGCAGCAGAACGGCTCGCTCGCGCAGAACATCCTGCAGTTATTCAACCAGGGCGGCCTCAACGCCGTGCTCAACTCCGGCCAGATCCCGGCCTCGCTGCTCTCGCAGGTGCAGGGCACGCTCTCGCCCCTGCTGCAGAACCCCTTCGTCGTCTTCGGCGGCGGCGCCACGCTCATGGCGCTCTCCGTGCCCCAGTTCGCCGCCAACCTCGCCGCCTCCAGCAGCCGCTCGACCACCCTCGAAACCGCGCTGCTGCGCGCCGAGGGCGGCCAGCCGGCCGAGCTCAAGATCGGCGAACGCTATCCGATCATCAACGCCTCCTTCTCCCCCGTCAACCTCAGCCCCGCCATCGAAAAGGTGATCGGCAACGGCAGCTTCATCCAGCCCTTCCCCTCCTTTACCTACGTGGATCTCGGCCTCGACGCCAAGGTCACGCCCGAGCTCACCCCCCGGGGCGGCCTGCGCCTCCACCTCGACCTCACCGTGAACGGCCTTTCCGGTGTCGTCAACAACAACATCCCGGTCCTCAGCAACCGCCACGTGGTCAGCGAGATCAGCTTGCGCAACAACGAACCCGTCTTGCTGGCCGGCCTGCTCAACCGGCAGGAGGTGCTGACCCTCGCCGGCCTTCCCGGCCTCGCCCAGATCCCCGGCTTCGGCGCCCTCTTCTCCACCTCCAATCGCCAGACCATGCACGATGAGCTGGCCATCCTCATCACGCCCCACATCGTCCAGTTGCCCGCCAGCGCCGCGCCCGCCACCTGGCTGCCCGCCAACTTCGCCCCCACCGCCGCCGAACCTTTCTTCGTCCCGCCGCTGCCGCCGCGTTACCCGCCCGGCCTGCTCCCCGGCGGCCGCTTCCCGCCGCGCTTTCCCAACGGACCGGGCCGCGGCGCCCCGCCCCCGCCCGCCATCCCGCACCAGTAGGCGGCGGCTGCGCAGCGCTGGCGCCCGCGGCAAAAAGTGGCCCGCCCCGGCGCCGCCTGTGCGATCCTGCGATCATGCTTGCCAGCTTCAGTGACCGCTTTCGGCTGCCGGCCCAGACGCTGTTCCGCTTGGCCCTCGGCGTCGTCTTCCTCTACCACGGCTCGGTCAAGCTGGCTCACCTGGGCCAGTGGACGCAGAACTTCGTGCACATGGGCTTCCCCGCCTACTTCGCCTACATCGCCGGCGTGCTCGAGGCCGGCGGCGGCGCGCTCCTCGTCCTCGGCCTCTTCACCCGCGTCGTGGGCCTGCTGCTGGCCGGCGAACTGCTCATCGCCCTGGTGCGCGTCCACCTGCCGCATACCCCGCTGCTCGACGTCGGCGGCTACGAACTGCCCATGCTGCTCTCCGCCGCCAGCTTCGTCCTCTTCGCCTACGGCCCCGGCCCGCTCTCGCTCGACGCGCTCCTGTTCCGCGGCGGCGGCGGACGCTCGCGCCGCGCCCGCGCCTAGAGCAGATCCAGGCTTGTCCCCCGGCGCCGCGCCCGCCGCTACCGCAGCGTCGCCGCCAGTCCGGTGAACATCGCCGCCGCTGGGGCCCGCGCCAGTCAACGCCGCCGCTGGCCGCCGCCCTGCGTCCCCGGTCACCTCCCTGCGTTCAGCCTGGGTCTCCGCTCGCACCCGGCAGTGATCCCCGTCGCTCACAGGGAAACCGTCTTCCGCTCGCCCCCGATGCGCGCCGCGGCGCGAAGTTGTAACAATAGCGGCGCCGCATGGCATCTAATAAAGCATTGCGCCGCCCCGGAGCCAATTTGCTAGGGACCTGTGTCCTCGTTTCCCTGCTGGCCTCCGCCTACCCCCAAGCCCCGCCTGGCGCCGCGCCCGTCGGCGCGCAGACCCTGGCCGGCCTGCCCAGCTTCGTCGGCCAGAAGGTGGTGGCGGTGGAACTCGCCGGCTGGCCCGGCCTCGACGCCGCGCCCCTGGTCGCGCAACTGCCGCAAAAGGCCGGCCAGCCGTTCTCCCGCGAGGCGGTTGTGGCCTCCCTTACCCTCCTCCGCCGCCTCCTCGCTGCCCGCCACCTGCGGGGCGTCCAGCTCAGCATCCGCCCCGATCCCGCCGGCATCCGCCTGCTCTTCATCCTCGAACCGGCGCAGTACTTCGGCGTCTTCGAATTCCCCGGCCTGGTGCGCTTCTCCTACACCCGCTTGCTCGAGGTCGCCGGCTACCGCACCCAGGAACCCTACACCGCCCACGATGTTCGCGCCGGCGCGCGCGGCCTGCAGGCGTTTCTCCAGCAGCAGGGCTACTTCCTCGCCCAGGTCGCGCCCGCACTCCGGCCGCGCCCCGCCGCCGGCCTGGTTGACGTTGTCTTTGACGTTCATCTCGGCCCCCGCGCCCGCTTCGGCGCCCTGCACTTTGCCGGCGCCACCCCGCTGCAGGCCGCGCGCCTGCGCTCCGCCCTCGCCTCCTGGTTCAGCCGCCTGCGCCGCATCGCCGTCATCCCCGGCCACGCCTACTCCTATGACGCGGTGCAGAGCGCCGTCGCCCACCTGCAGGCGGTGCTCAACGGCGAAGGCCGCCGTGGCGCCCACGTCGCGCTCGCCGGCGCGCTCTATCACCGCGCCACCAACCGCGCCGATATCACCTTTGCCGTCGCCCCCGGCCCGCGGGTCACGCTCCACCTCCGCGGCGCTTTCCTCTGGCCCTGGACCCGCCATCGCCTGCTGCCCCTCTATTCGGAAAGCAGCCTCGCGCCCGACGTTATCCAGGAGGGCCAGAGCAACCTCGCCGACTACTTCGCCGCCCACGGCTACTTCCACGCCGTGGTCACCACCACGGTGGCCTCCACCTCCGCCTCCGGCCAGCGCAGCGTTCGCACCACGCGCCAGTCCGCCGCCGCCGCGCCTCCGCTGCCGTCCACGCCACCCGCCGCCGCGCCGCCGGTCGCGACGGTGATCACCTACACCATCGCCAAGGGTCCGCGCCAGGAAGTGGAGGCGATTCGCTTCCAGGGCAACCAGCACCTCTCCTCGGCCCAACTCCGGCGCCAGGTCAAGATCGTGCCCGAGCACTTCCTTTCCCATGGCAGCTTCAGCCAGCCGCTGCTGCGCGCCAGCGTCGCCAACCTCACCTCCCTCTACCAATCCGAGGGCTTCAGCGGCGTCACCGTCACTCCCGTCGTCACCCGCCCCGGCGGCAACGTCGTGGTCACCTTCCGCATCGTCGAAGGCCCGCAGGATCGCGTCGCCTCCCTGCGGCTGGTGGGCAACACCGTCCCCGTCGCCCGGCTGGCGCCCGGCGGCCTCGCGCTCGGCCCCGGCACCGCCTTCGCGCAAAAGCTGGTGGGCAGCGACCGCGCCCGCATCCTCGCCTGGTACCTCGCCCACGGCTACCTCACCGCCGCCTTCCACGCCAGCGCGCAGCAACTGCCCGGCCAGCCCCACCGCATCGCCGTGGTCTATGCCATCACCCCGGGGCCGCAGGTGCGTGCCGCCCGCATCCTCACCGCCGGCCGCCGCCACACCCTGCCGCGCTACCTGAACCGCCAAATCACCCAACTGCGCCCCCACGCCCTGCTGTCGCAAACCAGCCTGCTCGCCGCCGAAAGCCAGCTCTATGTGCCCGGCATCTTCGACTGGGCCGAGGTCGCTCCCCGCCGCCCCATCACCTCCCAGACCGCCGAGGACGTGGTCGTCAAAGTCCACGAATCGCCGCGCAATTCCATCGTCTACGGCTTCGGCTTCGATTTCACCAACCGCGGCGGCAGCATCCCCTCCGGCACTGTCGCCCTCCCCGGCCTGCCCATCGTCGGCCTGCCCCCCTCCTTCAAGACCAGCCAGGCCACCTTTTGGGGCCCCAGCGGCAACTTCGAGTACACCCGCTCCAACCTCCTCGGCAAGGCCGAAACCTTCACCGCCGGCGCCTACGCCGGCCGCCTCGACCAGCGCGGCTCGCTCAACTATCTCGACCCCAACCTCTTCTGGTCCAACATCAGCGGTACCCTCGATCTGTCCGCCGAGCACAACTCCGAAAACCCCATCTTTACCGCCCGCACCTTCGAGTTCGGCTATCAGCTCGAGCGCCCGCTCACCGCCGACGGCACCACCAACCTCTTCCTGCGCTACAACTTCACCCAGACCAGCCTTACCCGCCTGCTCATCCCCGCGCTCGTCCCGCCGGAGGACCAGAACATCCATCTGTCCACCTTCAGCCTCACCTTCCTGCGCGACACCCGCGATAACCCGCTCAACGCCCGCAAGGGCCTGCTCGAGAGCGTTGCGCTCAACTACAGTCCCGCCGCCTTCGGCTCCAGCGCCAACTTCGGCAAATTACTCGCCCAGACCGCCTACTACCGCACCATCATCGCCAACATCGTCTGGGCCAACAGCATCCGCTACGGCGCCGACCACGCCTTTGGCGCCAGCTTCGTCCCCCTCAGCCAGGCCTTCTTCACCGGCGGCGGCAGCACGCTGCGCGGCTTTCCCCTCGACGGCGCCGGCCCGCAGCGCACCATCCCCGCCTGCGGCAACCCCGCCGATCCGGCCACCTGCTCGCGCATCAACGTCCCCGTCGGCGGCAACCAACTCCTGATCCTCAATTCCGAGCTCCGCATCCCCACCCCGTTTCTCTGGAAGCCGCTCGGCTTCGCCATCTTCTACGATGGCGGCAACGTCTTCAGCCACGTCGGCTTCAGCCACTTCTGGTCCAACTACACCAACTCCATCGGCGTCGGCCTGCGCTATCAAACCGCCGTCGGCCCCATCCGCATTGACCTCGGCCACAACCTGAACGCGTTGCCGGGAATCTCATCCACCCAGCTCTTCATCACTTTGGGGCAGGCGTTTTGAACCGGATTCCCTGGCGCCGCATGTTGCTCTGGGTGGGCGTGACCGTCGCCGCGGTGGCGGTGATCCTCGCCCTCGGCCTTTGGCTGGCGCTGCGCAGCGGCGCGGTCCACGATTACCTGCTGCGCAGCGCGCGCGGGCGCGCCTCCGCCGCCGTCGGCGCCCCGGTCGCGCTCGGCAACTTCCATCTGCGCCTGCACGGCCTCGCGCCCACGCTCGAGCTGGATGCGGTCACCATCGCCGGCGCTGCGCCCTTCGCCTCCCCGCCGCTGCTGCAGCTCCCCCGCGCCCGTGTCGGGCTGCGCATCACCTCGCTCTTTCCCTTGCGCTGGCGGCTGCGCTTCGTCGAGCTCGACCGCCCGGTCGTGCACCTTGTTTTCGCCCCCGGCGGACGCACGAACCTGCCCCATCCGCCCGCTGCCGGCGGCGCCGGCGCCGGCCCCTTCCAGCTCGCCATCGGCCGCCTGGTCGTGCGCGGCGGCGAAGCCGTGGTCAACGCGCGCGCCGTGCCGCTGCGCGCCGATTTGCGCCATCTGGAGTTTGCAGCTGCCTACCAGCGCGCGGCGCAGGCGTATCGGGGCCGTCTCAGTTTCACCGCGGGCGCCCTCCAGGTGGCCCGCCTGCCGCCGCTCCCGCCCGCCTTCTCGACCGACTTCGTGGCCACCTCCGCCGGAGCATCGTTCTCGCATCTGCGCTGGTCCACGCCCGGCGCCGTCGTCACCGCTTCGGCCACCCTCCACAACTACGCCCATCCCCAGGTCGGCGCCGCGTACGAGGTGCAGCTCCAGACCACCCGGTTGCGCCGCCTGCTCCGTCTGCCCGCGCTGCCCAGCGGCGCGATCGCCGCCGCCGGCGAGGCGCACTATGATGCCGTCGCCGGCTTCACCACCCGGGGCGAGTTCTCCAGCGCCGCCCTCACCGCCGCCGTGGCCGGCGTCGCGGTTCCCGTCACCCGCCTGCGCGGCCGCTACGCGTTGGCGCGCGGCGCGCTCACCGTCGGCGGCCTTTCGGCCGGCGTGCTCGGCGGTACCCTCCACGCCTCGCTCGCCATCCGCGCGCTGTTCACCGTGGCCGCCGCCCGCCTCCAGTTCCGCCTGCAGGGCGCGCGCCTCGAGCAGGCCGCCGCTTTCGCCGCCGGGGTCCGCCGCACCTTGGGCCAGGTCGGCATTCGAGGTGGCTTCGATGCCGCCGGCAGCGCCCAATGGCGGGGCCCGGGGCGCGGCTTCGCGCTGGCCGCCCATGCCACGCTAAGCGCGGCGCTCGCCCGCCGGTCCGCGCCGCCGCTGCCGCTGCGGGGCGCGGTGCAGGCGGCCTACGCCCATGGCGTTTTGCGCCTCGCCTCCGCCGAACTCCGCACCCCGCGCTCCTACGTTCGCGCCCGTGGCACGCTGGCCGCGCACTCTTCCCTGCAGCTCGCCGCCGGCTCCAGCGATCTGGGCGAGCTCGAGGCCATCGCGCGCGACGTCGTCCCCGTCCTCGCCGCCCATCCGCTGCCGCCGCTGGCGCTGGGCGGCGCCGGCACGTTCCGCGGCGCCGTTTCCGGCGCGCTCGCCGGCCCCGGCGCCGCGCCCCGCCTCACCGGCCGGCTCGCACTTGCGCCGTTCAACCTCCGCGGTTCGCGCTGGCGTTCCTTCGCGCTCACCCTCGCCGTTGATCGGACGCAACTGGCGCTTCAGGACGTGCGCCTCGAAGCCGCCGCCGGCGGCGCCGTGGCCGGTCACGCCACCCTGGGGCTGCGCCACGGCGCCCCCACCGCCGCCAGCCCGCTGCAAGCGGCGTTCACCCTGCGCGCGCTGCCGCTCGCCGCCCTGGCCCCGCTCCTCGGCCGCGCCCTGCCGCTCACCGGCCGGCTCTCCGCCCAGGCCGATCTCACCGGCACGCTGGCTCATCCCCAAGGCCGCGGCACCGCCGCCCTGGCCGCCGCCGCCCTGCGCCTCGCCGGCGTCTCCCAGCCCATCACCGCGGCTACCGCCGAGTTTCAGGGCACGTCCGCCACGCTCCAGGCCCAGATTCAGCTGCGGTTGCCGGCGGGCGCCGTCACCGCCTCCGGCACCTTCTCCCCCGCCACCGGCGCCTACCAGGCCGAGCTCGCGGCCCCGCAGTTGGCGCTCGGGCAACTGGCCTGGCTGCGCGCCCACGCCAGCGCGCTCGTCGGCGTGGTCGCCCTCACCGCCTCCGGCCGCGGCACCCTCGCCGCCCCCGCCGGCGAGCTCACGCTCACCAGCGCCCGTCTCGCCGCCGCCGGCCAGGCGATCACCGGGCTGCGTCTGCACGCCGCCCTCGCCCGGCGGCAGATTCAGGCGCAGTTGGCCGCCACCGCGCTCGACACCCCGATCCAGGCCCAGGCCGAAATCGCGCTCGCCCCCGGCCTGCCCGCCGCCCTCTCCGTCAACGCGCCCGCGATCCCGCTGGCGCCGCTGCTCGCCGCCGCCGCGCCCGGGCTCGCCGCCCGGCTCGAGGGCCGCACCGCCGTGCAGGCGGAACTCCACGGCCCGCTCCGCCACCTCGCCGCCCTGCAGGCCGACATCACCCTGCCCACGTTCGAACTGCGCTATCCCCCCGGCTTGCGCCTGGCCGCCGCCGCGCCCCTGCGCCTCACCCTCGCCGCCGGGGTGCTCACCCTCGCGCCCGCCACCCTGGACGGCACCGACACCCACCTCACGCTCCAGGCGCGCGTGCCGCTGCGCGCGGGCGCCCTGCAGGTCGCCCTGCAGGGCCAGGTCGGCCTCCGCCTGGCCCAGCTCTTCGCCCCCGGCCTCACCTTCGGCGGCCAGGCCGCGCTCAAGCTCGCCGTCACCGGCCCGCTCGCCCATCCCGTCTTCGGCGGCGAGGTCGGCATCTCCGGCGCCAGCGTGTCCAGCCCCACCTTCCCGCTCGCCCTCGTCAACGGACACGGCCTGCTGCGCATCTCCGCCCAGCGCCTCCAGATCGCCAGCTTCACCGCCGATGCCGGCGGCGGGCGCATCACTGCCACCGGCGGCATGGCGCTGCGGCCCGGGGTGCGTTTCGACGTCGGCATCGCCGCCCGCGATATCGGCGTCCGTTACCCCGATTCCGTGCGCGAGCAGGTCAGCGCCGATCTGTCCTTGCTCGGCACCCCCCAGGCCGCCCAGCTCAACGGCCGCGCGCAAGTCACGCGCGTCTCCGTGCTGCCCGCGTTCGACTTCACCCGGTTCATCGGCCAGCTCGCCGACGGCGGTCCCGCGGTTTCCGCCCCCGGCAGTTTCCCCCAGGCGTTGGCGCTCAACGTCGCCGTCACCACCCCCAACCGCATTGCCATCACCACCCGCGACTTCAGCCTCGACGCCAACGCCAACGTCAGCCTGCGCGGCACCGCCGCCGAGCCCGTCCTGCTGGGGCGCATGGATCTCGACCGCGGCGATCTCATCTTCAACGGCCAGCGCTTCCAACTCAGCGGCGGCACGCTCGATTTCGCCAATCCCGCCCGCACCGAGCCCACCGTCAACGTCACCGCCACCGCCAGCATCAATCAGTACAACCTGCACCTCAGCCTGCAGGGCCCCACCGACAACCTCCGCACCACCTATACCTCCAACCCGCCGCTGCCCCCCGCCGACATCATCAACCTGCTCGCCTTCGGCGCCACCACCGAGGCCTCCGCCGCCAGCCCCCTGCCCGGCAACCTCGGCGCCGAGTCCATTCTCGCCGGCGCGGTCAGCGGCCAGATCACCGACCGCGTGCAGAAGCTGGTCGGCATCTCCCAGCTCTCCGTGGACCCGGTGCTGCGCGGTGGCCAGCAGAACGCCGGCGCCCGCATCACCGTGCAGCAGCGCGTCACCGGCAACCTGTTCGTGACCTTCTCCACCGATACCACCGGCACCACGCGCAACGTGGTCGAGATTCAGTACAACTTCACCCCGCGCGTGTCCCTCAGCGCCGTGCGCAACCAGAACGGCGGCTTCGGCGTCACCACCCGCTTCAAAAAGGTCTGGTAGAGGAGCGCCGCTTTCTGCTCTAGAATCCGCCCATGGGAACCGCTACCATTCGGCGCGCCGCCGGGACCCTCTCCCTGGCTGGCTTCCTGGCCGTCGCCGCCGCCCGCGCCCCGGCGCCGCCGCCGCTGCGCCTGCTGCGCACCGTCCCGCTCACCGGCGTGCACGGCCGCCTCGATCATTTCGACGTGGATGTGCTGGGCCAGCGCTTGTTCCTGTCCGCGCTCGGCAACAACACGCTCGAAGTCTTCGACCGCCGCTCGCTGCGGCTGCTGCGCACCATCCCCGGCCTGCGTGAACCGCAGGGCGTCACCTACGTTCCCCCGTCCAATCGCATCTTCGTCGCCAGCGGCGGCGATGGCGTGGTCCGCATCTACGACGGCAGCACCTACGCCCTCGTCCACTCGGTCCGCCTGCCCAGCGACGCCGACGATACCCGCTACGATCCCGCCAGCAACCGCGTCTGGGTCGGCTTCGGCGGCCGCGGCCACGCCGGCCTGGCGGTGCTCGACGGCGCCACCGGCCGGCTGGTCGAGACCCTCGCCCTTCCCGCCCATCCCGAGTCGTTCCAGCTGGCCTCCGCGGGGCCGCTGGTCTACGTCAACCTTCCCAGCGCCGGCAACGTCGTCGCCGTCCTGGACCGCGCCACCCGCCGCCGCATCGCCACCTGGACCCTCGGCGGTGCCCGCGCCAACTTCCCCATGGCGCTCGACCAGCGGGACAATCGCCTCTTCATCGCCTGCCGCCGTCCCGCCGAAGTGCTCGTCCTCGACGCCGTCACCGGCCGCATCCTCGCCCGCCTGCCCTGCGTCACCAGCGCCGACGACCTGTGGTACGACCCCGCCAACCGGCGCATCTACGTCTCCGGCGGCGGCGGCGCCATCACCGTCATCCAGCAGCAGACGCCCCATCGCTACCTCCGCCTGGCTGAGTTTCCCACGCCCCCCGGCGGCCGCACCTCGCTCCTGCTGCCCGGCCTGCATCGCCTCTACCTCGGCGTCTGGGGCCGCGCCGGCCGCCCCGAAGCGCTGCAGGCCTACGCCGTCCAGCCCTAACCCGACGCCATGAAAAAGGGCGGGGCCTGGCGCCCCGCCCTGGTGCTCGTCCGCGACCCTGCTGTCTAGAAATGCACGCTGACCGTGCCGTACACCGTCAGCGGCGCGCCCGGATACGCCAGCAGATAGCCGCCGCTCGCCGTCCCGAAGTAGCCGCCCGAGGAGATGTACTCGTACTGGTTGTACTTCTGGTTGAACAGGTTGAGCGCCGTCACCCGGAAGTTGAAGAACTTCACCGGCACGTTCACCCCCAGATTGACCGTCCCGAACGTCGGCATCGTGGTGTTCGCGCTGGGGGCGCCGGCCGTGTTGTCGAACACATACTGCGTGCCCGTGTACTGGTACCACAGCCGCGGCTGGATCACCACGTTCTCGCTCGCCACGATGTCATAGGAGGCGCCGATATTCAGAATCGTGTTCGGCACGTACGACACCGGCAGCCCGTTGTAGGGCAGGCTGCCCGGCAGCAGGTTGCCGTTCGCGTCGTAACTCTGATTGATGACGTAGTTGCTGTAGTGCGCGCGCTCGAACGTCGAGTTGAAGAACAGGTGCAGGTTGTTCATTGCCTCGGCGTCGAAGAACGCGTTCACCCCGTTGTAGACCGAGGAGGCGGTGGAGGAGATGCTGTCGCCGTTGGCCAGCCCGATATCCAACTCCTGGTCGCCGAAGAACAGGTGGAAGTACGACACCCCGGCCAGCAGCCGCGACATCGGCCCCGCCTGGTCGAAGTGGACCTTGGCGCCCGCCTGGCTGTACTCCGCCCGCGCCAGCGTGTAGCTCGCCGGATCGGTGCCTTGGAACAACCCGCCGCCGCCGCCCACTTGCGGCGTCTTCAACTCTTCGGAATACCCGCCGTACAGGTTGAACCACGAGTTCGGGTGGATCGAGAGGTTGGCCGAGGGCTCGAATCCGCTGCGCGTTTCGCGCGCGGCGCAGTTCGCGCTCTGGATCTTCAGGTCGCCGGGCGTCGAGGTGTAGGTGCCGTTCAGCAGGCAGTGGGTCGGCAGCGTGGTCACGTTGGGCGCGAAGGCGAAGTCCTGCAGGGTGTTGTCGGCATAGCCGATGTCGTTCAGGAAGTAGTTCAGCCCGGGCGTCACCGTCACCCAGTCGCCCAGCTGAATCCGGTCCTGGCCGTAGCCCGCCACCATGTCCTGGTTGAACAGCGACGAGCGGATCTTCCCGCCCGCGTTCGCCACCCCCAGGGCGCTACCGCCGTCCGCCGGATTGTAGAAGTTGTTGCGCGCGTTGTAGATCGTATGGATGAACCACAGCCCGGCCGTAACCGTGTTGTCGGGCAGCACCGTCTGCATCTGCGCCCGCTCGCCGAACATCTTGGTGTAGGGGTTGTTCCACTCATTCTGCTGCGGCCCCAGGTTGTAGACGTCGTTGAGCCGGTTGTGCAGCCGGTTGATGCGCTCGTACCAGCCGTCCGCCTCCAGCGTGGTGGTGGGGTCGAGCGCGAAGTTGAGCCTGCCCCAGAACAGGTTCATCAGGTTGGTGTCGAACTTGTTGTAGCTGGCGTAGGGCAGCGTGCTGTAAAAGCCCGACGTCGGCTGGCTGTACAGCGTCCCGCCCGCCTGCCCCGTCACCGTGATTCCGGGATTGTCCGCCACCGGAATCACCTGCGCGCGGTAGGCCTCGCTCTCCGAGCTGAAGCCGCCGACCTGGATCGTGCCGCTGTCGAACTGCTTGATCAGCTTGCCGTACAGGTCCTGGTCGTGCTGCGGGTTGGTGAACCCGTCCCCGTAGCCCTGCCGGAAGCTGTGCCCGCTGCCGTGCCCGCCGGAAAATACCGCCGACCAGCCGTCGTAGGCGCCGGTGGTGAACTCGAAGTCGGTGTTCTCCTGCCCGTAGTTGCCCACCGTCTGCGACAGGCTGGCATGCAGGTGCTGCGTCGGCTGCAGCGGCGTGAACTCCACCCCGCCGCCCACGTTGTTGAACCAGCGCCCGGCGGGATCGCCCGGCCCGTAGGTCACGGTGGTGGCGTTGATCAGCGTGCTCTGCGGAAACATGTTCGACTGCCACAGCCCGGTCGCCGCGTCCGCCACCGGGATGCCGTCAAACGTGATTCCCAGGTCGCCCGCGGTGGTGAAGCCGCCGTAGCCGCCCCAGCCCTGCTGGATGCCGTTCAGCGTGATCGTGCTCTTGGTGGCGCCGGTGTTGCCGAAGCCGGTGACGTTGACCCCGGGCGCGATCCCCAGGATCTGCGCCGCGCCCGCCGTCGGGCCCAGCGCGTTGATCTGCTCGCGGTTCAGCACCCGCACCGTCTGCGGCATCTCGAACACCTCCGCCTGCGATAGCGGCCGCGTCGCCCCCACCACCGCGCCCGCCCGCACCATCACCGTCTGCGACACCGTCGCCACGTGCAGCGTCACCGTCACCGCCCTCGCCGCCCCCGCGCGCACCGGGATCGTCCGGGTCGCGGTCGCGAATCCGGAGTGGGCCACCGCCAGCTGGTAGGCGTGCGGCGCCAGCCCGCCCACCGCGAACCTGCCCCGCGCGTCGGTCTGCGCCGTCACCGCCGCGCCGGTGGTCAGGTTGGTCACCGTGATCTGCGCCCCCGGCACCGCCGTGCGCGCCGGATCCAGCACCCTCCCCTGGATCCCGCCCTTGAGCGCCGCCGCCGGCCCGTCCGGCACGTTGGCCGCCGCGCCCCCGGGCGCCAGCAGCAGTCCCGCCGTCAACAGCACCATCAGCCCGTTCCACACGTTTCGCATCCGAGTCCTCCGTAAGGTGGTGGGTATCAAGATCATCAACCCACACCAACCCTAACCTGCAAGTTACTCGGAAGTCGGTTACGGTTGGATTACGGAGATAGAAGTTACAGTCCAGTGACAACCGGCGGCCCGCGCCCGCGGCCCGGGCCACGCCGGGCGCGCCCCGGCCGCCGCCTACAGCATCACCCGCAGGTCGCGCAGGTTGTTGCCCGTCGGCCCGGTGCGCAGCAGCGCCCCCGCCGCCGCCAGCGCCGGCTCGGCGTCGCAGGCGGCCAGCGCCGCTTCCGGATCCAGTCCCGCGGCGCGGATGCGCGCCGCCGTGGCCCCGTCCACGCACGCCCCCGCCGCCCGGCTGTTGCCGTCGGCGCCGTCGGTGCCCGCCG
>DAIDIF010000092.1 GCA_027451805.1 Acidobacteriota bacterium
CGCCGTTCGTCGTCGGTCAATTGCAGCAGGCGGTTGAGGGCGCCGCGGAACTTGAACGCGCCGGCGCGCTGAAAGTTCTCCGCCTTGAGAAAGACCTCGACGCCGCCGCCCTCATCCAAGCGCAGGTTCAGCGAACGCGAGCGCAGCACGGGCGTGGGGGCGATGCGGCCGGCGATGCGCTCGCGCGCGGCGCGCAGGTCATCAAAACCAGGCAAGTGGGCAGCCATGCAGCCACGATTGTAACGCCAGCGCCGGAACCGGCCGCGGGCGAAGTGCGCGCCGTGGCCGACTGGCGAACGTTCCTGCGGCTGCGGCGCGCGTGGGAGGCGCTGGCGGCGCAGGACGAAGACGGCGCGCTGCTGGGGCACGCATGGACGGCGCAGTGCTGGAAGTGTTGCGACGAGCTGCGCGCCGGCGAGCAGCCGCTAATTGTGACGTGGACGGGGCCGGCAGGCGAGCTCCAGGCGGCGCTGGCGCTGCGGCACAACCGCAGGACGCGGCGGCTGTGCTTTTTGGAGGAGACGCGGTCGCCGCGGCTCGATCTGCTGGCCGCGCCGGGACAGCGGGAGGCGGCGTGGGCGGCGATGGCGGCCTTCCTCGCGCGGCGCCGGGATTGGGATCGGCTGGACTTGTGCTTCGCGCGGGCGGACGGGGCGGCGGCGGCGTCCCGGGCGTTTGCCGCCGCCGGGCTGGCGACGCGGGTGCGCGGCCGGGTCGTGCAGCGGCGGATCGGCCTGAGGCGGGCGTGGGAGGAGATCGAGGCGGGCTTTAGCCCCTATCTGCGAGCCAACCTGCGGCGACGGATGAGGCGGCTGCAGGCGCACGGAGCGGTGGCGCTCGAAACCTTCACGCGCCCGGAGGGGCTGGCGGCGGCGATCGCGGCCTGCATGCAACTCGAGCGCGCGGGATGGAAAGGGCGGCGGCAGACGGCCATGCTGGACCGCGCCAGCCTGGAGCGGCTCTTTCGCCAGTTGGCGTACCGGCTGGCAAGCCAGGGCCGGCTGCGGCTGTATTGCCTGCGCATAGGAGGGGAGCTGGCGGCGTTTGAGTATTGCCTGGGCGACTGCGGCTCGCGGCGGCTGTACGCGCTCAAGATCGGTTATGACGAGCGGCTGCGCACCGCATCGCCGGGAATCGTGCTGCGCTGGCTGTTGCTGCAGGCGGCGCGGCAGGAGTTCGAGGTGTACGAGTTTCTCGGACACGACGCCGCCTGGAAAGCCGACTGGACGGCGGAGGCGACCGAGCTGACCCACCTGCGGGTCTTTCATCGCACGCTGCGCGGACGCGCGTGGTGGTGGCGGGGAGCGGCCTATCGAAGGTGGCAGATGATAGGCTGGGGCAGTGATCGTCCTGGGGTTGGGCAATAGCTGCCTGGACACGCTGCTGGAGCTCGACCACCTGCCGCGGGCGGGGGGGAAGGCGCGCGTGCTGCGCCACGGCGCGCAGCCGGGTGGACAGGCCGCGGGGGCGATGGTGGGGTGCGCGCGGCTGGGACTCCAAGCGCGGTTTGTGCTCCGCACCGGCGACGACGCCGCGGGCGAGCGCCAGCGGACGGCACTCACGGCGGAAGGCCTCGACCTGCGCTGGGCGAAGGCGGTACCCGGCGCGGCGAGCGCGCAGGCGATCATCCTGACGGCGCAGGGATCGGGCGAGCGGATCGTCCTCTACCGGACGCCGCCCGAACTCGAGGTACGGGCGGAGGAGATGGAAGCGGCGATGTTCGAGGGGGTCGCGGCGCTGTTCCTCGACGGCAAGGACGGCGGGGCGTGCCTGCAGGCGGCGGCGATGGCGCGGGAACGCGGCCTTCCGGTGGTCGCCGACCTCGACTGCCGCTATCCCCATACCCCGACGCTGCTGCCCGAGATCGGCCACCTGATCGTGCCGGAGGAGTTCGCGGCGCAAGGGTTGCCGCCCGCGCGCGCGGGGCAGACCGTGGTGGTCACCCGCGGCGCCGCGGGAGCCGAGGCTTGGACCGCCGACGGCCCCAGGATCGCCGCGCCGGCGTTTCCCGTGAATGCGGTGGATACCACCGGCGCGGGCGACGCGTTCCACGCCGGCTATCTCGTGGCGCTGCTCGAAGGCCGGCGCCTGGCGGAACGGCTGGCGTTCGCCAACGCCACCGCGGCGCTGGCCTGCACCGCCTGGGGCGCGCAGGCGGGGCTGCCGCGGCGCGCCCCGGTCGAAGCGTTGCTGCAGACTGCGGTGCCGCTTGCCTGAGCCGCCGCCGATGACGCTGCGGCTGGGCCATCGCGGGCACCGCCTGGCGGCGTATGGCGAGCGGGAGAACACGCTGGCGGCGTTCGACCGCGCGCTGGCGGCGGGGTGCGAAGGGCTGGAGCTGGATCTGCGCCTGAGCGGGGACGGGCGGGTGGTGATTCACCACGACGCCGAGATGAAGCTCGATGCGGGCCGCGGCCAAGCGGCCGAAATTGCGCACTCGAGCCTGCGGGCGCTGCGGCGGCTGCACCCCGGGCTGGCGACACTGGAGCAGGTGTTGGAGCGCTACGGCGAGCGGGCATGGCTCGACCTGGAAGTGAAGGAAGCGGCGGCGGCGGAGGCGACGGCGGACGCGCTGCGGCGGCATCCGCCGCGGCGGGGTTTTGTGGTGAGCAGCTTTAGCCCCGAGGCGCTGGCGCGGCTGCGGGCGGCGGCGCCGGAACTGCCGCTGTGCCTGAACCTGCGGCGGCCGGCCAGCCCGCGCCGGCTGCGCCGGTTTGACGTGCCGTGGATTGCGCCGCAGCAGGCCTCCTGCACCGCCTGGTACATCCGGCGGCTGCGGCGCGCGGGCTGGCACGTGCTGGTGTGGACGGTGAACCGGCCGGCGCGGATGCGGCGGTTCGCGCGCGCCGGGGCCGAGGCGATCGTGAGCGACGACCCCTACCTTTTGGTGCAAACCCTGCCACGCAGCCGAACCGCGGAACAAACCGCCTAACGCCGCCGGCATCTGCACCGGGGATGACCAGCGCGGATATTCGGCAGCAGGTGAAAGCGCTGGGCGAGTGGTTCCAGAACCTGGATCTCAAGGGCGTGGCGACGGCGCCGCGGCACTACCTGGGCGATTACCCGGCCAACAAATGGCGGCAGATCGGCGCGGCGCTGCCGGCGCGGATGGACGGGCTGAGCGTGCTCGACATCGGTTGCAACGCCGGCTTTCACGCGCTCGAGTGCCGGCGGCGGGGGGCGCGGCGGGTGCTGGGCATCGACGCCGACGCGCGCTACCTGGCGCAGGCGCGGTTCGCGGCGGAGGTGCTGGCGCTGGAGGTGGAGTTCGAGCACCGCTCGGTGTATGCGCTGGCGGCGATGCGCGAACGCTTCGACTATGTGTTCTTCCTGGGGGTGATGTATCACCTGCGGTACCCGCTGTATGCGCTCGACCTGGCGGCGCGGCTGACGCGGCAACGGATGGTGTTTCAGACGATGCTGCGCGGCAACGAAGCGACCGCGCCGCCGGCGGCGGATTACGACTTCTGGGATGGCTCCCCCTTCGCGCAGCCGGGGTTTCCGAAGCTGCATTTCATCGAGCAGAGCTACGCCGGCGACCCCACCAACTGGTGGATTCCGAACCGGGCGGCGGCGGAGGCGATGCTGCGCAGCGCGGGGCTGGAACCGGTGGCGCACCCGGAAGCCGAGACCTGGATCTGCGCGCCCACGGAACGCGCGGACTACGTCTGGGAGCGGGAGCTGGCGGGCACGCTGTAGCGGAGGCGGTGGTGAAGTACGCACTGGCGCAGCCGAACTGGCGGTTTGAAGGCTCGACCTACTTCGGCTGCCCCGAGACGCACCTGCCGCTGGAACTGCTCTACGCGCGCCAGGTGCTCGAGGCCGCCGGGCACGAAGCCATCGTGGTGGATGGGCAGCTCGAGGACCTGTCGGCGGGCGCGGCGGCGGAGCGGGTGCGGCGGTTTGCGCCCGACTTTGTGGTGCTGACCACGGCGCCGACCTATCTGTTCTGGCGCTGCCCGCAGCCGGAGTTGCGGCTTCCGGCGGCATGGATGGCCCAGCTGCGCCGGGCCGCGCCGCGGGCGGTGACGGTGGCGATCGGGCCGCACGGATCGGCGACACCCGAGGCGGTGCTGCGGAAGCTGGCGTGCGACCTGGTGGTGCGGGGCGAAGCCGAGCCGGCGCTGGCGAGCCTGGCGCGCCGGCCTTGGGCGGAGAGCCCGGGCCTGACCTGGCGCTCGCCCGGCGGGATACGGCGGACGGAAGGGCTGAATCAGCAGGACATGCGGACGCTGGGCCCGCTCGATTTCCGCGGGTATCCGCTGGCGCGGCGGCAGCACCGCCATCATGTGTTTCACGGCGCGGGGCGGGGGGCGGAGGTGGAAGCCAGCCGCGGCTGCCCCTGGAGCTGCACCTTCTGCAACAAGACGCTGTTCCGCAACCAGTTCCGGCCGCGGCGGACCGAGGATGTCGTGGCCGAGGTCGAGCGGCTGGCGGCCGCGGGCTTCGACTACGTCTACTTCATTGACGAAATCTTCGGCTGCGGCAAGGACACGCCGGCGCTGCTGGAGGCGCTGGCGCGGCTGCCGGTGAGCTTCGGGGTGCAGACGCGCATGGATCTGTGGACCGAGGACTCGCTGGCGCGCCTGGGGCAGGCGGGATGCGTTTCGCTGGAGTGCGGCATCGAGGCGATTACGCCCGCGGGGCGGGAGCGGTTCCGCAAGGGCTGCCGGCTGAGCACGGACCGGCTGCAGGCGCTGCTGCGGGCGGCGCGGCGCCACATCGCCTGGGTGCAGGCCAATTTAATCGCCAACGACGACGACGATGTGCCGGCGATGGAGCAGTGGCGGCGGGAGTTGATCGCCGACGGCGTGTGGGTGTCGCAGCCGGTGCCGGTGTTCGCGTTTCCGGGCACGCCGCTCTACCGGCAACGGTTCGGCCCGCCCGACGACGGCGCCTGGGAGCGCGCGCACCGGCACTATCTGGACGTCAACCGGCGGCGGGGAACCTTCAGCGACGTGCAGGATCCGGCGCCACGGGCGCTGGCGGAGCTGGAGTCTCCGGCGCCGGACGGCGTGGCGGATTGAAGCCCGAACGGGATGCCGGCAGCAGCAGCAGGATCAGGACCGCGACCAGCAAGGGCGTCGCCCAGCCGATGTACCAGACGCTGGCGAGGGCCAGCCCGAGCATCGCCGCCCAGGCCGGGCGGCGATTCTGGAAGAGGTACAGATTGGGCAGCAGCATCCAGAGCGCGCCGAAGAGCAGGATCCAGAGCGTGAGCGAGGCCGGCGGGAGGCCGAGCCGGGCGGCGGCGTGGGGCGAGGGCGCCAGGCCGCGCCAGCGCAGAAACGATCCCGTGATCAGCCGGTTCACGCTGTCGAGCAGCAGCCAGGTACCCAGTACGAAGCCGAGACCGATGGCAAGCTGCGCCGGCGGCGGCGGAAGGTGGGAACTTGGCAGGCCTTCGGAGGGCATATAAAAGCGAAGGGCGCGGGGAGGTCTTACCGCGCCCTTGCAGGGATTCAACTGCCCGAAGTTAAGAGCATCCTAATCCGGTTGAGAGGAATTTGCAAGCAAAAACGCGAATTCAGGCGAGCACTCCGATGGCGGACAGCATCCGGCCCTGGTCTCCCCGGCGATGGGAGTAGAACAAGTCACTTCGGCAGGCGGTGCAGAACGGCAGAATTTCCACCGCGGCAGTAGACATACCGGCGGCGGCAAGCTGGCGCGCCAGGGCTTGGGCGAGGTCGAAGCGGAGGCGCGGCACGGGGTTCCAGCGCGGGTCGCCGGGATGGCCGGGGGGCGAGCCGGTGAGAAAAAGCATGGGGTAGCGGGATTGCACCGGGTCTTCGGCCGCCGGCTGAAACAGCGCCGCGGCGTAGTCGAAGCGGGCGCGGAAGTGCTGCCGCAGCTCGTCGCCGACCTCATAGCAGCACGCGCGGATGGAGGGGCCGAGGGCGGCGCGCAGGTCGGCGGGCTCGCTGCCGTACTGGCGGTGCATCTCGCCCACCGCTTTTTCGGCGATGCGGGCGAGCGCGCCGCGCCAGCCGGCATGGACCGCGGCCACCGCGCGGCGGCGAACGTCGGCGATCAGGATGGGGCAGCAGTCGGCGGTGCGGATGGCGAGCAGGCGGCCGGCGGTGCGGGTGAGAATGCCGTCGCCGGGCTGGCCGGGGGCGGGATCGGGCCAGACCAGGCCGCTGTGGATCTGATGCAGCATCAGGACGCGGGAGTGGGCATAGCCCGCGGGCGGGCGCGTCAACCCGCAGGCGCGGGTGCCGAAGCCGTGGCGCAGCCACGCATGGCCGGACAGGACGCCGGCGCGCAGGATGTTGCCCTCATCCACCGGTCCCATTGTACCGGCTGGATTGACGCCGCCAATCCGCTCGGCCACAATAGGTTCATGCTCGCGATGCGCCTCTGCGCCTGCTGTTGCCGCTGGATGCGGTGAGCCGGCGCCTTCGCCCGAGCGCTGAGTTCCCGCAGCCCACCGCCCCGGTGGGCTGTTCTGTTTCTGTCCGATGGCTTGCAGAGAAAGGACCCCTGAACCATGAGCACCGATGGCGCCAATTCCCCCATGCCCCGGATCAACGATCCGGCGCCCGACTTCGAGGTGAAGTCCACCCACGGCATGATCCGGCTGAGCGATTACAAGGGCAAGTGGGTGATGCTGTTTTCCCATCCGGCCGATTTCACGCCGGTGTGCAGCACCGAGTTCATGGCCTTCGCCCGCCGCTACCCCGAGTTCCAGGCGCTGAACGTGCAGCCGATCGGGGTGAGCATCGACAGCGTGTTCAGCCACATCGCCTGGGCGCGCAGCATGGAAGAGACCGGCGGAACGAAGATTCCCTTCCCCATCCTGGCCGACCTGGACATGAAGGTGGCGCAGAAGTTCGGCATGATCCACCCGGGCGCGAGCGACACGGCGCCGGTGCGGGCGGTGTTCTTCATCGATCCGAAGCAGGTGATCCGGGCGATTCTGTACTATCCGCAATCCACCGGGCGCAGCGTGGACGAGCTGCTGCGCGTCTTCGAGGCGCTGCAGGCGACCGACGCGCACGGCGTGTCGACGCCGGCCGACTGGAAGCACGGCGCGAACGTGGTGCTGCCGCCGCCGCAGACGCAGGCGGACGCGGAGAAGCGCGTGGCCGACAAGTCGCTCAACGTCAAGCAGTGGTACCTGGCGGAAAAGAAGCTGGAGCAGTGATGCCGGGGACGGTGCAGCGCCTGGGGCTGGGGCTGGCGCTGGGGCTGGCGCTGGCGCCCGCCCTGGCGATGGCGCAGGGGCGCGCGCCGGCGCGGTACCGGGTGAAGCTCGACACCTCGAAGGGGGCGATCGTCATCCAGGTGACGCGGGCGTGGGCGCCGCGCGGGGCGGACCGGTTCTATGCGCTGGTGCGCAGCGGCTACTACGACCAGGCGCGCTTTTTCCGCGTGGTGGCGGGGCGCTGGGCGCAGTTTGGCATCGCCGGCGATCCGGCGCTGGCGCGGCGCTGGCGCGGCAGGACGTTCCCCGACGATCCGCCGCGCGAGCCCAACCGGCGCGGCACGGTGGCGTTCGCCTTCGCCGTGCCCAACGGGCGCACGACGCAGGTGTTCATCAACCTGCGCAATCACTCGCCCGCTTTCGACCGGCAAGGCTTCGCGCCCTTCGGCAAGGTGGTGCGGGGCATGCGCGTCGCCGACCGGCTCTACGCCGGCTACGGCGAGCGCGCCGGCGGCGGCATCCGCGCCGGCCGCCAGGCACCGCTCTTCGCCGGCGGCAACGCCTACCTCGAGCAACACTTCCCCCGCCTCGATTTCATCCGGCAGGCGCGGGTGGTGACGCAAAATCGCTAGCGCAGCGCCGGCGGCACGAGCAACGGGATCGCCTCGCGCTGGTGGCGCCGGTAGACGCGGAAATCCGCGGCGTCGGTGGTGATGACCGCGTGGCGGGGAAAAAGCTCGCTCATCCGGATAAGGCAGAGATCCGCGAAATCGGGTTGGCGATCGGCGTATTTGTCAGCCAGGCGGACAAGCGAGGCGAGGTGCTCGGAGGCGTCGAAGGCGAGCTGCACAAGGCCGGTCTCAACCAATCTCAGGACGTGCGCCACGGAGCCCAGGTGGAATGCGGACTCGGCCAGCACAGCTTCGCAGGTGAGCAGAGGCTCCGTGATGCGCGCGGCAATACCCGCCGCCCACTCGTGGTGCGCGTCCGGCTTGTGGGAGAAGGCGACGATAAAGCCGGTGTCGGCGATCGCCCTCACCTGCGCGCGAATCCTTTGCGCATGGACAGATCCGGCGGGCCGCCCTTAAGGGCGCCGGCCAGACGCATGAACGGCTTCTCGGCGCTACCCGCTCGCGCGCGCTCCAGCTCCTCGCGCACAATCTGCCCCTGTGGCACGCCGGACCGGCGCGAGCGCTCCCGCAACCACTCCGCCAAGTCCTCGGGCAAGCGAACGGTGAGCGTGTTACACATCTGGCGTTATCGTAACACAAGGGGGAGCCCCCGCGAGACGCCACCGGCGCTCAATTCCCGTCTCCTTGCTACCGCCGCGCGGCGCCGGCGGCGGCGCGGGGCTGCGGCTCGGCGGCGGCGGGCTGGGGCTGAGCTTCGCCGCCGCCCAGGCCGAGCAGCTTGCGCATCTCGGCGTCGAGCTTTTTCATCAGGTCGGGATGCTCGGCGAGATACTGCTTGGCGTTCTCGCGGCCCTGGCCGATGCGGTCGCCCTTGTAGGCGTACCAGGAACCGGACTTGTCGATCAGGTTCTTCTCCGTCGCCAGGTCAATCAGGTCGCCGGTGATGGAGATGCCCTCGCCGTACATGATGTCGAACTCGGCCTCGCGGAAAGGCGCGGCGACCTTGTTCTTGACCACCTTGGCGCGGGTGCGGTTGCCGATGACGGCATCGCCGTCCTTGATGGCGGCGATGCGGCGGATATCCACGCGCACGGAGGAGTAAAACTTGAGCGCGCGGCCGCCGGTGGTGGTTTCCGGGCTGCCGAACATGACGCCGATCTTCTCGCGGATCTGATTGATGAAGATGAGCGAGGTGCGCGACTTCGACACCAGGCCGGTGAGCTTGCGCAGCGCCTGCGACATGAGGCGGGCCTGGAGGCCGACGTGGGAGTCGCCCATCTCGCCATCCAGCTCGGCCTTGGGCACCAGCGCGGCGACCGAGTCCACCACCAGCACGTCCACGGCGCTGGAGCGCACCAGCGCCTCGGCGATCTCGAGCGCCTGCTCGCCGAAGTCGGGCTGGGAAACCAGCAAGTTGTCGGTATCGACGCCGAGCTTGCGGGCGTAGCCGGGATCGAGGGCGTGCTCGGCGTCGATGAAGGCGGCCATGCCGCCGGCCTTCTGCGCCTGGGCGATCACCTGCAAGGCGAGCGTGGTCTTGCCCGAGGATTCGGGGCCGAAGATCTCGATCACGCGGCCGCGGGGCACGCCGCCGACGCCCAGCGCGGCGTCGAGCGAGAGCGCGCCGGTGGGGATGACGGCGATGGGCACGATGGCGTCCTTCGACCCCAGGCGCATGATCGAACCCTTGCCGAACTGCTTCTCGATCTGGGCTAGAGCGGCTTCAATGGCACGGTTGCGTTCGTCCGACATGGGGGGATCATAGCACGCCCGCGCGTACGAAGAAAAATCGAAATCCACCCCGCCGGGGGCGTTCAGAACCAGTGGCGGGACCAGCGCTGTTTGAAGCGGACGCGCCAGATGAGTTGGCCGTTATTGCGGGCGAGCGCGACCAGTTGGCCGCCGCCCTCCCAGAACACGACGGCGGAGCGCGCCATGGCGGCCAGCGGTCCGGAGTGGTTGGGCACCGACCAGAGCTGGCGGCCGGTGGCGCCGTCGTAGAGGGTGATGGCGGAGCTGGACTGCAGCACCACGTCCTGGCTGTCGCTGGACAGGGCGGCGGAGCCGCGGGGGAGGGTGCGGCGGAACAGCGGCGCGCCGCCGGCGAGGGTATAGGCGTGCAGGACGTTGCCGCCATGGTCGGAGGCGAGCATCAGGGCGGCGGTGCGGGTGAGCGCCAGTTGGGGGTGGTGGCCCTGGCGGGGCGCCTGCCAGAGCGCGCCGGCGTAGGTGCCGCCGCGCAGGATGGGCCGGCGGCCGAGCCAGTCGGTGAAGAGGAAGCCGTGATCGTCGAGGCTGGCGCGGGGAAAGCGGGTCGCCGCCGCCGGCGCGGGGCCGGCGGCGGCGCCGCCCATGAAGGCGTTGCTCCCGAAGGCGCCGCTTCCGGGCGGCCGCGGCGCACCGCTCGCGGGGTTGGCGGCCTCGACCTGGGGCGCCGCCGGCCGGCGGAAGAGCAGGCGCAGCGGGGCGGCGAGGAAAAACTCGCCTTGCTGGCGGACGTAAAAGAGCAGCCCGCGGCCATCGCCCCGAAACGGATACGCGGTGGGCGGGAGGGGCTCAACCGCGAGCGCGGCGACGCCGGGCGTATAGGTCATGGCCTCGACCGCGCGGCCGTGGCTGCGCTCCAGCACCAGCGCGCCGCCTTGCGGCAGGGGCATCAGCGAGAGGTCGGCGTAGAACGGGAGACGAAAGGTGCGGTCCACGTTGCCGTGGCCCACGCCCACCACCTGCAGGCGGCCGGGAGTGCGCATGTACCAGGCGCGGCCGGTGGTGTCGAGCGTCCATTGTTGCATCCGCGCCCAGTCGCGGCACCAGAGCTGACGGCCGGTGCGGGCGTCCACCCGGCAGACGCGGGTGACACGCTGATGGTTGACGCTGTCGAGTTCGCTGGTCCAGGAGATGAGCAGCAGCCCGCGGCCGTCGGTGTGCACCTCGCCGTGGAAGCGGGGGAAGCGCCAGAGGACGTGGCCGTTGCGGGCGCTGAGGGCAACGCCATAGTCGGGCAGGAAAAGGATATTGGGGGCGACCCGCGCCAGCGGCTGCACGGCGGCGGCGACAACCGCCGTCGCCACGATGGCCAGGAACGCACGAACCGCGGCGCGCATCAGATCCCCGCCCAGCAGTGTGCCTGATGCGCCCCGGCTTGGCAAGATCGGGAAAAGCCTTGTCTTGCACGCCAAACATCACTGCGCCGGGCCCAGCCGTGGTGGAATGCCCCGGCCGTGAAATGTGTGGCCCGCAATGAGCCTTTCTGCTATAACCGTCGCGGGGGATCTGCCATATGCGCTTGCGTACCGTTTTGTCATGTCTCACCGGGCTCCTTTTCGCCGCCCTACCGCTGGCCGCGCAGCAGTGCGTGGTGCGCAACGACGCGGAGTACACGCGGCAAATCCTGAAGGACACGACGCTGCCGGAGTTCGACACCGCGCTGACGAATCATCTGCCCTATGACTCGTGCGTGGACGCGCCGGACAAGTTTCTCGGCCATATCATCGGCGCCCCCAACGTGCTGGACAAAGTCGCGGTGATCAACGCCTACATGCGCCACCTGGCGTCGCAGTCGCCGCGGGTGAAGGTGTTCGACATGGGCAAGAGCGAGGAGGGGCGGGAGATGATCCTGGTCGCGGTGTCGAGCGCCGCCACCATGGCCAACCTGGCGCATTATCGCGACATCACGGCGCGGCTGGCGGATCCGCGCGGGCTGCCGCCGGCAACGGCGGACGCGCTGATCGCCGAGGGCAAGCCGATGTACTGGGTGGACGGCAGCATTCACTCCCCCGAGACCGGATCGCCGGAGATGCTGATGGAGCTGGCCTACCGGCTGGCGACGGAGAATACCCCCTTCATCCGCAACATCCGCGACCACGCCATCGCGCTGATCACGCCGGTGGTCGAGACCGACGGGCGCGACCGCGACGTCGAGCTCTACATGCACCATAAGGCGCACCCCCAGGACCCGATGCCGGGGCTGATCTGGTGGGGCCATTATGTGGACCACGACAACAACCGCGACGGGCTGACGCTAGCCTTGGACCTGTCGCGCAACATGATGAACACGTTCCTGGCGTGGCACCCGCAGGTGCTGCACGACCTGCACGAGTCGGAGCCCTACCTGTACGTTTCCACCGGCACCGGGCCCTACAACCCCTGGCTCGACCCGCTGGAAATTGACGACTGGCAGCGCATGGCCTATTACGACATCCAGCACATGAACGAGCAGGGCGTGATCGGGGTGTGGACGCACGGCTTCTTCGATGGCTGGGCGCCGAACTACATGCTCTACGTGGCGATCGGCCACAACGCGGTGGGCCGCTTCTACGAGACCCAGGGGAACGGCGGCGCCGACACGCGCATCGCCACCGCGCCGCCGAGCGCGACCACGCGCGAATGGTGGCGGCCGAGCCCGCCGCTGCCGCGGGTGAACTGGTCGGCGCGCGACAACGCCAACATGGAAGAGAGCGGCGTGCTGTTCTCGATGAGCAACCTGGCGACGAACCACGCCGAGTTCCTGCGCGACTTCTACCTGAAGAGCCTGCACTCGGTGCAGAAGGCGACGACGGAAGGCCCGGCGGCGTGGATCTTCCCGGCCAACGATCCGCGGCCGGGGCTGCAGGCGCGGCTGCTGCAGCAGCTCCAGTATCAGGGCGTGGAGATTGACCGGGCGACGGCGGCGTTTCAGGCGATGGGAACGGTGCCGGGCGGCAGCGCGAAGGCGACGGAGCGGGAGTTTCCCGCCGGCAGCTACCTCATCCGCATGGACCAGCCCTACAGCCGCGAGGCCGACATGCTGCTGGGGCAGGAGTATTACAGCCCGAAGGACCCGCCGCCCTATGACGACACCGGCTGGACCATGGGCGCGCTGGCCAACGTCACCACCGTGCGGGTGGAAGACCCCGCGGTGCTCAAGGTGCCGATGACCAAGGTCGGCGGCCTGGTGGAAGCGCCCGGCGGGCTGAGCGGCGCGGGCAGCGTGGTGGCCATCAACGCCAACGCCGACCCCAACCTGGCCAGTTTCCGCTACCGGCTGGCGAGCACGCCGATGCAGGCGGCGGAGAAGGCGTTTGAGGCTGCCGGGCGGCATTTCAACGCGGGCACCATCCTCATCCGCAACGCCGACGCCAGCGCGATCGCGGCGGCGGCCAGGGCCACCGGCGTGGAAGCGGTCGCGCTCGACGCCGCCCCCGACGTGCCGATGCACAACCTGGCGGCGCCGCGGCTGGCGGTGATGCACAACTGGCAGAGTACGGCGGCGGACGGCTGGTACCGCATCAGCCTCGACCAGCTCAAAATCCCCTACACCTACCTCGCCGACACCACCGTGCGGCAGACGCCGGATCTGCGCTCGCAGTACGACGTGATCATCATGCCGCCCATGGGCTTCTCGCTGTCCAACCTCCTGAACGGGGTGCAGGGGTCCAAGCCGATCCCCTGGATGAACACGCCGGACATGCCCGACCTGGCGCCGCCGGGGCTGGATTCGACCCCCGACATTCGCGGCGGCCTGGGGCTGGCGGGCGTGCAGCACCTGCAGCAGTTCGTCGCCGCCGGCGGGCTGCTGATCCTGGCGGGCAACAGCATGAGCGTGGCCACCGACACCGGCATGGCCGGGAGCGTGGCGACGCGGCCGCCGATGGGGCTGAACGCCCGCGGCGACGTGATCCGCGCCCGGGTCACCGACCTCGGCAGCCCGATCGCCTACGGCTACAACCCCAACCTGGACGTGTACTACACCACCGGCCTGCTGCTGAGCACGGGCGGCGGCGGCTTCGGCCGCGGCGGCTTTGGCCGCGGCGGGCGCGGCGCCGGCGAACGCTCGAGCGGCATCGGCAGCCTCACCATTCCCGACGTGATGCAGACACGGCCGCCGGATGCGGTGCTGCTGAAGGAGTCCATGCAGGGCAAGCCGGTGCCGCCGGCGAGCCGCGGCCGCGGCGGCTACAACCCCTTCTCCGGCCGCAGCGGGCCCGCGGGGCCGCCGCCGCGGACGATCGTGAAGTTCGTGGCTCAGCCGCAGGACCTGCTGCTGAGCGGGCTGCTGACCGGCGCCCAGGCGATCGCCAATCAGCCCATGGTGGTGGACGCCACCCACGGCCAGGGCCACATCGTGCTGTTCGCCGGCAATCCCATGTGGCGCAATGAAACCTCGGGCGAGTTCTCGCTGCTGCTCAATGCCGCCATGAACTACCGCCATCTCAACGCCGGCGCCAAGCCGGCGGGGCGCGGACGGGGGCGGCGCGGGGGGCGCTAGAGCGGCGGAAAACCTGTTAAGCTGAACCCATGTTTGAGGAGGATACCTCTCCCCCGCCGCCGCCGAAGCCGGGGTTGAGCGTGGCGGCCGGCGTGATTCTGGCGTTGGCGATCGCCGCGGTGGCCGGCGGCTTGTACTGGGTCTACACCCAGTATCAGGCGACAGTG
>DAIDIF010000093.1 GCA_027451805.1 Acidobacteriota bacterium
GGCATCCCGGTCCAACTGGTGAACCCCAACTGAGCCCCCCGAACCCCAAAATGCCGTACAAGTTCTCCATCGTCGCCGACGACAACGAACGCCAGCAGTTGGAGGATGTGCTGGTCAGCAGCGGCCGCGGCAAGCTCGCCGGCCCCGCCTGCAGCCTCCCGCCCGCCTTCCATCCCGCCGATGCCCAGCTGCGCCAGTTGCAGGCGCAGTCGCCCGAGATCGTGCTCGTCGCCATGCCCGCGGAAGGGGGCTCGCCCGACGCCGCCTTCGGCATCATCGCCTGGATCCGCGCCCAGATGCCGGTGGCCCACGTCATGGCGGTCGGCCCCATGCGCGAGGCGCAGTGGATCGTCGGCGCCATGCGCGCCGGCGCGGTCGAGTACCTCGACCGCCCGCTGCGCGCTTCCGCCCTCGAGGAAGCCCTGCAGCGCCTGCAGGCCGCGCCCAGCATGGCCCTCGCCCCCCTCACCCGCGGCAAGCTTTTCGCCGTGCTTGGCGCCCGCGGCGGCTGCGGCTCGACCACGGTGGCCGTCAACCTCGCGCTCTCACTCGAGCGGATGCGCCGCAAGCCCGACGCCCCCACCCTGCTGCTCGACACCGCCCCGCTCGGCCACGCCGCCCTCCACCTCAACCTCAAGCCCCAGTTCACCCTCACCGACCTGCTCGGCCACACCGCCCGCCTCGACGCCGCCCTGCTCAACAGCCTGCTCATCCGGCATGAGAGCGGCCTCGAGCTGCTCGCCGGCGCCTCCGCCCCCCTGCCCCGCAACGCCCTCGACAACACCACCATCCACGGCGCCTGGCTGGAACTGCTGCTGCAGACTTTTCCCGTCGTCGTCGCCGACCTCTCCGCCCGGCTCGATGCCCTCACCGAAGCCGTGATCGAACACGCCGATCGCATTCTCTTCGTCACCCAGACCGACATGGTCTCGCTCTGGAGCGCCGCCAAGGTGCGCCAGCACCTCGATCCCGGCGCCCGCCTGCGCTTCGAAATGGTCCTCAACCGCTTCACCGCCACCCCCGAGGTGGATCTGGCCGGCATCGAATCCATCACCCATGCCCCGCTGCTCTGGAAGCTGCCCAACGCCCACGCCCAGGTGGTGGAGGCGATCGAGCGCGGCCAGCCCCCCGCCCTGCAGAACAAAACCGACCTGGCGCGCAGTTACAGCGATTTGGCCGCGCTGCTGCTCGGCCGCCCGCAGGCGAAGAAGCGCGGCTGGCTGCCCTTCCCCCGCCTGCGCACGGTGGAGAACTGAACCCGCGCCCTGAGCGACCCGTATGCCCACCCTCGAAATCGCCGGCTACCAGCAGATCAAAAGCGACTACCACAAGCGCGTGCTGGAGCGCCTCAATCTCGAACACCTCGACCGCATGGCGCCCGACGCCGCCCGCCAGGAGGTGGTCTCCCTCATCCGCTCCATGCTCGCCCTGGACGCCGTCCCGCTCTCGCTCACCGAGCGCGACAACCTGGTCCGCGATCTGCAGGATGAAATCTTCGGCTTCGGCCCGCTCGAGGTCTTCCTCCGCGACCCCCTGGTGAGCGACATCCTGGTCAACCGCGCCGACCAGATCTACGTCGAAAAGAAGGGCCGCCTGCACAAGACCGACGTCGCCTTCCAGGACGACGCCCACCTGCTGCGCATCATCGACCGCATCGTGAGCCGGGTCGGCCGGCGCGTGGACGAGAGCTCGCCCATGGTGGACGCCCGCCTGCCCGACGGCTCCCGCGTCAACGCCATCATCCCGCCGCTCGCCCTCGACGGCCCCTGCATGTCCATCCGCCGCTTCGGCAGCGATCCGCTCACGGCTGACAAGCTGCTGGAGCACAAGGCCATCACCCCCGCCATGGTCGCCTTCCTCCAGGCCTGCGTCGTGGCCCGCCTCAACATCATCATCTCCGGCGGCACCGGCGCCGGCAAAACCACCCTGCTCAACGTCCTCTCCGGCTACATCCCCGAGCACGAGCGCGTGGTCACCATCGAGGACGCCGCCGAGCTCCAGCTCAAGCAGGAGCACGTGGTGCGGCTGGAAACCCGCCCCCCCAACGTCGAAGGCCAGGGCGCCGTGCGCCAGCGCCAGCTGGTGATGAACAGCCTGCGTATGCGCCCCGACCGCATCGTCATGGGCGAGTGCCGCGGCGAGGAGGCGATCGACATGCTGCAGGCCATGAACACCGGCCACGACGGCTCGCTCACCACCGTCCACGCCAATACCCCGCGCGATGCCCTCGGCCGCCTGGAAACCATGGTCAGCATGGCCAACCTCAACCTGCCCGATCGCGCCATCCGCCAACAGATCGCCTCCGCCCTCAACCTCGTGGTCCAGCTCTCGCGCCTCTCCGACGGTACCCGCAAGATCATGAGCATCGCCGAGATCACCGGCATGGAGGGCGAAGTGGTGTGCATGCAGGAGCTGTTCCAGTTTGAGCGCCAGGGCTTGACCGAGACCGGCGCCGTCCGGGGCCGCTTCCGCGCCGCCGGCATCCGCCCGCATTGCGCCGAGCGCCTGGCCGCGGTGGGGCAGAAGTTCAACCCCGCCTGGATGGAGGAGGTTGTGGCGATCTGATCGCCGCGGGCCAACGGGGACAATCATGATCTGGTATATCGCTCTGGCGCTGGTGATGGTGGCTCTGGTCTTCGGCCTCGGCATGAGCTGGGACAAGGGCGACGACCGCCTGCGCCAGCTCCGCGAGCGCCTGCAACTGGTCGAAGCCGCGGAAGCCCGCGAATCCCGCCCCAGCCTGGCGCTTATTCGCGATGACCTGATGAGCGAGATACCGGCGCTCAATCGCTGGCTCGACCGCATGGGCCGCGGCATCGCGCTGCGCGCCTGGCTGCGCCAGGCCGACCTGGCCATGCGCCCGGGCAAGTTCGTCATGCTCTGCGCCGCCTTCGGCCTCGGCGCCGGCACGCTCGCCTCCCTCTTCGCTCCCTGGTACGCCGCCCTTGCCGGCGCCTTGGTCGGCGCCGCCCTGCCCTACGCCTGGGCGGGCCGCCGCCGCTCCCAGCGTCTGGCCGCGTTTCAGGCCCAGTTCCCCGAAGCCATTGACCTGCTCGTCCGCGCCAGCCGCGCCGGCCACCCGCCCAGCGCCGCGCTCGAGCTGATCTCCCAGGAAATGCCCGAGCCCATCGCCGGCGAGTTCCGCCAGGTCTTCGACCAGCAGCGCTTCGGTCTGCCGCTGCGCGACTGCCTGCTCAACCTCGCCGAGCGCATCCCGCTGGTGGACGTGCAGTTCTTCGCCACCTCGATGATCATCCAGCGCGAAAGCGGCGGCAACCTGGCCGAGATCCTGGAGAAGCTCTCCCACGTCATCCGCGAGCGCGTCAAGATCCTGCGCCAGGTCAAGACCCACACCGCCCAAGGCCGCATGACCCTCTACGTCCTGGTCGGCATGGCCCCAATCATGTTCCTCGCCCTGCTCATGCTCAATCACAAATTCATGATGCCGATGTTCACCGATCCCATGGGCCGCGCCATGCTGACCGTCGCCGCCGTGCTCCAGGTGGTCGGCATCTTCCTGCTCAACAAAATCGTCAACATCGAAGTCTAACCATGGGCATGATCCTCCTCATCGCCGGTCTCTTCGTCGCCGTCGCGCTGGCGCTGTTCGCCATCGGCGCCGCCTTCATGGCCCCCGGCTCCGCCGCCGGCGCCCGCCTGCGCCAGATGCTCGGCCTGCAGGAAACCCCCAAGCCCGGCCTCGGCGAAAAGCTGCAGGATACGATCGAGCGCGCCCTGGATCCCGCCTCCAAGCTGCTGCCGCCCTCCGCCAAGGAAGCCACCCAGACCCGCCGCTGGCTCATTCAGGCCGGCTATCGCGAACCCCGGCATGCCCGCTTCTTCTTCGGCCTCCGCGCCGTACTGGTCCTCCTGCCCTTCCTGCTGGTGGTGCTCACCGGCATCTACAAGCGCGCTCCCCTGGCGCTGCTCGCCGCCCCCGCCATCGGCCTCATCCTGCCGCGCTTCCTGCTCAAGAAGCGCGTGGCCGCGCGCGCCAAGCGCATCCGTCTGAGCCTGCCCGATGCGCTCGACCTCATGGTCATTTGCGTCGAGGCCGGCCTCGGCCTGGATCAGGCCATCCAGCGCGTCTCGCTCGAGCTCAAGAACGTCCACCCCGACCTCTGCGCCGAGTTCGAGTTGATGGTGCTCGAAACCCGCGCCGGCGTGCCCCGCCCCGAGGCGCTGCGCCATCTCAGCGAGCGCTGCGACGTGGACGACCTGCGCGCCCTCGCCGCCGTCCTCATCCAGACCGACCGCTTCGGCACCAGCGTCGCGCAGGCGCTGCGCGTCCACTCCGACTCGCTGCGCACCGAACGCCGCCAGCGCGCCGAGGAAGCCGCCGCCAAGCTCAGCATCAAAATGCTGCCCGTGCTCGCCCTGTTCGTCTTTCCCGCGGTGATGGTGGTCATCCTGGGGCCCGCCGTCATCGCCCTGGTTCGCCACCTGGGCCCCGTTCTGGCCGCATCGCAATGAGGTCCTGGTATGAGTGAGCCCATCGCCCACAGCCTGCCTTCCTACGCCCTCAACCGCACCCGGCAAGCCTTCCTGGCCACCGACCTGCGCTTCGCCGACCGCTTCGCCTCCCGCCTCTGCGGCCTGCTTGCCACCCGGCGCGCCGACTTCGGCTTCGGCCGCGGCCTCTGGATTCATCCCAGCAAGGGCGTCCACGCCATCGGCATGCGTTATGCCATTGATGCCGTCTACCTCGACCGCCAGAACCGCATCATCCACATCCAGGAGCGGCTCCGCCCCTGGCGCCTCGGCGCCATCCGCAAGGAGGCCGCCGGCGTGCTCGAACTTCCCGCCGGCGCCGTCGCCCAGACCAACACCCAGTTGGGTGACGAAATCGCCATCTGCCAGGCCTGATCCCCGCCCCCCTGGGCCGCAAGCACGGGCCGCAAGCACAAGGCCGCCGGAAGGCGTGCATGTTTTGCCCTTGGGCGTTATATCATCAAGGGATGCGCCCCTTCCTCTCCGGCATCGTCGTGACCCTCCTCGCCCTTCTCCTGGGCGCGTTTGTCTATTTCGGCATGGGTCTCGCGCCGGTGGCCGTGACCGCCAAGCCCATGCCCTTTGAGCGCCTCTTCGCCAACATGGCGCTCCACGCCAAGATCAGCCGGGAGATGCCGAAATCGGTGCCCATCGCCGCCGATGAGACCGCCTACATGGCCGCCGTGCCCATCTATCGCGAGAATTGCGCCGTCTGCCATGGCCTTCCCGGCCAGCCCAAGACCGCCATCGCCGCCGGCGAGTTCCCGCCGCCGCCCCAGCTCTTCCACGGCAAGGGCGTCTCCGACGATCCCGCCGGCATGACCTATTGGAAGGTCACCAACGGCATCCGCATCACCGGCATGCCCGGCTTCGAAAGCACGCTCTCCACCACCGCCCGCTGGCAGGTGAGCGTCATGCTGGCGCACTCGCTCGCGCTGCCGGCATCGGTGCAGCAGCTCCTGGCGCAGCCCCTGCCGAAACCCTAGCCGCGCATGGAGCCGCTGCCGCTATCTGCGTTTGAGGCCGCGCAGCGCCACGTCTCCGCCCACGCCCGCCGCACCCCGCTGCTCACCAGCCGCATCCTGAGTGAACGCACCGGCTTCGAGGTCCGCCTCAAAGCGGAGATGTTCCAGCGCACCGGCTCCTACAAGATCCGCGGCCCGCTCAATAAATTCCAGCATCTCACGCCCGAGCAGAAAGCCCGCGGCGTGATCTGCTCCTCCGCCGGCAATCACGCCCAGGGCGTCGCCCTGGCGGCGGCCATCCACCGGATTCAGGCCGTGGTGTGCATGGCGGAGAACGCCACGCCCTCGAAGATCGCAGCCACCCGCGCTTACGGCGCCGACGTGGTGTTGCACGGCAAAATCTGGGACGAGGCCGACGCCCGCGCCCGCGAGCTGGTTGCCGAGCGCGGCTACACCTACATCCATCCCTTCGACGATCCCCAGCTCATGGCCGGCCAGGGCACGCTCGGCCTGGAGATCGTTCAGGACTGGCCCGAGGTGGATGTCGCCGTGGTCCCCATCGGCGGCGGCGGGCTGATCTCCGGCGTCGCCATGGCGCTCAAAGCCTCGAACCCCAACATCCGCATCTTCGGCGTTGAATCCTCCGGCGCGCCCGGCATGCAGCGCAGCGTCGCCGCCGGCCATGTCGTCACGCTCGACAAAGTCGATTGCATCATTGACGGCCTGCGCGTCAAACGCGTCGGCGAGCACACCCGCTCCATCGTCAGTCAGTTGGTCGAGCGCGTGGTCACGCTGCCTGACGAGCAGATGTTCGCCGCCGTCGTCTGGCTGATGCACCACGCCAAGCTGGTCGCCGAAGGCGCCGCCGCCGCCCCCGTCGCCGCCCTGCTCGCCGGCCTCATTCCCGCGCCCCCCGGCGCCAAGGTCGCCTGCGTCCTCAGCGGCGGCAACGTCAACCTGGACCAACTCCGCGGCCTGCCCTGGAACTGAACCCCGTGGTCGCCAGCGGGCGCCGCTGAGCTCGGGGTGCAGGCATCCCGGCACCCACCCAGGGACCTGGCGGAACGGCCGCAAAAACTCACGCTGTGCCGCTAGCGCGGCGCGACGCCGCTTGGCCCGGCCAATGAGGATGCCGAGGCGGCTTGCTGTTGCCGCGGCTTCGGGGCCGGGCGCGCCGCGCTTGGCGGCTTGGCGCACGCCTGGGCGGCATCGGCGAGGTTGGCGGCACGCCCGGTGGTCAGCTGGCCGTTCGCCACCGCCCAGGCGATTTGCTGCAGCTTCGCGGGCTGGCACCGCGACGGCAGCGGCTTCGCCCATGCCATCGCCGCCAGCAGCCCC
Organism: Acidobacteriota bacterium; assembly: GCA_027451805.1. Taxonomy (GTDB): domain Bacteria; phylum Acidobacteriota; class Terriglobia; order Terriglobales; family SCQP01; genus SCQP01. The sequence continues at coordinate 6,795 of DAIDIF010000093.1, forward strand.
AGCGCCAACCCGCAATAGACCCCTTTTAGCATCCAGGTCTCTTATCGGCGGAGACCGGTGGATACTTTAGCCGTGCGCCGGGCTACTCCTCGCGATACTCCCGCGCTCCGGTGGCCGGGTCTTCGTATACCCGCATCACCTTCCCCGTCGCCGGGTCGCGGAACACTTCCCCGGTCGCCACCTGCCCCGCGCTGGCTTTGCCGCGATAGCGCTTGCGGTCGAAACGGGCGTAGAGCCACGCCAGCAGGCCGGCCGCTATCACGATGATCACCGCCGCCATGCGCGCTCCGCCTACTCCGGCGGCGGCGGATCCAGCACCACCACCGTGCCGTACGCCACCACCTCCGACATCGCCTGCCCCATCTCGCTGGAGTCAAAGCGCATCATCACGACCGCGTTTCCGCCCATCAACCGCGCATTTTCCACCATCCGGTCGATCGCGTGCCGGCGCGTGTCTTCCACCAGATGCGTGTACTCGGTGATCTCGCCGCCCGCCAGCGAACGCAGCCCGGCGGCCACGTTACCCACCAGACTGCGGCTCCGCACCACCACGCCGAACACCTGCCCCATCACCCGCTTGACCTGGTACCCCTCGGCTCTCTCGGTTGTGGTTACGAGCATGGCGCCTCCTGCGGCTAATGCTGCCACACTCACTTACAATTTCGAAATGCAAACCTCGCCGGCCGGCCCCGGGCCCGCCCCGCCGCACGCCGCGCGCGCCCTGGCCGGGTTGGCCATAGCGGTGCTGCTCGCCATGGCGCCCTGGTTCACCACGGCGGCGCTGGTCGCCGAGCTGCGCGCCGCCTGGGCGCTCACCTCCGCCGGCGCCGCCTGGCTGACGATTGCCGCCCAGATCGGCTTCGTCGCCGGCGCCCTCGTCTCCGCCCTCGTCAACCTCGCCGACCTGGTCGCCCCGCGCTGGCTCCTGCTCGCCGGCGGCCTGCTCGCCGCCGGCTGCAACGCCGCCCTCGCCGGCTGCCACAGCTTTGCCGCCGCCTGGCCCTGGCGCTTCGCCACCGGCGCCTGTCTCGCGCTCGTCTATCCCCCGGCGCTCAAGCTGCTGGCCACCTGGTACCGTGACCGCCGCGGCTTCGCCCTCGGCGTCATGGTCGGCGCGCTCACCGTGGGGGCCGCGCTGCCCCATCTCGTCGACGCCTTTGGCGGATTCGACTGGCGCGCCGTCGTCTGGGTCACCTCCGGCATCACCGCCGCCGGCGGCGCCTGGGGCTGCCTCGCCGGCCATGAAGGCCCCTTCCCCTTCGCCCGCGCCCGCTTCGAGCCGCGCCAGATCGGACGCGCCCTCGCCCATCGCGGCGTCCGCTTGGCCATCGTCGGCTACCTCGGCCACATGTGGGAAATGATCGCCATGTGGAGCTGGATCGGCCCCTTCCTCGCCGCCGCTTTCGCGCGGTCGGGTGGCAGTCCGCGCGCCGCCTCGCTCGCCACCTTCGCCGTCATCGGCGCCGGCGGCCTCGGTTGCGCCTACGGCGGCCGCCTCAGCGATCGCGGCGGCCGCGAACGCGCCGCCGGCCTCGCCCTCGCCCTCTCCGGCGCCTGCGCCTTGAGCCTGGGCTGGATCGCCGGCTCCGCCCGCGCCACGCTGGCGCTGATCCTCGCCCTCGCTGTCGTCTGGGGCTTTTGGGTGGTGGCCGACTCGGCCCAGTTCTCCGTCCTGATCATCGAACTCAGCGACCCGCGCTACGTCGGCACCGCCCTCACCGCCCAACTCGGCCTGGGCTTCATCTTGGCCGCCGTGACCGTCCGCGTCATCCCCTGGCTCCAGGCCGCGCACGGCTGGGGCTGGGCCTTTTCCTCCCTCGCCCTCGGCCCCGCCGTCGGCATCGCCGCCATGGTCAGGCTCGCCCGCTCCCGCCCGGCGGCCATACCCGCGCCGGTATCCTAGGGGTGCATGCCCGCTCCCCTGGTCCTGCTCGATCCCGCTGAGGTCGCCCGCCGCCTCGACCCCGACGCGCTCATCGCCGCCATGGCCACTGCGCTCGAAGATCTCAGCGCCGGCCGCGCCGAAGGACCGCCGCGCATCGCCGTCCGCTCCCCGCAGGGCCTGCTCGCCGCCATGCCCGGCCGCGCCTCGGGAATGCTGGGCGCCAAGCTGGTCACCGTTTTTCCCGCCAACGCCGCCCGCGGTTTGCCCGGCCACCAGGCGGTGATCGCCCTCTTCGACGAGCAGACCGGCGAACTGCGCGCCCTGCTCGACGGCACCTCCATCACCGCCGCCCGCACCGCCGCCGTCTCCGCCCTCGCCACCCGCCTGCTCGCGCGCGACGATGCCCGCGTGCTCGCCGTCGTCGGCACCGGCGTGCAGGCCGAAGCCCACGCCCGCATCGTCCGCCGCGTGCGCGCGTTCGCCGAAGTCCGCCTCGCCGGCCGCCGGCCCGAGCGCGCCCGCGCCGGCGCCGCCGCCTGGGGCGCCGTCGCCTGCGACTCGATCGAAGCCGCCGTCCGCGGCGCCGATGTCGTCTGCTGCTGCACCCACGCCGCCGAGCCCGTGATCGAGCGCGCGTGGCTCGCCCCCGGCGCCCACATCAATTCGGTCGGCATCGGCGGCCCCGAGCTCGGCCGCGACACGCTCCTCGCCGGACTCCTGGCGGTCGAAACCCGCGCCGCCTTCGCCCCCTTCCCCAGCGGCGCCTACGAGTTGCAGGGCCTCGACCCCGCGCTCGGCGTCGAGCTCGGCGAGCTCCTCGCCGGCGCCCGCCCCGGGCGCGCGAGCGCGGATCAGATCACCGTCTTCAAGTCCGTTGGCCACGCCGTCGAGGACGTCGCCGCCGCCGCGCTGCTGGCCGCGCATCGCTGAGCGCCGAAAGCTGCTAGCATCTACTCCGATGAGCCACGTCAAAAACCCGCCCGGCGAGAGCCGGCGCGAGATTCTGCGCGCCGCCGCGCGCCTCTTCCAGGAGCGCGGCTACGACGCCACCTCGATGCAGGACATCGCCGGCGCCCTTAACTTCTCCAAGGCCGCCCTCTACCACCACTTCGAGAGCAAGGAAGCCATCCTCTTCCAGATCATGAGCTACGGCATGGACATCTTCGAGGAGAAGGTGCTGCAAGCCGCCGCCGCCGTCGCCGATCCAGAAGAGCGCCTGCGCGCCTGCATCCGCCTCCACGTCGAGCTCGTGCTCGCCGGCCGCGACCGCGAGATCACCGTCATCCTGCACGAGAACCGCACCCTTCCCGCCGAGGCCGGCCGCCACATCAACGCCCGCAAGAAGCGCTACGTCGTTTACCTCGCCGACCTCATCGCCGCCGTGCACGCCACCCGCGGGCTCAACCGCCCCGCCGTCGAGCCCCAGGTCGCCGCCTTCGCCCTGCTCGGCATGATCAACTGGATGTACCAGTGGTACCGCCCCGAAGGCGCCCTTAACGAGCGCGAAATCGCCCGCCAGTACGCCGACCTCTTCTTCCGCGGCGCCCTCGCCAACGGCGCCTAGCGCCAATCCTGTCCGCCCGCCGGCGCCAGTTTCCTGGAGGCGTATCCTGTACCCGGGAAGCCTCACCCCACCGGAGGTACACGTGCGGAAAAAACTCCTGATGATTGCAGGTTCGATCCTGGGCCTGCTGCTCCTCACGGCGCTCGCCCTGCCGCTGTTCATCAGCGCCAATACCTTCAAGCCCAGGCTCGAGACCTACCTCTCCGGCGCGCTGGGGCGCAAGGTGGCGATCGGGAACATCAGCCTCTCGATCCTTACCGGCAGCATCTCGGTCGATCGTGGGTCCGTGGCGGACGATCCCGCCTTCAGCGCCTCCCCTTTTCTCACCGCCCAGTAGCTCACCGCGGGCGTGTCGCTGATGCCCTTGATCTTTTCCAGGCGGCTCGACGTCGTCTCCTTGACCATCACCGATCCACGCATCGCGCTGATCCGCGCCGCCTCCGGCCGATGGAATTACTCCAGCCTCGGGTCCGCCGCCGCACCGGCTTCCGCCCCGGTCGCGCCCGCCGCCTCCTCCGCGGCGAACAGCTTCTCTGTCGGCACGTTCAAGCTCGCCAACGG
>DAIDIF010000094.1 GCA_027451805.1 Acidobacteriota bacterium
GCGCGCGGCGGGCGCGCCGCGCCAGGGCGGCGAGCGGGGCGCGCAGCCGAACTTCGGCGGGCAGGCCGGCGGAGCCGACCACGGCGGCCGGCGTGCGCGCCGGCCAGCCGGCGGCGAGCAGCGCGGCGGTGATGGCTTCGATCCGGTCGAGCCCCATGTAAATCGCCAGCGTCTCCGCACCGTGGGGCGGCGGCGCCGCCAGCAGCGCCCCGCCGTAGAGCAGGCGCACCGAGGCGGCGGCGCCGCGCGCGGTGAGCGGAACGCCCAGCGCCGCCGCGGCGGCGGACGCGGCCCCCACCCCGGGAACCACCGCGAATTCGATCCCGGCGCGGCGCAAGGCGCGGATCTCCTCGTCCGCGCGCGCGAAAACGGCGGGGTCGCCGCCCTTGAGCCGCACCACCCGCAGGCCGCGGCGGGCGCGCTCAATCATCCAACGGCCAATCGCGGCTTGGGGGGCGGCGTGGCGGCCGGCGCGCTTGCCCACGTAGCAGCGCTCTGCCGCCGGCGGCGCCAGCCGCAACAGCGCCGGGTTGGCGAGGTCGTCGTACAACACAGCGTCGGCCTGGCGCAGCAGCCGCGCCCCGCGCAGCGTGATCAGCGCGGCATCGCCCGGCCCGGCGCCGACGAGAAAGACCGGCATCGCTTACGCCTCCTCCGCCGCGCGCAGGCGCACCCGCACCTCGGCCTGCGGCAGTTGGCCCAGCACCGCTTCGAGCTCGGCCGCGCCGCGGCGCGCGACGAAGTCGGCAAACGCCTCGTCCGGAAGCCGCGCGGCGGCAAAGTGGCGGCAGAGCGCCTCCAGGCGCGGCGCCAGCTCGGCGGCGCGCACCCGGCCCAGCGTCTTGCGCGCCAGCCGCGCGCCGGCGCCGAGCGTGCCGCCAAGATAGACATCGTATCCATCCTCGGCGCCGGCGGGCGTACGCACCCGCGTGCCCTGCAGGCCGACGTCGGCGATCCAGTGCTGGCCGCAGGAGTTGGGGCAGCCGTTGAGGTGGATGCGCAGCGGCAGCGGATAGCCGGGCAGGCGGCGCTCCAGCTCGGCGATCAGATCGGCGGCGAAGCTCTTGGTCTCGGTCACCGCCAACTTGCAGAACTCCTTGCCGGTGCAGCTCATCACGCCGCGGCGGAAACTGGAGGCCGCCAGCGGTAGCTCCCAGCCCTGCAGGTGGGCGGCGAAATCCGCCGCCGCGGCGGCGCGCACATCCGGAACGAGCAGGTTTTGCATTGCGGTGGCGCGGACTTCGCCCCCCGCCCAGCGCGCCGCGGCTTCGGCGATGGCGTCGAGCTGGTCGGCGGTCATCCGCCCGCGCAAGATGCTGACGCCGGCCGAGAGCAGCCCCGCTTGCCGCTGCGGCTGCAGCCCGAGGTGGTCGCGAAACTCCGGCGCCGGCGCCGGCTGTGGCTCGGCGCCGGCGAGCCCGAAGCCGAGCACGCGCTCCAGTTCGGCGCGGAAGCGCTCCACCGTCCAGCCGTGGCGCAGAAAGAGGAACTTCAGGCGCGCCTGGTTACGCTGCACGCGCAGCTCGTCGCGCTCGCGGTACAGCTCCGCCACCGCGCAGGCGACGGCCGGAACCTGCTCCGCCTCGACGCGCACCGCCAGCGGCAGCGCCAGGTGCGGCGCGGCGGCGAGGCCGCCGCCCACGCGCAGGTCGTAACCGCCATCGGCGCGGGCGGTGAAGGCAACGTCGTTGATCTCGGGGTTGGAGCACCAGTGGCGGCAGCCGCTGATGCAGCCTTTGAACTTCTTCGGCAGATTGGCAAAGTTGCCGTTGCCGAGCAGGGCGCGGTTGGCCGCCAGCAGCAGCGGCGAGGCGTCGGCGTACTCGGTGGGATCCACGCCCGCCAGGGGGCAGCCGGTGAGATTGCGCGGATCGTCGCCGCAGGCGGCCTGCGAGGTGATGCCGGCCGCGGCGAGGCGGCGGAACAGCTCGGGCAGCGCCTCGGCCTCGAGCCAGTGGAGCTGGAGGTTCTGGCGCACGGTGACGTCCACCACGCCACGGCCGAACTCGCGCGCCGCCGCCGCCAGCGCCGCCGCTTGGCCGGCGGTGAGCAGGCCGTTGGGCAGGCGCACGCGCAGCATGAAGTACGGCGCCGCGCCGCCGAAGGCGCCGCCGCCGTCACCCTGGGTGTAGAGCCCCCACCAGCGCAGGCGGGTGTTGAGGTCGGCGGCGTCGGGCCCGCCGAGGCCGCGGCTCAGGGCGGCGAGCAGGCGCGGCAGCTCCTGCCAGGGATTTTGTTCGCGCTTGAGGCGCTCGTGACATTGGGTGGCGGTTTCTGTGGGCATCGGGAGTGCGGGGAACAAACGGATGCGCGGCGGCGCCGGCGCACCGCGGGTTGCGAAGGAACTGTCAGGAAGCTACGTCAGGGAAGACAGCGATCCACTCACACCCGGCCGGCGCGGGGGCAACAACAGGCCATGGTGGGATAGCGGGACATGATCGCCTGCTCCCGATCATATCTCATGCGTGCGGCGCGAATTCCAATAATTCACGCACCGCCTGCACCACCAGGTCCGGGTCTTCGAGCGGGATCCAATGGCCGCTGGCGGCGGCCTGGCGGTGGACGCCGCGAGTCGAGCGACGCGCCAGCGCGGCGTGCTCGGCCAGTTGGGCGGCGGGCGTATCCGAGGCGGAGAGCACGCGCAGCGGCAGGTCCGGCGCGAGGGGAGCGGCCGCGGCCAGGCGGCAGGCCTCGGGCAGCGACTCCATCTGCGCGGCCAGGGTGGCGTAAAAGCGGGCGCGGCTCCAGATCCAGCGCATCGCGGGCTTGAGCTCGGGCGGCAGCTTCGCGGCCGGGGCGAAGTTGAAGTCGCGCGCGGCGCGGAGGCGGCCGCCGCTGACCGCCCGGGCGCTGGCGGCGGCGAGCCCGAAGGCGCCGGTGCCCACCAGCCAGGCGGTGAGCTGCGCCAGGCCGCAGCGCGCCGCCCAGACGCCGCGCCGCGACAGGCGGATGCCGTGCGCGAGCCGGGCCTGATGCTCGGCGTCGGGTGCGAGCCACTCGCCCTCGGCGGGGGGATCCACCAGCACCAGGCCGGCTACCCGCTCCGGGTGCTGGCCGGCGTAGTAGCGGGCGATCAGCGCGCCATAGGAATGGCCGGCCAGCAGGTACGGCGGCGGCGCGGCCGCGGCCAGCACCTGCTCGAGATCGGCGGTCTGCGCGCCCAGGTCGCGCGGCGGCGCGCCCCTGGGGCTCCAGCCCAGGCCGGCACGGTCGTAACTGAGGACCCGGGTGAAGCCGGCGAGCGCGGGCTGCACGAAGCACCAGCCCAGCGACGAGCCGCCGAGGGCGGACTCCAGCACCACGGTCGGGGCGCCGGGCGCGGCGTCGCCGGCGAGGCGCGCATGGCGGCGGCCGCAGGCAAGTTCGAGCATCCGGCCCGGCGGGCGCGCGGCGCGGTTCACATTTTGATGATAATGGCGGGATGGAGCCTCAGAGCGAACTCGAGTTGACCCCGCCGCGCAGAGTGTGGACCGTCTCCGGGCTGCTGGCCCAACTCAAGCAGGGCCTGGAGCGGGAGTTCTTCGATGTCTGGATCGAGGGCGAGATCTCGAACTTCCATCAGGCGGCGTCGCGCCACTGCTACTTTACGCTCAAGGACGGGCAGAGCCAGTTGCGCGCCGCGCTGTTCGCCTCGCAGGCGCGCTACCTGCGCGTCAAGCTGCGCGACGGCCTGCAGGTGCGGGTGCGCGGCCGGGTGAGCGTGTACGAGGCGCGGGGCGAGCTGCAGTGCTACGTGGAGCACGTCGAGGCTTTGGGGCGGGGCGATTTGCAGGCGGCGTTCGAGGCGCTCAAGGAAAAGCTGGCGCAGCAGGGACTGTTTGACGCGGCGCGCAAGCGCCCGCTGCCGGCGCTGCCCCGGCGCATCGGGCTGATCACCTCGCCGCGCGGGGCCGCGATCGCCGATATGGTGCGCGTACTGCACCGGCGGTTCCCCAACCTCGACCTGCTGCTCTACCCCGTCGCCGTGCAGGGCGAAGCGGCCGCGGGCGAGATCGCGACGGCGCTGGATTACTTCGGCGCGCCCGGAGCGCCCCCAGTGGACCTGCTGATCGTCGGCCGCGGCGGCGGCTCGCTCGAAGACTTGTGGCCCTTCAACGACGAACGCGTGGCGCGCGCGCTGGCGCGCGCGCCGGTGCCGGTGATCTCGGCGGTGGGCCACGAGACCGACTTCACCATCGCCGACTTCGTCGCCGACCTGCGCGCGCCCACGCCCAGCGCGGCGGCGGAGCTGGCGGTGCGGCCCAAGGCGGAGTTCCTGCGCGAGCAGGCGGCGCTGCGCCGCCACCTGGAGCAGGCGATGCGCTACCGCCTGCTGCGCCGCCGGCATGAGCTCAACGACCTGGCGCGCCATCGCGCCTTTTATGCGCTGCAGCAGCGCATGACCCAGCGCGGCCAGCGGCTGGACGAGCTGACGCATCGCCTCGAGCGTGCCCTGCGCCGCCAGCTCGAGCGCCTCGAGCGGCGCTTCAATTCCGCCGCGGCGCAGGCTCGCCGCCAGGATCCGCGGCTGCGGCTGGCGGTGGCGCGGACGCGGATGGAGCGGCTGCAGGAGCGGCTGACGGGGCTGTGGCGCGAACGCGCGGCGGCGCGGCGGCACCGGCTGGCGGCTGCGGCGGCGCTGATCGAGGAGCGCAACCCGCTGCAGGTGCTGCGGCGCGGCTACGCGCTGGTGTTTGACGCCCAAGGCAAGCTGGCGACCGCGCCGGAAGCCTTCGCCGCCGGCGACGCGCTGCGCATCCGCTTCGCCGCCGGTTGGCTTGACGCCCAAGCCGGACCCCGCCGCTAGCGCGGTCGGCCGGTGAGGCGGCGCACACGCCGGGCCGGGGCGGGCATGCTAGCATTTTGGGTTGGCCGCACCCGGGCTCAACCAGGGAGGATTCGACGTGGATTTGATTCCGAATGAGAGCGACGTTCGCGAACTGCTGGAGAACACCGGCGCGCTGCGCCAAGGCCACTTCACCCACCCGGGCGGCACCCACTCCGACCTCTATCTGCAGATCCCGCTGGCGATGCGGCATTACAGCGAATCCAAAGTGCTGAGCGTCGCCCTCAGCCGCAAGCTGCGCCAGGCAGATGCGGTGCGCCGGGCGGTGCCCAACGTCAGCGTGGTCGTGCCCGCGACCGGCGGGCTGCCGGTGGCCTTCGGCGTGGCCGAGGCGCTGCGCGCCTCGCAGACCTATTGGGCGGAGAAGAACGACGGAGGCGATTTGGAGCTGCGCCAATTCGTCGAGGTTCATCCCGGCGAGCGCGTCATCCTCGTGGACGATATCCTGCGCACCGGGCGCAAGCTCACGCAGTTGCGCAAGCTGGTGGAGGACGCCGGGGCGAAGGTGCTGGCGCTGGCGGTGCTGGTGCACCAGCCGTTTGAGAATTGCGCCCGCTTCGACGACCTGCCGCTGTTCAAGCTGCTGACGCTGGAGCCGCACTACTGGCACGAGAAGCAGTGCCCGCTATGCGCCAAGGGCACGCCCGCGGTGGACGTCCGCCTCTGAGCTTGCCGAGGAGCAGGTGATAGGAGCCGGGCCGGCGGCGCGCATCTTCGAAGCGCTGGTGGCGGCGCGCGACCGCGCCTATCGCCGCGGATGGCTGGGCGTGGCGCGCCTGCCGGCGCCGGTACTCAGCGTCGGCAACCTGAGCGTCGGCGGCAGCGGCAAGACGCCGGCGGTGATCGCGCTGGGGCAGGCGCTGCAGCGCGAGGGGTTGCGGTTGGACGTGCTCAGCCGCGGCTACCGCCGCGCCAGCCGCAAGCTGGAGATCGCAACCACCGGGCGCGAAGACGTGGACACGGTGGGGGACGAGCCGCGGCTGATCGCGGCGCGGCTGCAGGCGCCGGTGCTGGTGCATCCCGACCGTTTTCGCGCCGGCCTGGAGGGCGAGCGCCGCTTCCAATCCCAACTGCACCTGCTCGACGACGGCTTTCAGCACCGCCAACTGGCGCGCGCCTTCGATCTGGTGCTGGTATCGCCCGCCGATCTGGAGGACCGGCTGCTGCCGGCCGGCCGGCTGCGCGAGTTGCCGGCGGCGCTGGCGCGCGCACACGCCATTCTCTGGACCGTCGATGGCGACGGCGCCGGGTTGGCGCGCTTCACCGCCGCGCCGGTGTTCGCCGGGCGCAAATGCCCGCTGCCGCCGCCCGGCGCCTGGCCGCGCCGGCCGCTGGCATTTTGCGGCATCGCGCGGCCGGAGTCGTTCTGGGCGACCCTGGCGGAGTTGGGCATCGCGCCGGCGGCGCGCATCGCCTTCGGCGACCATCACCGCTATTCCCGCCATGATCTGGCACGGCTGCGGCGCACGGCCGCCACCGCCGGCGCCGACGGCTTCCTGACCACGGCCAAGGACGCGATGCGCCTGCCGGCCGGCCTCGAGCCGTTGGCCGTGGCCGAAATCGAGATGCGGATTCCCGCCCTGCCCGCGCTGATGGCGCGCATTCGCGAGGCCTGCGGCGTATGACCGCCGCACGGAGCGCCCCCTACGGGCTGATCCTGGCGCCCAACTGGCTGGGCGACGCGATCATGAGCCTGCCGGCGGTGCGGGCGCTGCGCGCCGCGGCGCCGCCCTCGCGCTGGACAGTGGCGGCGCGGGCGTCGCTGGCGCCGGTCTATGAACTGGCGCGGCTGGGCGTGGGCGTCGTGGCGCTGCCGGAACGGGGCGCGCCGCGGATTGTGCCCCGGCCGGAGACCGCGATTCTCTTCCCCAACTCGTTCCATGCGGCGCTGCTGGCGCTGCGCTCGGGGGCGCGGCGGCGGATCGGCTACGCCGGACAATGGCGCAGCCACTTGCTGCGCCCGGCGATCGCGCGCGCGGCCCGAGGCGCGCTGCCCGGGCATGAGTCGTTTCAGTATCTTGAACTGCTGCGGCGGGCAGGGCTGATCGAAGCGCTGCCGGACGAGGCCGGGCTGTACGTGCCGCTGCATCCCGATCCGGAGGCGGTGGCGCAGTGGCGGCAGCGGTTTGCCGGCGAGCGCGTGATCGCCATCCATGCGGGCGCGACCTTCGGCGGGGCGAAGCGCTGGCTGCCGGAGCGGTTTGCCGCGCTGGCGGCGGCGCTCGTGGCCCAGGGGGCGCAGGTGGCCATGATCGGCAGCGGGGCGGAGCGCACCCTGGCCCAACAACTGGCCGCGGCGGCGGGCGCGCCGGAGCGGGTGCTGAACTTCGCCGGCGACACGACGCTCGAAGAACTGGCGGCGCTGCTGACGGCGGCCCAGGCGCTGGTGGCGAACGACAGCGGCCCCATGCACCTGGCGGCGGCCGTGGGCACGCCCGTGGTGGCGCTGTTCGGTTCCACCAACGAGCGCGAAACCTATCCCGTGGCGTTGCCGGGCAGGTTACGCTTGCTCAAGGCGCCTGGCGTCGCGTGCAGCCCCTGCAAGCTGCGCGAGTGCCCGATTGATCACCGCTGCATGACGCGCATCGAAGTCGCGGACGTGCTGCGGGCGCTGGCGGAGGTGGCATGATGCGGATTTCGGCGCGGCTGAAGGGCATGGGCATGGGCAGCCTGTTTTTGGCGCTGTTCGGCGGGCTGTGGATGCTCGCCGCCTTGGATGCCTCCTCCTGGTTCTGGCTGGTGAGCTGCGTGCTGCTGCCGACCTCGCTGCTGGTGGTGCGGGCGATCGGGCTGCTGCTGGCCAGCGGACAGGCGCGGGCGCTGGAGCCGCCGCCAGGCCCGGACGAGCTGGCGCGGGCGGAGCGCATGAATCGCCGCTTCGCCCTGGTCTTCATGGTGGAGTTCGGGCTGATCGCGGTGGCGGCGAATCTGCTCGCCGACAGCGGGCGGTCGGACTGGATCATGATCGCGATCGCGGCCATTGTGGGCGTGCACTTCATCCCGCTGGCGCACATCTTCGACTATGGCCTGTATTATTGGACCGGCGCGGTCGAACTGGCGGCGTGCGCGCTGATCGCGCTATTCCTGCGCGCGCATTCGGTGGCGGGCGACATGTTGCTCGGCCTGATCATGGCGCTCTCGTTGTGGATAACGGTGGTGGTGGTGCTGGCGCAGGGGCAGCGGCTGGCGGCGGCGTTCAAGGCGGCGGCGCCAGCCACGCCAGCTTGACCTCGGGCTCCTCCGGCTGGGCGGCCCAGACCACAGCGGCGGCGTAATCGGGCGGTGCTGCCAGCTCGCGTGCCCGCCAGCCGGGCGCCCCCGTGAGTTCCGGAGCCAGCCGATCACCGAGATGCACCGCCACCGTGCGCAGGCCGGCGCCCAAGCCGCGCCCGTCGGCCTTCATCCAGGCCTCCTTGCAGGTCCAGAGGCGGCAGAAGGCGCGCGCCTGGTCCTCCGCGGGCCGCGCCGCCAGCCAATCGCTCTCGCCGGGCGTGAAGAAGCGGCGCGCCAGCGCCAGCCAGTCGCGCCGCGCGGCGATCCATTCGAGATCCACGCCCACTTCCAACCTTGGGTGCAGCGCGACCAGGGCGAACTCGCGGCAGTGCGACAAATTGAAGCGCAGCGGCAGGCCGGGAAGGAACGGCTTGCCCTTGGTCGCGCGCTCGAACTCGATCGCCTCCGGCGTGACGCCCAGCCGCCGGCCGAGCAGCCAGCGCAATTGAGCGTGCGCCGCGAGGTAGCGCTCCCCGTGCCGCGCATCGACGTACCGCGCCACCCGCGCGCGCTCGTGGGCGGAGAGCCAGGCGCTCCAGCGCGCCCGCCGCGCGGCGTCCACATCGAGCTGCAAGCCGAAGACCTCGACCGCCATCCGTTCAATCTACACCGTGGCGGGCGCGGCGCCGCCCGGCGGCTCAGTGGCCGGGGAGCGGATTGAAGCCGGCGGGCGGATGCGCGGCGGCGCCGGGCAAAGGCACCGGCTGCACGCCGATGTCGGAGCAGCTCAGCGGCGGCGGGAACGTGCCCACGTCCGCCGCCGGGATTTCGGCGCTGGCCGCCGCCAGCGGTGCGGCGCGGCCCTCCAGGCGGGCCGCGGAAAAGCCCGTGACCAGGTCGCCGATGGCGGGATTGAGGTCGTGCGGGCCGCGCGGCAGCCAGGGCTTTTCGTCGGGCAGCGAGGCCAGCGGCGGCAGCTGGAAGAGCACGTCCACAAACTTGGCGAAGGAGGCGTGGTCGGTCTGCGCGTGAGCGACGCCGCCGCTGCGGGCGTAAGGCGAGATCAGCAGCAGCGGGATGCGCGGGCCGTCGCCGCAGGGGTTGCCGTCGGGGCACTTCTCGAACTGCGGCGGCGGGACGTGATCGAAGAAGCCGCCCTCGTCGTCCCAGGTGATCAGAATGACCGAGCTGTTCCAGTAGGGGCTGGCCGCCACCGCGTTCACCACCTTCGCCACCAGCGCCTCCGAGAGTTGCACGTCGGAGTAGCCGGCATGGTCGTCGTCGCCGAGATAGTGCGATTGGACGTAGGGGCTGCGGTCGGCGGGCTTCCAACCGAAGGGGTTATGCCTGCCCCCCTTGACGATGCTGACGCTGCGCGGCGGCAGTGTGCCCGCCTTGAGCATGGAGAAGAAATCGAGCAGATCGTGCTCGCCGCTCCACAGCGGCGCGTTCTGGCGGATGTAGCCGAAGTACTGCGGCGAATTGTGATGGGAGACGTAGGCCGCGGCATTGATGTCGGTGCCGTTGCCGAACCCCTCCTGATACCAGCCCCAGGGCACCGGGGCGTGGTTGTCGCTCTTCAGGGCGGCGATATCCTGGCGCACGCCCTGGTTGTCGCGCTTCGCCAGCACCGCCTTGCGGCCCAGCAGCGTGAGCATCAGTGTGGCGTAGGTCTGATCGTACTGGGTCGTCTTGGGCGTGCCGCGCTCGTAGGGGCCGAAGGCGGGTTCGATGTCGTTGATGACCGGCTCGCCGCGGCCGTTGGCGGAGCGGAAGGCTTCCTGCGGCTGGCGCGCCCATTGCGTTTCGCCGGTCTGGGCGGCGATGAGGTCAATGTTGCCGGGCGTCGAAGGGCCGTACATGCCCTGAAAGAAATGATCGAAGAGGGTGAAGCGGTGGGCGTACATCCACAAATAGGGGATGGTGCGGCAGTCCTCGTAGCCCATCGTGAGCAGGCCCAGGTCATGGGCGACGGCCGGATGGTTGGCGTGGGCCTTCTCCTCGACCGCGATGAAGGCATCCATGCGGCCGTGATTGGCTTTGCCGATCAGCGCCGGGCGGCTATGTCCGGGGTCGCCAGTATCGGGGGCAAGCACGGGAAACGGCGTGACCCATTGACGGCCCAGAGGATCCCACTGCCGGAACCCGTGGGCTCGCGCCGCGGCGGTATAGAGCCCGTCCACGCCTGGAAACGTGCCGAAGTACTCGTCAAAGGAGCGGTTCTCCTGATATACGACAAACACGTGGCGGACGCGGCGGCGAAGCGCGGCCACCAGGGCGACGCGTGTGGGGCGGGCCGGCGGCAGGGGCGGCGTCGGCGCCCGCGCCGGAAACAGGGCGGCCGCAAGCCCTGCCAGAACGATCCATAACCGGCGCATGGAGATCCCCTCGATGAGGAGAATGCCCCGGCGCGGCGGGTGCTGCAGTCACGTTTTGGTGACAATCGCCGCCTGTTCACTGTGACAGATCGGTTACAGCTGCGGCGGGCTCAGAAATGCGCGCTCAAGGTAATGTAGAACGTGAACGGCGCGCCGGGGTAGGCGAGCAGGTAGCCGCCGGCCGGGGTTCCGAAGTAGCCGCCGGAGGAGATGTATTCGTACTGGTTGTACTTCCGATTGGTGATGTTGAGTGCCGTGAACCGCACGTTGAACCAGTGGATGGGCACATTGGCGCCCAGGTTGAGCGTCCCGAAGGTCGGCATCGCCACTGAGCTCGGAGCGCCGGCCGAGTTGTCGAACACCGTTTGCGCGCCGGTGTATTGATACCAGACGCGCGGCTGCACCAAGACATTCTCGCTGAACGCGGTCAAGGTATAGTAGGCGCCCAGATTGAGCGCCGATTGGGGCACGTAAGGGACCGGCAGACCGTTGAAGGGCGGGCTGCTGAGATTGTTGAAGTTGAGGTACTTCGCCCGTTCCACGGTGGCGTTCGCGAACACGTGCAGCGCGCTGGTGGCGTCGGCGTCAACGAACGCGTTCACGCCGTTGTAGGACGAGCTGGCGTTGGCGGCAATGGCATTGCCGTTGGCGAGGCCGATGTCCAATTCCTGGTCGCCGTAGAAGAGGTGGAAGTAGGCCGCGCCCAGCAGCAGATTGGTCGCCGGGCCGGCTTGGGCAAAGTGCGCTTTGACACCCGCTTGCGAGTACTCCGCACGCGCGAGATGGTAGGAGGCGGGATCCACCGCCTGGAACGGGCCGCCGCCGCCGCCCACCTGCGGCGCCTTCAGCTGCTCCGCGAAACCGCCATAGACGCTGAGCCAGGGCAGCGGCTGCAGCGCCAAGTTGAGCGACGGCTCGAAGCCGCTGCGCGTCTCCAGCGCGTCGCAGGCGGAGCTTTGCACGGTGATGTTGCCGGGGGTGGAGCTCACATTGCCGTCGAGCAGGCAGTGGGAGGGCACAACTACCCCGGGAGCGAACTGGAAGTCGTTGAAGATGCCGTTGGAATAGCTCAGGTGGGTATTGACGTAGCGCAGGCCGGGCGTCAGCGTGATCCACGCCCAGGGCCGGATGGCGTCCTGGGCAAACAGCGTGTACAAGTCCTGGTTGAAATAGGACGAGCGCAGCTTGCTGCCGACGTTGGCCACGCTCTCGCCGCCGCCGGCGGCAGCGCTGAAGAAGTTGGCGCGGCTGTTATAGAAGCTATGCAGGTAATAGCCTCCCGCGGAGATCGTGTTCCCCGGCAGCACCTTGCGAGCTTCGATGCGGTCGCCAAAACTGCGCGTGTAGGGGTTGTTGTACTCCTGTTGGATCGCCGTCGGCGCGAACACGTCGGCGAGGCGATTGTGCAGGCGATGGATGCCCTCCGACCAGACGTCGTTCTCCAGCGATGTGGTCGGATCGAGGGACAGGTTGAGTTTGGCCCAGAACAGCGCCATCTGGTTGGTATCGAACTTAGAATAACTGGATTGCGGCACGGTGCTGTAATAACCGGACGCTTCCTGGCTGTAGTTGGGACCGTTGGCGGCGCCGTTGCTGGCGACCCCGGCCGCCGCCAGGACCGGTATCACCTGAGGCCGATAGCCGGCGCTGTTGGAATAATAGCCGCCGAACTGGACGGCGCCGGCGCTGAATTCCTTGATGGTCTTGCCGTAGAAGGCCTCGTCGTGGGTGGGACTGGTGAAGCCGTCGGGGCCGAGGCGGAAGCTATCCCCGCTGCCATGCCCGCCGGCCAGCACCGCCGACCAGCCGCGACGGGAGCCCGTGGAGAACTCGAAGGCGGTGTTCTCCTGGCCGTAGTTGCCCAACGTTTGTGAGAGGGTGCCATGCATGTGGCGAGTCGGCTGCAACGGCGTGAACTCCACCCCGCCGCCGACGTTGGTGTACCAGCGTCCGGCGGGATCGCCGGGGCCATAGGTCAGCGCGGTGGTGTTGATGATGGCCGATTGCGGAAACATGTTCGACTGCCACAACCCAGTGGCGGCGTCGGCCACCGGAATCCCGTCGAAGGTGATGCCGAGGGCGCCGCTGGTGGTGAAACCGCCATAGCCGCCCCAGCCCTGCTGGATGCCGTTGAGGGTGATCGTGCTCTTGGTGGCGCCGGTATTGCCATAGCCGGTGACGTTGGCGCCCGGGGCGATCGACAGGATCTGGGCCGAGCCCGCCACCGGGCTGAGCGCGGTGATCTGTTCACGATTGAGCACGCGGATGCTCTGGGTGGACTTGAAGATATCGGCCTGGCTCAACATCCGAGTGGCGCCCTTGACCTCGTCGCCGCGCACCATGACGGTTTGGACGACCGTCGGCAAGGCCAGGCGCACATCGAGTTCGAGCGTCTGGCCAATCGCCAAAGTCAGCTGCCGGTGGAAGCTCACAAAGCCCGGCTTCGATACCGCAATCTCATAGTTGTCCGCTGCCAGGCCGACGACGGCGTAGCTTCCGGAGGGGTCGGCGGTGGCGCGCGCAACGGACCCGGTGGACCGGTCGGTCACGGCAATCTGAGCGCCCACGAGCGCCTCCCCCGAAGCGTCCAGCACGTGGCCACGGATCGCAGCCCCGGGCGGGATCGCCCACGCCCAGCCGATGAGAAGCGTCATAACCGCAGCCCCGTTACGCCACACTTGCATGCCTACCCCCGCAAGCAGGCAGTGTTGCCCGGAGGGGCTTAACTGAAGCTTAACGTTCGACTGCCGGCGCGAAGAACCATCGCGGATCCGCTGCGCACCTAATCGATCTCCACGTCGAAATCCCAGGCGATCAATGGTGCGCCGCCGAGGGGAGACCAGCGGAGGCGGCCGTTTCCGGTGGGCAGGGTGCCCTGAATGACCAAGTGAACAATCCGTCCGGCCTGCAGCATCCGCGGCAGCGGGCCGCCACCCAGCCCTGTCACCGTCGGCCGGTGGATGCGCCCGTATTCATCGGTGATTGTGAATTCGGCGGCCGAGAGCGGCAGCTGGCCCCAGGTTGCCTTCAGTGTGACGTCAAAACTACATGCGCTGGTCACGGGCACGGGGAACTCGCCCTCCTCCGGCACACGCGGACCGATCGCGGTGGCCAGAACACGCGCGCCGGGCAGGCGCGCCAACACGCTCGCTCCCTGGACTGCCAGTTGCGCATGCCCCGGGCTCGCCGCAACCGTGCCGTCGCCTCGGAGCCCGGGCTGCGGCAACCAGGACGGCAGCCCGCTGGAAGGCACTCCGGGCGGCGCACCGGCGGGATTATTAAAGACGTCGCGTCCGAATGGGGCAAGTCCCGGCTGTGCCGCATAACCCAAATGTCCGCGGCCATCCAGGCCGGGCGATGCCGGCGCGACGTGGAAAAGATCCTCCATGGTGCGCAGCCAACTGTAATGGTTATACGCCACCTCGCTGACCGATCCCGGACGGATATAGGGGCTGATCAGTACGCTTCCAGTATCGCCGCCGCCGGGCGTGGCGTCCGTGGCGTCATACAGCGGATCGTCCTGCGCGGTAAGAGATCCCAAGACAATGCCGTGAACTTTGCTCACCGTCAGCACCGGATTGTTTTCGCCGTCTACCAGAATGAACCAGCCTCGTTCGTAACCGGACCGCGGCGTGGCCGGCGGTACCGGCACTTGAATCACCTTGCCGACAATGGCGCCGGGGGGGATTCCGGCGCCGGTCACCGTGCGCCCGCGGTCGTCGGCCTCGATCGCGTCGTCCTCGATCACCGCCGTGTGGGCCGCGGCCACGACCGCGGGTTCGCCACGCCGGCCCGGCGGATGGCGAGCCAGTCCCAGCAGGCAGGTGCCCGGCGGCAGCGCTTGGCCCGGTTTGACATCCCGCCAGGGAAGGCAGGCGGCCGGCCGGTCGATAAAGGCATTGCCGCCGGGACCGGGATAGAGCTCGTCGCCCGTGCGGCTCTTCAGCAGTGGCGTATTCGGGCCGGCCGGCTCCGTATGGACGGTGCGGCCGTTGATCGTCTCGCCCGCCGCATCGGATGCGATCGTGTAGGCCGCGACCGGCCGGCGCGTGGTCGAGTTGTAGGCGCTGTTGCCCTCGTATACAAACGGTGGGATCGCCTCGTCGAAGGTGATGTCAATCAGTCCGCCGGCGCGAAAAGCGGGCGAGGCCTCAATCTCCGGAATCACGTGCTCGAGGAACAAATCCGAGGCATAGAGTCCGCCGGCGTAGTTCACCGGCGGCTTGGGAGTGGTGGGATTCACCCAGCCTCCCGAAAGATTGTTGCCGGCGCACACAGCATCGTGGCCGTCGCTGCAGTTATTGGGCGTAATCCAACTGAACGCCGGCGTGGTGGTTTCGCCTTGCAGGTCGTGTAGCAGGCCGTTGCGGGGATCGAACAAGTTGGCGATATGGGCGGCATTGCAGTCGCCCGACTGGAGTACAGCCTCGAACCACGGGAAAGGAAAATGCTTGGGCACGTATTGGTCGGTGAGGTTCGCCATACCCGGATTCGGCTCCCGGGTGCTCCCCCGGGGCGCGGGCTGGGGATAGGGCGCGCCGCAGGGGCCGTCGTCATGCGGTGCGTTGGCGGCGTAGCCGTGCATCGCCGGATTCGGCGTGTCAGGGTTGCCCAAATCTTGCGCATACCCCTTCCAGCTCACATGTGCCGCGTCCAATTGATTGAACAATGTCGCCACGGCAGCGGGGTACACGCAGCCGTTCGCGCCGGGCCGCGCATTCGGGCCCTGGGCAGATACCATCTGGCCGAAATCGGCGTTCGTGGCCAAGCTCCCAGTCCGGTCGACATGGCCGTCGAAGGCGTCATATTGCGGGCAGTCGTCCTGCGTGTCGGGCTCCGTGGCCTGCCCGCTCACTAGCGAGATGTAGTTGTCCAGGCTGTAGTGGCCAGTACCGTAGTACTGCTTGAGCAGCACGCCCTGCGCGGGCAGCGTCTGCCATAGGTAGGTGTTGTGGTTCAAGCCGGTGAACGTCGCGTCGTACGACTTGTTTTCCAGAATGATCAGCCAGACGTGCTTGATCCTGCCGGGGGCGATCCCCAACCCGTCGTTTGCGGCACGGCCCGCCGGTGTCGCGCCGCAGGCCACAAGGCTAACCGCCGTCGCCGCGGCGAGCAGAGCCCCGGCGGCGTTGGCGAGGAGGCATCGGTGATTGCGCATGGTTAGTCGCGGTGCCAGGTGATGTACAGGCCGCTCGAAGGTGGGCGAGGAGTTCCCCCGTTGGATATCGTACTGCGTTGCGCCCTGGTACAAGCCACTTCGTAGTTCATGTTCAAGTCGGCAAGCACCAGCGTCACCGACAGCAGCAGGCGCACGCTCTCCTCCCGTCGAGCCCAAGACGCGGGCGACGTCAAGCCCGCCGGCCGGCCCGCCGGACCAGGCGCCAACCGCGCCGCGCGGTCGTGCTACCATGACCTATCGTGCGCCGACGAGGTGCCGGGCCGCGCCCTTAGCTCAGCTGGATAGAGCGTCTGGCTACGAACCAGAAGGCCGGGAGTTCGAATCTCTCAGGGCGCACCAGATTTCTCCGCATTTTCCACGGCCACCCAACGCCGTAATTTGGGCACGACCCGGCTCCGGCCCACGGGGCCCAGCCCGCCTCCGCTCCCGAGTGGCAGGACCGCGGACCCGCGTGTAAAGCGGCGAGCCACTCGCGCTCCGGGACGGATTCTAGCGACTGGCGGGGCGCCGTCCGGCGGCGGCGTCCAGCCTGATACCTGCCAGGAATGGATCTTGACTGAGACGAGCTTGCAATGCGTGCAGGCATTGCCTACATTAAGTGCATGCAATACACGATCCGCAATGTGCCCGGCTTCCTGGACGCGGTCCTGCGTGATAGCGCGCGCCAACAACGCAAGAGCCTGAACGAAACCGCGCTGGAGGCCCTGGCGCGCGGCGCCGGCCTCGGCGAAAATCGCCGCCGGCAGCGTGATCTTGGCGACATCGCGGGCAGTTGGCGCGAAGACCCGGACTTCGACCTCGCCCTCGCCGCACAAGACGCGGTCGATCCGGAGATCTGGCGGTGAGACTGGCGCTCGACACCAACCGCTACACCGACCTGTGCCGAGGCGAAGCGGCCGTTGTGGAAACGGTCGAGCTGGCCGACGAGGTATGGCTGCCGTTCGTCGTCGTCGGTGAATTGCGCGCCGGGTTTGCCGTCGGCCGCAACGGCCCGCGGAACGAGTCGATTCTGCGCCGGTTCCTGATGAAGCCCGGCGTCGACGTCCTCTATGCGGACGATCAGACCACGCATCATTACGCTAACCTTTACCGTCAGCTCCGCCGCCAAGGCACGCCTATTCCCACCAACGACCTGTGGATTGCCGCTTTGGTGCTGCAGCATGCGCTCGCCTTGCTGGCGCGCGACGCTCACTTCGACCATATCCTTCAGCTCGCGCGGGCATAGTGCGCGCCCCAGCGTGCCGAGTCACGAGAAAGGCCGCGGGGCAGGACCGCCCAGGCTAAGCCGGCATCGCATAATGATTCTGAGGTAAGCGTACATTGAAGGAGCAGGTCCGCCGCATCCGGCGGTCGCCGGCCTCGGCGCTGGTGATCGTCGCGACGTTCGGCTTAGGCATCGGCGGGGCCACGCTGGGGTTCGCGCTGGCCAAGGCAGTCTGGCTGCATCCCTTGCCCTACAGGGCAGCCAGTCGGCTTGAGAACGTCTGGACGGTCGACCGGCGCTATCCGCGGTTATTTTTCGGACCAGGGAAAGAAGTGGAGCGCCTTCTTGCGGCGGCGCCGTCGCTTTCCGGCGAGGCACGCTATGCCGTTGGAAGCGCGGTTTGGCGGCTGGGACGACAGCGTATCCAGGCGGGCACCGCGCTGGTTGGCCAGGGATTCTTCCCTCTACTTGGGGCCCATGCCGCCGTCGGGCGCCTACCGGGCAGCACGACGCCGGAGGCATTGATCTCACCGGGCTTGGCCGCCCTCATGGGCGGCGACCGGCGCGCCCTGGGGCGGACTATCGTGTCCGGCGGCCGTGCCTATACCATCGTCGGCGTTGGGCAGGCCACGCTCCGCTTTCCCGATTTTCTGCTCCCGGGGCGGCCGGCTGCTACGGAAGTCTGGCTACCGCGGAGATCCGCCGATCCCGCCATGCTGGCGAACGCTTTGGGAATGCGGGGCATCCTCGTGCGCCGGCGTCCCGGCACCGGCATGGCGGAACTCGATCGTGAGCTGGCAACGCTGACAATTCGCTTGCGCGCCGAGCATCGCCTCGATGCGACATCGCGCCTTGCGGCGGCGTCGCTGATGCAGGAGGAGGTCGGCAGTGCCCGCACCCCGGCCTTGGTGATATTTCTGGCGTCGTTGTTCGTGCTCGGCATCGCAGTGACCAACGTGACCCTCCTCCTGCTGGAACGGGCATGGCGGCGCCGTGCTGAAATCGGTGTGCGGCTCGCGATCGGTGGCGGCGCGGGCGCGATCCTACTTGGCGAGGTCGCGGAGAGCCTGCTGCTTGCGCTGGGCGGCTCGGCGGTGGGCCTTGGCCTAGCCTACGCGGCGGTGCCCGCGGTGCGCGCGAGCTTGCCGGCGGCGTGGCTGCACGGCATGGCGACGGCACGCGCCGACCTCGCGCTGGTTGGGTTCGCGGCGGCGCTGGCAGCTTCGATTGCGCTTGCCACCGGCGCGCTCGTGGCCCGGCGCACGCTCGCCAGCGATCCGCTCGCCCTGCTGCGCAGGAGCTCCGATGCGCCTCATTCGGGCGCGCGGCGCGCAATCCCGGAGCGTCGCGCCATGCTGGCGGCGGAGATCGCGCTGAGTGTGGTCCTGGCTGCGGGCTCAATCGCGCTTGTGCAATCGTTCGCCGCAGTCGTGGGCATCCGCACCGGCATGCGCACCCGCCGTGTGATCGCGGTATGGACGTTCCTTCCGGTCCAAGGCGATACGGCCCTCCACGACGCGCTCGCCGAGCGCATTCGGCGGCGATTGTCGCGACTGGCCGGCGTGCGCGCCGCCGCGGATTCCGCCGTTCCCGTGCTGGAAGGCGAAACCTTCATCGAACCGCCCGCGCGTACGGCCGTCGCCACCTTGGCCTTCCAGCATCGCGCCGTGTCGCGGGGCTATTTCCGCGTCCTCGGCATCCCGCTGCTGCAGGGCCGGGACTTTGACGCCGGCGATGGCCCGGGGGCGACGCCGGTAGCGATCGTCAACCGGGCATTCGCTCTCGCCGGCTGGAAGGGCGCGAGCCCAATTGGCCGCCGCATTCGATTCGCCACGCAGGGGAACCACTTGGAGTTCCTGGTCGTCGGCGTGGTCGGCGATGCCCGCGACAACGTGCTCAGGACCCCGCCGCGCCCCGAGCTCTATACCGCGATCGGCCAAAGCCCGGCATTGCCGTCGGTGGCATTCTTCCTCCGCACCATCGGCGACCCAATGGCGGATTGGCCAGCCTGGCGAGCAAGCATATCCAGCCAAATCTGGGCGGTGACGGGTGACACGCCCGTCTCCGCAATTGAGCCGCTGCACGTCGTCGTCGCCAAGGGTCAGACCGGACCGCGCTTCCGCGCAGCCCTGCTGGCGTGTTTTGCGGCATTCGGGGTCCTGCTGGCGGCCCTAGGCGTTTACGCCGTGTTCGCCAATGAAGTTGCCCAGGCCGAACGCGGCATCGCGGTGCGACTGGCTCTGGGCGCTTCCCGCCGGCGCGTGCTGGGCGGCGTCCTGGGGGCGGTCGCGCGAGTGAGCGCCGTGGGCATTGGCGCGGGCGGCCTCGCGGGCTTCCTGGCGCTGCGCGCGATGCGCAGCCTGCTGTTCGGATTTTCGGCGGGTTCGCTGGCGCCGCTGCTGGAGGCGGCGCTAGTGCTGGGCCTCACTGCGCTCGCCGCCTGCGGCCTGGCGACTCGTCGCGTCTTCCGCATAGACGTCGCACAATCGTTGCGCGGCGACTAGACGATCCCTACAGCAGGGCGAGCGTCCTGGGGTCGAGCACACCCCCGCAGTACTTGGCCAGCGCCTCGCGAAAGAGCGCCTCTTCGGGCGCGGCACGGGTGAACAGCGTCAGCGACGAGTGGAATTTGAGCACATCCGGAAAGCCAAAAATCGCCTCCGCCGTGCACCCCTCGACCTGCAGCGCCGCCGCCACACAGGCCCGCAGCCGCGCCCCGAGCACCGCATGGCCGAGGTAGGCTTGCGCCTCCTCCAGCGACCGGATGGCGTAGCGCCGCGACGTCTCGCTCTGCCCCAAGCCGGCGCATTGCGGAAAGACGAACCACATCCAGTGGCCGCGCTTCCGCCCCGCGCGCAATTCCGCCAGTGCCGCCTCGTAAATGCCGGCTTGGGCGTCGAGGAAGCGATCCAAGTTGTGCGGGTCCGCCACGGCGGCCACAACCGCCCGTCTAGCCGGCCTTGGGCGCGGCCGCGGCGATGAACGCATCGATGTTCTTCTGCAGCTCGGGCAGCGCCTTGGGGTTGACGTACAGCATGTGGCCTACGGGGTAGTAGTACTGGTGAATCTGCGCGCGCCGCCCCGGCGCCATCGGCATGTGATCGATGGTGTAGTTGGTGGCGTAAAACGGCGTGGCCATGTCGTAGTAGCCGTTGTTGAACATCACCTGCATGCCGGGATCGTTGTTCATGGCGCGGGCGAGCGCCGGGGCGACGTTGCGCGTGGCCTGCGTGCCGACGCCCGAGCCCAGGTCGCCGAGCGGCGGATGAAAGTTCCAGTCCCAGAGGCGGAAGACGGTGCCGCTGACCTGCGTGTAGACGCGCGCGCTGTGGTAGTCGAGCGTCTGGCTGAGATAGTTGTCGAACGCCGCCGTGAGCGCGCCGGTGATGGCTTGGTCGCTGGGGCCGACGCCGCCGCGGCCGGGCGTGGGCAAGAGTGGCTGCAGCTCGGGAGTGGTGAAGCGGCCGTCGTAACGGCCGGTCATCGGCCCGTCGGGGCCCATCACGCGGCGGTTGAACACCGGCAGCGAGAGGCGCAGGTTGGCCTGGAGCCAAAGGCTGGCGGGGATGCCGGTAAGCTGCGCCAGCCGTGCGGCGACCTGCTGTTTTTGCGTCGCGGGCAGCGACGCACCGGCGAACAGCGCATCGAGATAGGGCCCGGAGGCGTAGCTCTCGGCCTGCTGCACCGCATCCTCGACCGTCGCCGGCCGCGGATGCAGCCGGTGGTGATACCACGCCACTGCGGCGTAGGAGGGCAGGTAGGCGACGTAGGGCAGGTCGTTGCCGGGCGTGAAGTTGAGCGTGGCGAAATCCAGCACCGTGGAGCACATGATCACGCCGTTGAGATACACCCCCTGGTTCACCAGATCGTCCGCCAGCACGGCGTTGCGTGTGGTGCCGTAGCTCTCGCCCAGCAGGAACTTGGGCGAGTTCCAGCGGCCGGAGCGCTTGAGGTAACGCTGCACGAACTGGGCGAACGAGGCGGCATCCTGGTTGAAGCCGTAGAACATCTTGGGCGTGCCGCGGCCGACGACGCGGCTGTAGCCGGTGCCGACGGCGTCGATGAAGACCAGGTCGGTCTTGTCGAGGATGCTGTCGGCGTTGTTCTCCAGCCGGTAGGGCGGCTGGTAGGCGGCGGTGTCGCCCACCGCGGGCCAGACCATGCGGCGGGGCCCGAATCCGCCCACATCCACCAGAGCGGAGGCGTAGCCCGGGCCGCCGTTATAGGCGAAGGTGATCGGGCGGGTCGCCGGGTCGGTGACGCCGTCCTTGGTGTAGGCGATGTAAAACATGCTCGCCGTGGCCTGGTGCTGGTCGTTATAGAGCAGCAGCGTGCCGGCGGTCGCGGTGTAGGGGATGGTCTGCCCGGCAATCGTCACGCTGGCGTGCGTGACCACGGCGCGCTGCTTGGGCACGGGCCGCGGCTTGGCTTGGGGCGCGGGCGGCGCGGGCGGGCGCGGCCCGCGTTGGGCGGCAGCGAAGGGCGTGAGCGCGAACAGCAGAACGGCAACGGCGAGGCGGTGAGACTTCATGCGGCGGTCCTCTTCAGGCAGGCGGTGGGAAGGCAGGGCGCGCCGCCACGGCCAACCGCCGTGGCGGCGCGCGCCCATGGAACGGAGCTACTTGCCCGCGCTCGGCGCGGATGCGGCGATGAAGGCGTCGATGTTCTTGTGCAGCATCGGCATCGCCTCCGGGTTGAGATAGAGCATGTGGCCGACCGGGTAGTACTGGAACGAGATGTGGGCGCGCTCAGCCGCGGTGATCGGCATGTGCGCCACGGTGTACTCGGTGGCGAAAAACGGCGTGGCTTGGTCGTAGTAGCCGTTGTTGAACAGCACATGCATGCCGGGATCGTTGTTCATGGCGCGCGCCAGATCGGTGGACACATCGGGCGCGGCGCCGCCGCCGCTCAGCTCGCTCAGCGGACCGCGGAAGCGCATGTCCCACTGCCGGTTCACCGCGAAGCTGAGCTGGGTGTAGATTCGGTTGCTGTGGTAGTGGAGCGTGTCGCTGAGGTAGTTGTCGAAGGCCGCCGTCAGCGCGCCCATGATGGCGGTGGAGGCGGCGCCCTGCCCGCCCTGGCCCGGCAGCGGCAGCAGCGGCTGCAGCTCGGGGGTGGTGAAGCGGGTGTCGTAACGGCCCACCTGCTCGTCGGCGGCGCCCATCACCCGGCGGCGGAACATGCTGGCGTTGATGCGCAGGCGCGCCTTGACCCAGGTGGCGGCGGGAATGCCCGTGTACTGCTGCAACTGCTGGGCGACCTTCTGCTCCTGGGCCGCGGGCAGGTTGGCGCCGGCGAAGAGCGCCGCGGCATAAGGGCCGGCGGCGAAGGCGCGCACCTGGTCGAGCAGCGCCGGCAGGCTCGCCGGCCGCGGGCTGAGGCGGTGGTGATACCAGGCGGCGGCGGCGTAGGAGGGCAGGTACATCTCGAACGGCAGGTCGTTGCCGGGCCCGAAGCTGGCGGTCTCGAAGTTGAGCACGGTCGAGCACATGATCACGCCGTTGAGATAGACGCCCTGGTTCACCAGATCGTAGGCGAGCACCGCGTTGCGCGTGGTGCCGTAGCTTTCGCCGAGCAGGAACTTGGGCGAGTTCCAGCGGTGGTTGCGCTTCAGGTAGCGCACGATGAACTGGGCGAAGGTCGAGGCGTCCTCGTTGATGCCGTAGAACATGTTGGGCTTGCCCGCGCCCACGATCCGGCTATAGCCGGTGCCCACTGCGTCGACGAAGACCAAATCGGTGCTGTCGAAGATGCTGTCGGCGTTGTTGACGATCTGGTAGGGCGGAAGCTGCCCGGCGATGTCGCCCGGCGCCGGCCACTCGATGCGGCGCGGGCCGAAGCCGCCGATGTCCACCAGCGCCGAGGCGCCGCCCGGGCCGCCGTTATAGGCGAAGGTCACCGGACGCGCGCCGGGATCGGAGACGCCGTCTTTGGTGTAGGCGATGTAGAAGACGCTGGCGGTGGCCTTCTGCTGGTCGTTATAGAGCAGCAGCGTGCCCGCGGTGGCGGTGTAGGGGATGGTTTGGCCGTTGATGGTGACGCTGGCGTGCGTCACCACGGTGCGCTCCTTGGGCACCGGAGCCGGCTTCGCGGCGGGCGGCTTCATCGGCATCATGCCCGGGCGCATGCCCTGCGCCGCGGCGCCCAGAACGAACAGACCAGCGATCGCCAAACCGGTTGCAAAACCTCGCCTCATGATGTGGATTCCTCTCTTGATCGGATGGAACTTGGCGCCGCCGAGGGCCTTCCCCGCAACCCGGAGCACACGCTGTTTCTGAGTCTACCTGATTCGGATTAGCTCCGGGGCCCGCCGGCGCCGGCGAAGAAACGCTCCAGCAGGAAATCGCTGGTGACGGTTTCGCCGCTCAGCACCATGGCGAGCAGTTCGCCGCCCAGCACTTCGGGGGCAATGACGATGTCGGGCTGGACCAGGCGGATGCGCTCCATGTGCTTGCTGTCGTTGATCGCCACCACGGTCTTGGCCTTGCCCTTGAGCTCCCTCACCGCCAGCACGATGAAGGCGTTGTCGCTGTCGTCGGCGCGCATGGCCAGCACCGCCTGCGCCTGATCGGCGCCGGCGCGGCGCAGCGTGTCCAGGCTGTTGGCGTCGCCGACGATCAGATCCTCCGGGGCGATGTCGCCGGAAACCGGCGGCTGCGGCATCACCAGCGTCACCGGCTGGTTGCGCTTCTTGAACTCGCGGTAGGTGTTGTAGGCCAGCGGCGTCGCGCCGATCACGAGAAAGTGGTTGGAGCGTTTCATGCGTCTCTCCTTGGGCGCCGTGAGCTTGGCGATCATCGGCCCGGCGATGGCGGTGACCGAGGTGGCGAACACTGCCAGCCCGAGCACCATGATGGAGACGGCGAACAGACGCGCGTCGTCGGTGTGCGGGGTGATGTCCCCGTAGCCGACGGTGCTCATGGTGACCACGGAGTAGTAGAAGGCGGTGACGACGTCGTGAATCGGCGGAGAAAACTGGGCGCCGAGATAAAGCGTGCCGAACACGGCATAGATGAGCAGCAGCAGGGTGCTGGTCAGCGCAAACAGGGTGCCGGCGGCCAGGCTGGTGTGGTCGAACCAGGCGTAGGCGAGCAGCAGCGCCACCAGCAGCACGGCGTCATAGGCGATCAGGCCGCCGTGCCCGCCATGGCCCAGGATGGCGGCGCTGAGCACCAGCGAGGAGGTGAGGACCACCGCGACGATCCAGGCAAACCGGGAACGAAAGAGCAGACCCACCGACATCACCAGCATGGCGACGCCGATGAGCACGTAGGGCATGCTCGCCGGGCGGAAGTCGATCAGATGGCGGGGAAAATCGGCGAGCAGGACGGCGCGCTGGGCGTTGACCACCAACTCCAGCAGCAGCGCGCCGGCGCCCGCCAGCGCCAGCGCCAGCGGGATGTGGGGAAACCAGTAACGGGCGCGGGCGGCTTTGGCCGCGCGGCGCAGCGTGCCGCGCAGGCGTTCCAGGCGCCCGGGACGCCACAGCCAGTCCGGCACGTGTACCTCAGGCACGGCCGACGCCTCGCACGCACGGGATGGAGCCGACTGGCAACGCCTCTAGCATGACCAAAGCGGGTGGCCCGCCGCAACCCGGTCCGGCGACACCCGCTATGCGCCCTGCAGCAGACTGCCCAGCGCCGGCGCCAGTTCCGGGAAGGCGAAGCGGTAGCCCAGCGCCTGCAGGCGGGCGGGGATGGCGCGCTGGCCGGCCAGCAGCACCTGCGCGGCATCGCCGAAGGCGAGCCGGAGCACGCCTGCGGGCACGGGCAGCAGCGCCGGGCGGTGCAGGGCGCGCCCCAGGGCACGGGCGAACTCGCGGCTGGTGACCGCCTGCGGCGCGGCGAGGTTGAACGGGCCGCGGTAGCGGGCGTCATCAAGAGTGGCGAGGAAAACGCCGCGGACGTCGGCGAGGTGAATCCAGGGCAGGTACTGGCGTCCGTTGCCGATGGGGCCGC
>DAIDIF010000095.1 GCA_027451805.1 Acidobacteriota bacterium
CATCACCTTGACGACGACGCGCTTCGGCCGTTGTCCGTCGAATTCGGCGTAGTAGACCTGCTGCCAGGGGCCGAGGTCGAGCTGGCCTTGGGTGATGGGAAGGATCACTTCGTGATGGACGAGGAGGCTTTTGAGGTGGGCGTCGCCGTTGGTCTCGCCGGTGCGGTGGTGGTGGTAGTCGGGGTCGAAGGGGGCGAGGCGCTCAAGCCAGGCGTCGATGTCCTCGAGCAGGCCGGGTTCGGCGTCGTTGACCCAGACGCCGGCGGTGATGTGCATGGCCGAGACCAGGACCATGCCTTCGGCGATGCCGGATTTCGCGACCTCGGCGGCGACGCGGGGGGTGATGAGGATGGATTCGCGTTTGCGGTGGGTGTTGAAGGTGAAGTACGCGGTATGCGTTTTCATATCAGCGACAAACCTCCGTCCACAACCAGGGTCTGGCCGGTGAGGAAGGGGTTGCAGGTGGCGAGGAAGGTGACGGCGGAGGCGATGTCCTGGGGGGTGCCGGCGCGCTGGAGCGGGGTGCGGTCGCGCATTTTGTCCTCCCAGGGGGACAGGGCGGAGCCGAAGACGATGAGGCCGGGGGCGACGGCGTTGACCTGAATGGCGGGGGCGAGAGCGCGGGCCATGGCGCGGGTGAGGTGGGTGAGGCCGGCCTTGGAGGCGCAGTAGTGGGCGTGGGTGGGAAAGGCGCGGAAGGCGCCGACGGAGGAGAGGTTGACGATGCGGCCGGCGCCGGCGTGGCGAAGATGCGGGAGGGCGGCGCGGCTGAGCAGGAACGGGGCGGTGAGGTTGGTGGCGAGCATGGCGTCCCACTGGGCGTCGGTGATGCGCTCGAACTCGACGGCCTCGTAGCGGCCGACGTTGTTGATCAGCAGGTCGAGGCGGCCGAGGCGGGCGGCGAGGGTGTCGACGGCGGCGGTGGCGGCGGCGGGATCGCGCAGGTCGGCCTGGACGGAGGCGGAGCGGACGCCGAGCGCGGCCAACTCGGTTTCCAGCGAGCGGGCCTCGGCCTCGGCGGTGAGCCAGGTGAAGGCGATGGCGGCGCCACTGCGGGCGAGGTCCAAGGCGATGGCGCGGCCGATGCGGCGGGCGGCGCCGGCGACCAGGGCGACGCGGCCCTTCAGGGGCTGGGCGGAGAACACAGGTTCATCGTAATTGAGAACGTGAGATACTGCTGGCGTTTTGAGGCACGGGAGGGTGGGCATGCGTACTACCGGACTGCGGATCGCGGGGATGGCGGCGATGATGGCCGGGCTGGCGTGCGCGCAGGGGGCCGCGGGCGGGCGCAAGCTCCCGAAGCCGAACTACCGGCTGGCGTCGGAGTGGACGGCGGCGAAGGTGTCGAAGCTGGTGTTCGACACCACGATCACGCCGCACTGGTACGCGGGCGGGGACAAGTTCTGGTACGCGTTCAAGACCGGCATCGGGACCTCCTACTACGTCGTCGATCCGGTGAAGGGGACGCGGGCGGCGCTGTTCGATCACGCCCAGGTGGCGGAGCAGTTGACGCTGCTGACCGGGCTGCCGTACGACGGCGGGCATCTGCCGATCCAGAACGCGAAGCTGGTGAACCACGACACGGGGCTGCGGTTTTCGGTGAACGTGCCGCTGACGGCGGTGATTCCGGGGCTGGCGGCGGAGACGGCGGCGGAGGCGACGATCCTGAACGAGGAGCGGATGGCGGCGCGGCGGGGCGGCGGCTTCGGGCGCGGCGGGGCGGTCGTGGCGCCGCCGGCGCGGCAGCGGCCGGTGTACTTCGAGCTCAACCTGGCGACGGGGCGGGTGCGGCTGCTGGCGGATTATGTGCCGCAGCGGCCGCAGCCGCGCTGGGCGCAGATCTCGCCCAACGGGAAAACGATCCTGTTCGCGCGCGCCGACAACCTCTACATGATGGATGCGGCGAGCTACCAGTTGGCGCTGGTGAACCCGAACGACCCCAACATCCACGAAACGCAGCTCACGACCGACGGGGTGCCGTTTGACGGCTACGCGCAGACGATCTACCACTCGCACGAGGATTTGGGCGTGAACCCGCCGGTGTACAAGGACGTGCCCAAGGATACGAGCGCGCATCCGCGGGTGGCGGCGCTGCGAGTGGCGTGGTCGCGCGACTCGAGCGAGTTCGCCTTCATCCGCGCCGATACGCGCAAGGTGGCGGAGCTGTGGGTGATCCACTCGCTGCACAACCCGCGCCCGACGCTGGAGACGTACAAATACGCCATGCCGGGCGAGGTCAACGTGCCGCTGTACTCGGCCTGGGCGATCGACGTGGCGACGCGGAAGGAAGTGGAGCTGAAGGCGGCGCGGTTCCCGGACCAGCACATGGAGATCGAGACCGAACCGGTGACCAACGCCGAGCGGGCGGCGGCGGCGAAGGGCGGAACGCCGGCAGCGATCTGGCTGGGCGGGGCGGACGGCAAGCTGTACCTGACGCGGATCAGCCGCGACCTGCACAAGGTGGATTTCTGCACCGCGGACCCGGCGACGGGGGTGGTGACGCCGATCATCCGGGAACGGTCGAACGTGTACATCGACACCAAGCCGCTGCGGCTGGTGGAGCATGGCACCGGGCTGCTGGTGTGGTCGGACCGCAACGGGTGGGGACATTACTACCTGTACGGGACCGACGGCACGCTGAAGAACCAGGTGGACCACGGCGAGTTCGTGGCGGGCAACATCGTGAGCGTGGACGCTGCGACCCGCACGATGTACTTCAACGCGCTGGGGGTGAAGGCGGGCGAGGACGTCTATTACAGCCATCTGTACCGCATCGGGCTGGACGGGAGCGGCATGAAGACGCTGGACCCGCAGATCGCCAACCACGCCATCGCGGCGTCGGACGACGGCAAGTATTTCGTGGACACCTACTCGCGCGTGGACACGGCGCCGGAGATCGCGCTGGACAACACGGCGGGGCAGGAGTTGAAGCTGGAGCACACCGACGTGCAGGCGCTGCAGGCGGCGGGGTACCAGTTCCCGACGCCGTTCACGGTGAAGGCGGACGACGGGATCACGAACCTGTACGGGGTGATGTTCAAGCCGTTCGACTTCAATCCGAAGCGGAAGTATCCGCTGATCGAGTATGTGTATCCGGGGCCGCAGACGGAAGCGGTGGAGACGACGTTCAATCCGAAGAGCCCGCAGATGCTGCTGGCGCAGTTCGGCTTCATCGTAATCGAGGTGGGCAACCGCGGCGGCAGCCCGCTGCGCGACAGCTGGTACCACACCTACGGCTACCACAACCTGCGCGACTACGGGCTGGCGGACAAGAAGCGGGCGGCGGAGGAGCTGGCGCAGCGGTACGCCTACATCGACATCAACCGGGTGGGGATTACCGGGCACTCGGGCGGCGGGTTCATGTCGACGGCGGCGATTTTGGAGTATCCGGACTTCTTCAAGGTGGCGGTATCGGAGTCGGGCAACCACGACAACAACGTCTACAACAACACCTGGAGCGAGAAGCACGACGGCATCCGGGAGATCGACGAGAAGAACGGGGAGGCGAAGTTCCTGTTCTCGATCGACAAGAACTCGAGCCTGGCGAAGAACCTGAAGGGGCACCTGCTGCTGTCGACCGGCGACATGGACAACAACGTCAGCATGGCGAACACGATGCGGCTGGCGAACGCGCTGATCCGGGCGAACAAGCGCTTCGACATCATCATGCTGCCGGGCGAGCGGCACGGCTACGCCAGCGACACGCAATGGTTCTTCTGGCGCAAGGCGGATTACTTTTGCCGCTACCTGCTGGGGTGGGCGCCGACGGGGGCGGACATGGTGGAGCTGCAGCGCGAGGTGGCGGAGACGGACAAGGGCAAACACTAGCCACGGCAGCCCGCCGGGCGCGCCGGGCGTCGAGTTGCCGCGATCAGATTCGGAACGGTACACTGGGCCGAGGGCGGGCAGCGCGCGGCAAGTCGCTGACGCCTGTGGGCGGGCGGTCGCGAGCCGATTTATGCCGGGGCGGACGGGATTGACCGAGCGGGTCGCGATTCCAGTGCTGCTGCTGGCGTTCGCACTGCCGGGGGCGATGCTGTATCTGGCGCATTCGGCGGCGCAGCGATTGGAGCGCGCGACGCCCAGCCTGAACTATCGCCAGGAAGCGCTGCTGCTCAACGCCGACGTGCAAGTGAAGATGTGGAAGGCGGCGGGGGCGCTGCATCGGTTCAAGGCCGACCACGATGCCGCCGCCGCCGCCGAGGTGTCCGACGACATTGCGGCGGCGCGCAGCGACGTGGCGCGGATGCCGGCGTTGCCGGGAGGGCAGGGGGCGGGGCGGGCGTTCGCGGGCCTGGCGGCGGCGGTCGAAGGCTGCGCGGCGCAACTGGAGCGGGAGCGCGCCGCGGCGGCGGACGGGAGCACGCCGACGGGGAGCGCGGCGACGGACGGCGACTGGCAGGCGGTGCGGGCGGTGGACGCGGCCGCGGCGCAGGTGGATGCGGTGCAGCGGGATCTGATGGAGCAACGCCGCCGCGCCGCGCTCGCCTATGCGCGCACCTGGGGCCGCTGGACGGATGCCTCGCTGGGCCTCGGGGTGCTGCTGATCGTCCTCTGCGTGCTGGCGCTGATGCGCGAGATTCGGAAGCGCCGCCGGGAGAAGATGGCGCTGGCGCGGAGCCATGGGCTGGAACTCGCCGAGGCCGAGCATCTGGCCACGCTGGGGGAGATCGCGGCCGGGCTGGCGCACGAGATCCGGAATCCGCTGGGCGGCATCAGCGCCGCGCTCGAGATCATCGCCCCCGGCATCGAGGCGGTCGAGGACCGCAAGGCGGTGGCGGAGATGCAGCAGCAGGTGGCGCGCATCCTGCGCGTGATCGAGGAGATGCTGCACTATGCACGGCCGCAACCGCTGCAGTTGGCGCCGGGGGATCTGAATCACACGATCGAGGACGCGGCGCAATTCCTGCGCCGCCAAGCGCACGCCCATGCGATCGAGGTGACCTTTGAAGCCGGGGAGCTGCCGCCGGTGGTGCACGACCCCGAGCAAATCCATCGCGTGGTGGTCAATCTCGGGATCAATGCGATACACGCCATCCCCGGCGCCGGCCGGGTGGTGATCGCCACCTGGTTCGACCCCAAGCATGGAATGGCCGGCTTCGACGTGCGCGACAACGGCACGGGCATTGACCCGGGCAGCCTGAGCAAGATCTTCCGCCCGTTTTATTCCACCAAGGGCAAGCGCGGCACCGGCCTGGGGTTGTCGCTGTGCCGCCGGATCGCGGAGCTGCATGGCGGCGCGATCAGCGTGCGCAGCACGCCGGGCGAAGGCAGCGTGTT
Organism: Acidobacteriota bacterium; assembly: GCA_027451805.1. Taxonomy (GTDB): domain Bacteria; phylum Acidobacteriota; class Terriglobia; order Terriglobales; family SCQP01; genus SCQP01. Next base: position 5,281 of record DAIDIF010000095.1, read on the forward strand.
TACGGTGGCGCTGCGCACGGAGGCGCGAGCGCAACCGGCGCGGGCGGCGGAGCGTGGAGCGGCGGGCTAGGCGGCGGGGGACAATGCATCAGTTCAGGCTGACCGGGGGTTGCGTCCCTGGGGGTTGTTTGTAGATCGTGCCCCCCTTCATGACGAACTTCACCCGGGTGAGGGCGGAGATGTCCTGCAGCGGGTTGCCCTGGACGGCGATGATGTCGGCGTATTTGCCGGGGGTGAGGGAGCCGAGGTTGGCCTGAGCGCGCAGCAGGGTGGCGGCGTTGATGGTGCCGGCCTGGATGGCCTCGAGCGGGGCCATGCCGTAGTGCACCATGAGCACGAACTCGGTGGCCTGGGTGCCGTGGGGGAAGGGGCCGACGTCGCTGCCCATGGCCATGGGCATGCCGGCTTTGAGCTGGAGGCGGAACTGGCGGGCTTTGTAGGCGAGCTCGGCGTACTGGTTGGCGGCGGACTTGGCGTTGGGGGCGTGGTCGGCGAAGAACTTGAAGACGGTGAAGGTGGGGACGGCGAAGATGTGCTTGCGGATGGCGATGCGGATGGTGCGGGGGCTGAGCTGGGTGGCGTGGTCGAGCGAGGCGACGCCGGCCTGGGCGGCATAGAGGGTGCCGGGCTCGCCCTGAGCGTGGACGCTGACGAAGGTGCCGAGGCGGGCGGCTTCCTGGACGGCGGCGGCGAGCTGGGGTTCGGTGAACTGGTAGGGGGTGGAGAAGATGCCGTCGGCGAAGCGGTCGCGGCCGGTCTCGTAGATCTTGATGAAGGTGGCGCCGTCCTTGATCTGCAGGCGGATGGTGTGGATGAGGTCGCGGCGGGTCTGGACGACGTCGGCGTTGGAGGGGATGTGGAGGGCGGGGTTGAAGCCGAAGGCGTCCTCGTGGCCGCCGAGGATGGAGATGGCGTTGCCGCAGGTCCAGACGCGGGGGCCGGGGATCTGGCCGCGGTTGATGGCCTGGCGGACGGCGGTGCTGGCGACGTCGCCGGCGCCTTCGGTGCCCATGTCCTTGACGGAAGTGAAGCCGCCGAGGAGGTCGGCCTTGGCGGCGAGCGTGGCCTGGATGGTGCGCTGCGGGGTGGACTCATCCACCGTCTGCAGGGTCTCGTTGCCGGGATGCAGAAAGAGATGGACGTGTGCGTCAATCAACCCAGGCAACAGGGTGAGTGAGCCCAGATCAATGACGCGGGCGCCGGCGGGAATGGCGAGGTTGGCGCCGATGGCGGTGATGCGTTGGCCGCGGATGAGGATGACGGCGTGGGGGATGAGCTGGCCGGTTTGGACGTCGAGCGCGTGGGCGGCGCGCACGGCGGTGACGGGTGCGGGGGACTGGGCGAGGGCAGCGGCCAGCGAGAGCCCCAGCGCGGCGAACAGCGGACGGAAATAGGTCATGCCGGGGATTATACGGCGGATGCGCGGGGGCAGCACCACGTTCCCGTAGTGACACTGAGTGTGAACGTGAGTTCCCACGGCAGGACACAGGGCAAGTGAATCGCCAAACTAAGTCCAATCTTTTCAAGAGTTGAGTTCGGCCCCTGATTTGCACCAAGTATGTGCAGAGTGCC
>DAIDIF010000096.1 GCA_027451805.1 Acidobacteriota bacterium
GGGCCGCGCTGGGCGATCGCCCCCGGCGGCGCCGCCAACCCCTGGTCGGCCATGCCCAATCGCGTTTGGGCGCGGGAGCGCTTTCTCGAGCTGGGACGGCGGGCGCAGGCGGCGGGCGTCGCGCTGCGCTGGCTGGGCGGACCCGCCGACGCCGCCCTGACCGCGTGGTTGTGCGCGCGCCTGGGCGCGCCCGGTGCCGACCTCGCCGGCCGCCTCAGCCTGCGCCAATCCGCCGCCGCGATCGCCGCCGCCGATCTCCTGATCGGCAACGACTCGCTCCCGCTGGTGCTGGCGCAGGCGCTCGGCCGCCCCTGCCTCGGCCTCTACGGGCCCACCGCCGGCGCCCGCATTCATGCGCCCGGAGAACCGTTCGCGCAGGGGCTGGCGGGCTGCGGCCCCTGCTACGATCCGCGCGCCGGTCGGCGCGGCATCGCCTATCGCTGCCCGCGGGCGCGCTGCATGGAGCAGATCACCATCGACGCGGTGTGGCGGCAGGCGCAGCGCACGGCCGGCGCGGGCACGGCCGCGCCCGCCCCCGCCGGGGTGTTCGCGCGTAGCGGCTGAGCCGCCGAGCCACCGCCATGGCCATCGCGATTGGGCACGTCAACAAGCTCTGGGGCCGCGACCGCGGCGGCGTGGAGTCGGTGCTGCACGCGCAGGTGTGCGATCTGAGCCGTCGCGGCTATCGGGTCGCGGTGCTCGCCTGCCGCCCGCGCGGCTCCGCCGCCCGCGCCTTTCCCCCGGGCGTCGCCGGGCGCGAGTTGGCGGCGCCGGTGGTGGCTTCGATGCCGCTGCATCCCGGCTTTCCCCGCGCGCTGCGCGAGTTCGAGGCGGCCAGCGACGTGCTCCACTTCCACCTCCCCTTTCCCCTCGCCGAAGCCGCCGCGCTGCAGCTGCCCAAGCGCATTCCCTGGGTGGTAACCCTGCACGCCGAGGTGGTCGGCCGCGCGCGCTGGCTGCGCTGGATGCAGCGGCAGCTGACCGAACGCTTCCTGCGCCGCGTGGATGCGATCGTGGTGAGCTCGGCCTCCACCTCGCAGCTGGCGACGCTGCGCGAACACCAGGAACGCGTGCGCGTGATTCCGTTCGGTTTCGACCTGGCGCCGTTCTTGGCCGCCGAGCGCCCGCCCCGGCCGCCGGGGGCGCCGCCGGTGCTGGTATTCCTGGGCCGGCTGGTGCCCTATAAAGGTCTGGACGTGCTCCTGCACGCCGCCGCCGCCCTCCCCGCCGACGTGCACATCATCGGCGACGGGCGCGAGCGGCCGCGCCTGGAAGCGCTGGCGGCGGCGCTCGGGCTGCGCGAGCGGGTCACCTTCTTCGGGCATCTGCCCGATGCCGCGCTGCCGGCGCGGCTGCGCGCCGCCGATATCTTCGTGCTGCCGTCCTGCACCCAGGCCGAAACCTTCGGCGTGGCGCAGGTCGAGGCGATGGCCGCCGGCCTGCCGGTGGTGAACACCGCCCTCGCCACCGGCACCGACTGGGTGAGCGCCCACGGCCTCACCGGCATGACCGTGCCCCCCGGCGATCCGCGCGCGCTGCGCGCCGCGCTCGCCCGCATGATCGCCGACCGCCCCTTCCGCCTGGCCTGCGGACGGCGGGCGCGCGCCCGCGCGCTCACGCTCTTCAACGTCGAGCGCCGCGGCCCCGAGTTGGCCGCGCTGTATCAGGAGTTGGCGCCGCGCCGCCCGCCCGCCCGAGCGACGGCAGCGCCTGCAGCACTTCTGCGGCATGACCGGCCGGCTTGACCGGCGCCAGCACCCGCCCCACCTTGCCGTCGGCGCCGATCAACACCGTGGTGCGCGCGATCCCCAGAAACTTGCGGCCGTACATCGTCTTCTCCTGCAGCACGCCATAGGCGGCCGCCACCGCGCGCTCCGTGTCGGCCAGCAGCGGAAAGGGAAGGTTCTCGCTCTGCTGGAAGCGCTTTTGCGCCGCCGGCGTGTCCGGCGAGATGCCGATCACGGCCGCGTTCAGGGCTTGGAAGGAGGCGTAGGCGTCGCGAAACTCGCGCGCTTCCGTGGTTCAACCCGAGGTTCCGGCGCGGGGATAGAAGAACAGCACCACCGCCTGGCCGCGCAGCTGGCGCAGGCGGAACGGAACCCCGTCCTGATCCGGCAGCGTGAAGTCGGGAGCCGGTTCGCCCACCCGCAAGCTGCGCGTCCGCGTCATGTTGGCGATGGTAGCACGGCCAAAATGCCCCGCGGTGGCGGCGGCGCTGGTATATGCTCGCCTTTCCCGCAGTTTCCAGGAGGGTGTTCATGATGGTCCGTCGTTCTCTTTGGGCACTGGGTCTCGCGCTGGCGGCGACGCTGGCGCTGAGCGCGCAGCAGGTCAGCCCCAGTCTTTACGCCGGCATGCGCTGGCGTCTGGTGGGCCCCTTCCGCGCCGGCCGCGCGGTGGCCGTCGCCGGCGTTCCCGGCCAGCCCGACACCTTCTACTTCGGCGCGGTGGACGGCGGCGTGTGGAAGACGATGGACGACGGCATGACCTGGAGGCCGATCTTCGACCACGAGAACGTGGCCTCGATCGGCGCCATCGCGGTCGCTCCCTCCGACCCCAACATCATTTATGTCGGCACTGGCGAGGCCGACGCGCGCTCGCAGTTCTCCCTCGGCGACGGCATGTTCAAGTCCACCGACGGCGGCCAGACCTGGGAGCGCATTGGGCTGCGCGCCACCCGCCAGATCGGCCGCATCATCGTCGATCCGCACGATCCCAACCGCCTCTTCGTCGCGGCGCTGGGCGACCTGTACGCCGCCTCGGCGGCGCGCGGCGTCTACCGCTCCACCGACGGCGGAGCCACCTGGCAGAAGGTGCTGTTCACCAACGACAACACCGGCGCGATTGACCTCGCCTTCGATCCGGGGAACGCCCAGGTCGTCTACGCCGCGCTCTGGGCGACGCGGCGCCCGCCCTGGGTGGTCTATCCCTCCTCGATCGAGCCCGGCAGCGGCCTCTACAAATCCACCGACGGCGGCGGCCGCTGGACCCAGCTCACCCACGGCCTGCCCACCGCGCACGTGGGCCGCATCGGCGTCGCCGTCGCGCCCACCGACCCCAACCGCGTCTACGCCATGGTGGACGCGCCCGCGCGGCAAGGCGGCCTGTACCGCTCCGACGACGCCGGCGCCACCTGGCGGCTGATGGACACCGACAACCGCATCTGGAACCGCGGCTGGTACTTCGAGTCGGTGACGGTCGATCCCAGGCACGAGAACACCGTCTACGCGATGAACACCACCGTCTATCGCTCCACCGACGGCGGCGCCAGCTTCGTCGGCATCAAGGGCGCCCCCGGCGGCGACGACTACCACCAGCTCTGGATCAACCCCGCCGGCGACGGCCACATGATCCTGGGCAGCGACCAGGGCGTGATCGTCAGCGTGGACGACGCCCGCAGCTGGAGCTCCTGGAACAACCAGCCCACCGGCCAGTACTACCACATCACCGCCGACAACCGGAACCCGTTCTGGATCTACGGCGCCCAGCAGGATAGCGGCGCGCGCTCGGTCGAGAGCACCACTGCCGGCGGCGGCCGCATCACCTATGCCGACTGGGGCAGCGCCTGCACCGGCGGCGAGAGCGGCGACATCGTCGCCGATCCGCTGCGGAAAGCCGAACTCTACGGCTCGACCGTGACCAAGTGCAACATGGTCACCGGCGCCAGCCAGAACATCTCGCCGATGGCCGCTTACCCGGGGCAGAACTTCCGCCATACCTGGACGCTGCCGCTGGCGATCTCGCCGGCCGACAAGCACGCCCTCTATTTCGGCAACCAGTTCCTGTTCAAAACCGTGGACGGCGGCGAGAGCTGGCAGAAGATCAGCCCCGATCTAACCCGTCAGGACCCCGGCGCCCCGCCCAACCTCGATCCCACCACCGCCCGCGATACCGACTACTTCGAGCGCACCTACGGCCCGCGCTGGGGCGTGATCTACGCCATCGCCCCCTCGCCCATCCTGGCCGGCGAAATCTGGATCGGCACCGACGACGGCCTGATCCAGATGACGCGCAACGGCGGCCTGACCTGGCACAACGTCACCCCGCCTCAGCTCACCGCCTGGAGCAAGGTGGTGATGATGGTGGCCTCGCATTACGACCCCAACACCGCCTACGCCGCCGTGGACCGCCATCGCCTTGACGACGATGCGCCGCACATCTACCGCACCACCGATGGCGGCAAGACCTGGCGGCAAATCGTCAGCGGCATCCCGCCGGACGAATACCTCGAGTCCATCACCCAGGATCCGGTGCGGCGCGGCATGCTGTTCGCCGGCACCACCAAGGGCGTCTATGTGTCCTTCGATCACGGCAGCGACTGGCAGTCGCTGCGGCTCAACATGCCGCCGGTGGAGATCCGCGACTTTCTGATCAAGCGCAATACGCTGGTGGTCGCCACCTTCGGCCGCGCCTTCTGGGCGCTCGACAACATCAGCTCGCTCGAACAGATGACGCCGGCCATGGACGGCGCGACGGCGGTCCTGTTCCGCCCGCCCACCGCCTATCGCAGCGCCGGCGGGCGCGGCTTCTTCCGCGGCTCCAGCCTGGCCCCGGCCACCGACATGGATCCGATCGAGGTCGCCTCCGGCCAGCCGGCGCCGGTCGGCGCGGTGTTGGACTACTATCTGCAGTCCGACACCGGCCCGGTCTCGCTCGACATCCTCGACGGCGCCGGCAAAGTGGTGCGGCACTTCAGCAGCACCGAGCATCCGCGGCGGCAGAATCCCAACACCATGGTCGTGCCCGCCGTCTGGGCGCAGGTGCCGCCGGTGCTCAGCGCCGCCGCCGGCTTCCACCGCTGGACCTGGGACCTGCGCGCCCTTCCGCCGGGCGCTCCCGCGCCGATGGGCCGCGGCGGCTTCGGCGGCCGCGGCGGCCCGGGCCACCTGGCCCTGCCGGCGCGCTACACCGTACGCCTCACCGTCAACGGCCATGCCTACACGCAGCCCTTGACCGTCGCCATGGCCCCGGACGCTCCCGCCTCGGCCCTGGCGCTGGAGGCGCAGATCCGCATGGGCGACCGCATCACCGCGGTGCAGGCGCGCGTCGCGGCGGCGCGCCGCCAGACGATGCAACTGCGGCGCCAACTGGCGCAGTTGAAACCGCGGGCGGCGGCCAACGCCGGTCTGCTCGCGGCGCTGGACGCGCTCGATCGCAAGGCGCACGCCCTCCAGGGCTTCGCCGCCGCGCCGCCCAACCCCGATGCCTCCGGCGAGGGTGACGCCGTGCCCGCGCCGCGCAGCCTGGCCGGCTTGGCCGCCATCCTGGGCGGGTTGTCGGGCGCGGCGCAGAGCGGGCTGGGCGCGCCCGACCCCACCGTGATCACCGGCTTCCGCAAGGCCGAGGCCATGGTCAACGCCGCGCTCGCGGACTGGAATCAGCTCAAGACACAGGCGGTGCCGGCGCTCAACCAAAAGCTGCAATCGGCGAGCCTGCCGCCGGTGAACCTGCCCAACTGACCGCGCCGCCGCGCGCGGGCATCCTACCGGGGATGCGGAAGCGTTCCCGGCGCGCGGCGTGGTTCGCGGGCGGCGTAGTGGCGGGCACCGTCCTGGGCTGGCTCACCGCGCCCCGGCGCGGCGACTGGGTCCGCAACCAGTTGCGGCAGAAGCTCGGGCACTGGCGCCATGTCAGCCGGATTCGGCTGGTGAAACGCAGCCGCGACCTGGAGAACCGCCTGTGGGGCAGCCTCGCGCAGGTCCGCCAGGCGTGGGCCGGGCACGAGCATTATGTGGATGCCAACACCCTGGTGGATCAGGTGCATACCGAGCTCGGCCGCCGCTTCGCCGCGACCCTGTCGCACGTCAACTTGAACGCCTACGGCCACACCGTCTATCTGCACGGCTGCGTCGAGAGCGCAGCCGAGCGCCACCGCTTGATCGAGGCGATCGGCGCTGTGGACGGCGTGGACGCGGTGGCGGCCGGCGAACTGCGCCTCGTTGCTCCCCCCCGGCGCCCGCCGCCGTCCAGCCCCGCCGCCGGCCCGCCCCCGACCGCGGAGGCGCCTAGTTGAGCCCGGCGCCGATTTGGGGCATGATGCAGCCATGCTGAAGGAATTCAAGGCGTTCATCTTCAAAGGCAACGTGGTGGATCTGGCCGTCGCCGTGGTCATCGGTGCCGCCTTCGGCGCCGTCGTCACCGCCTTCGTCACCGACCTGCTGAATCCGCTGATCGCCGCCATTGTCGGCAAGCCCGATTTCTCCGGCTTCAGCCTGACGGTCAACCACAGCCACATCAGCTACGGCCTGTTCCTCAACGCGCTCATCTCGTTCGTGCTGATCGCCGCCGCGGTCTACTTCTTCGTGGTCGCGCCCATGAACTCGATGATGAAGCGCATGCACGCCAACGACGTGCCGCCGCCGCCGACCACCAAGAAGTGCCCGGAGTGCCAGAGCGACATCCCCATCGCCGCCCGCCGCTGCGCCCACTGCGCCCAGCCGGTGGCGTAACCCGGCTCACCCCAGCCAGCGGCGGAGAAGCAGGAGCGCCACGGCGGCGTAGAGGCCGGCGAGGAGATCGTCCGCCAGAATGCCCCACCCGCCCGGCAGGCGCTCCAGCCGCCGGATCGGAAACGGCTTGGTGATGTCGAACAGCCGGAACAGCACGAAGCCGGCGGCGGCGAGCGCCAGCGAAACCGGAGCTACGAAGACGAACGTCAGCAGTTGCCCGGCGACTTCGTCGATCACCACGTTGCGCGGGTCCTCTTCGCCCTGCAGGCGCTCCGCCGTGGTCGCCGCCGGCGCGCCCAGCAGCAGCAGCGCTCCCGCCCCGGCCGCGGCCGCGACGTGCGAGGGCGGCCAGCGCCAGCACACCGCCGCCACCGCCAGCGAGGCGAACGTCGCCGGCACCCATGGAATCAGCCCGATCGGCCCGGCGATGGCGAACCAGTGCTGCGCCCGCTCCCAGGCGGTGCCCCGGTCCGGCCGCACCGTGCGCACCGCGATGCTGCGGTTCTTGCCCATGCCTCGCGCCTAGCGCGGCCGTCGCGGGCGCAGCGGCACCAGCGCCTCGCCCGGCGGCGCGGCGCCGCGGCCGGCGAACTCGCGCTGCACGAAGTCCACGAAGTCCTGCATCTGCCGCTGCATGTGCTGCATCTTTTCGCGCAGCCCCAGGATGATCTCCACCCCCGCCAGGTTGACGCCCATGTCGCGCGTCAGCGAGAGGATGACCTCGAGCCGCTGCAGGTCCTCGTCGGTGTACAGGCGGGTGTTGCCCTCGGTGCGCGACGGCTGCAGCAGGCCTTCGCGCTCGTACAGCCGCAGCGTCTGCGGGTGAATGCCGTACTGCTCGGCCACCGCCGAGATCATGTACGCCGCCCTGCCCTTTTTGCGCACCATGCTTCCGCCTCGCCTCCGCCTTAGCTCATCGCCTGCTTGAGGACGGCCTCGCGCGCGTCCTCGGGATTGAGGCGCGCGTACTCGCGCAGCAGCTCGCGGCTGCGCTCATCGCGGGGCTTGGGTACCGACACCTGCACCTCGACGTACTCGTCGCCGCGGATGCCGTCGTGCTGCGCCGAGGGCACGCCGCGCTCGCGCATGCGGAACTTCTGCCCCGATTGCGTCCCGGCGGGAATGTTGAGCAGCGCCTTGCCGTCAATCGTGGGCACGCCGATCTTGGCCCCCAGCGCCGCCTCGGTCATGCTCACCGGCACCTTGACGTGAATGTCGTCGGCCTCGCGCACGAACAGCGGGTGCGGCTGGATGCGGATGATGACGTACAGGTCGCCGCTGGCGTCGGCGCCCCAGTTGCCCTTGCCCGGAATCCGCAGCCGCGCCCCCTCGCGCGTGCCCGGCTTGATCCGCACCTCCAGCGGCTCGGTGGCCGGCACCCGCCCCTGGCCGTGGCAGCGCGGGCAGGCCGCGCCCGCCTTGCCGCTGCCGCCGCAGGCGCCGCAGCGCAGGTTGAACTTCATGTTGTTCACCGTCTGCACCACCTGCCCCTTGCCGCCGCACTCCGGGCAGATGCCGGCGCGGCCGCCGGTGCCGGTGCCGTTGCACTGCGGGCACCGGTCCTGGCGCGGGATGTTGAGCCGCAGCACGCTGCCCCGGATCGCCTCCCAAAACCCCACCGTGGCCTGCACTTCCAGATCGGCGCCGTTGGCTTCGGCCGGCGCCGCCTGGCGGTTGAAGATGCCGGAGAAGATGTCGCGGAAGCTGGCGCCGCCGCCGCCGCCGCGGCGCGCGCCCGCGCCCGCCCCCGCCCCCGCGCCAAAGTCGGTGAAGTCGAAGCCGCTGAAATCGAAGTTTGGGGGCGGCCCGCCCGCTTGCGGGCCCCGCCCGGCGGGCTCGCTCGCGCCGGCGTAGGCGTCGGCCCCGTGCTGAAAGGCCTGGTCGGAGTAGAACCCGGCGCGATCGAAAAACTCGCGCTTCTTGGGCTCGCTGAGGATGTCGTAGGCCTCCTGCACATCCTTGAACTTGTCCTCGGAGGCCTTGTTGCCGGGGTTGACGTCCGGATGCAGTTTGCGCGCCAGGCGGCGATAGGCCTTGCGCACCTCATCCGGCGTGGCGCTGCGCTTGATCCCCAGCGTGCGGTAGTAGTCTTTGGCGGCGGTGGGCATGGAGTCCAAGCCGCGCGGCCGGCGCCGGGCCGCCCGCGCTAGGGCTTACTTCTTTTCTCCATCGGCATCCACGTATTCGGCATCAATCACGTCGCCCGGCTTGGCCTCGCCGTTGCCGCCGCCGGCGCCGGCTTCGCCCCCGCCCGCCGGCGGCGCCTGCCCTTCGCGCTGCGCGCTCGCCGATTTGTACATCGCCTCCGCCAGCTTGTGCGCCGCGGCGGTGAGCTGATCCTTGGCCGCATTCATGGCGGCGGCGTCGGTTCCCTCCAGCGCCTGGCGCGCGTTCGCCAGCGCCGCTTCCACCGCCGCGGCGTCGTCGCTGGCCACCTTCTCCTTGTTCTCGCGCAGCATCTTGTCGGTGTTGTACACCATGCTGTCGAGCTGGTTGCGCGCCTCCACTTCCTCGCGCTTGCGCTTGTCCTCCTCCGAATGCGCGTCCGCCTCCTTCGTCATGCGGTCAATCTCGTCCTTGGACAGGCCGCTCGAGCTGGTGATGGTGATCTTCTGCTCCTTGCCCGTGCCCAGGTCCTTGGCGCTGACGTTGACGATGCCGTTGGCGTCAATGTCGAAGGTGACTTCGATCTGCGGCATGCCGCGCGGCGCCGGCGGCAGCCCCACCAGGTGGAACTTGCCCAACGTGCGGTTCTGCGACGCCATCGGCCGCTCCCCCTGCAGCACGTGCACCTCCACCGAGGTCTGGTTGTCGGCCGCGGTCGAGTACACTTCGCTCTTGCGCGTGGGGATGGTGGTGTTGCGCTGGATCAGCACCGAGTTCACCCCGCCCAGCGTCTCGATCCCCAGCGACAGCGGCGTCACGTCCAGCAGCAGCAGGTCCTTCACCTCGCCCGCCAGCACCCCCGCCTGCACCGCCGCCCCCACCGCCACCACTTCGTCCGGGTTGACCCCCTTGTGCGGCTCCTTGTGGAACAGATCCTTCACGATCTGCTGCACCCGCGGGATGCGCGTCGAGCCCCCCACCAGCACCACCTCGTCAATCTTGTCGGCGGTGATGCCGGCGTCTTTCAGCGCCTGCTGGCAGGGCGTCACCGAGCGCTGCAGGATGTCTTCCACCATGCGCTCGAACTGCGAGCGGCTCAGCTTCTTCAGCAAATGCTTCGGCCCGCTGGCGTCGGCGGTGATGAACGGCAGGTTGATCTCCGTTTCCATCGTGGTGGAGAGCTCCATCTTCGCCTTCTCCGCCGCGTCCTTCAGCCGCTGCAGCGCCATCTCGTTGCCGCGCCCGCGCAGGTCAATGCCTTCGTCCTTCTTGAACTCGTCCACCAGCCAGTCCACCAGCCGCTGGTCGATGTTGTCGCCCCCCAGGTGCGTGTCCCCGTTGGTGCTCTTCACCTCGACCACGCCCTCGCCCACCTCCAGAATCGAAATGTCGAAGGTGCCGCCGCCGAAGTCGTAGATCGCGATCGTCTCTTCCTTCTTCTTGTCCAGCCCGTACGCCAGCGCCGCCGCCGTCGGCTCGTTGACGATGCGCTTCACGTCCAGGCCGGCGATGCGCCCCGCGTCCTTGGTCGCCTGCCGCTGCGCGTCGTTGAAATACGCCGGCACCGTAATCACCGCGTCGGTGACCTTCTCGCCCAGGTAATCCTCCGCCGACTGTTTCAGCTTCTGCAGAATGAAGGCCGAGATCTCCGGCGGCGTGTAGAGCTTGCCCTGCACCTCCACCGCCACGTGGTCGCCCTGCTGCTTCACCTTGTAGGGCACCATCTTCATCTCTTCCGACACTTCGTCGTAGCGCCGCCCCATGAAGCGCTTGATCGAGTACACCGTCCCCTCCGGGTTGGTGATCGCCTGCCGCTTCGCCACCTGCCCCACCAGCCGCTCGCCCGTCTTGGTGAACGCCACCACCGACGGCGTCGTCCGGCCGCCTTCGCTGTTGGGGATAACTTTGGGCTCCCCGTTCTCCATCACCGCAACCACGCTGTTGGTGGTGCCCAGATCGATTCCGATAGTCTTTGCCATGGTTTAGCCTGCCTACACCAGCCTAAAGCATGAGTATGGCTTTGTCAAGAAAAATGTTAGTCTCTGATTGGCAGATTTTGTGCCGAAAGCAGGTATTCGGCGAGCGAACTCCGCCAATGAGGCATCGGCGGAAGTCCTTCCTGGCTCCAGCGCTGGTTGGCGAGCGGCGTGTAGCGCGCGCGCCGGGCAGGGCGGGGGTCGCGGCTGATCCACTGGATTTTGGCGCACAACCCGGCGTGCCGGCAGGCCTCACGGGCGAACTCGGCCGCAGCGCAGGGGCCCGAGCCGGTGAGGTGGTAGAGGCCGGCCGAGCGGCGCCGCAGCAGCGCCAAAACGGCGGGTACGAGGTCGCGCACCGAGGTGGGGTTGAGCGTCTGCCCGCGGGTGATGACCAGCGGCTGCCCGGCGCGGGCGCGGGCGAGAAAGCGCTCCACCAGGTTGGCGCGGCCGGCGCTCCAGGAAGGGCCGCCGTAGAGGTGGGCGACCCGCACCACCAGCGCGGCGGCGCCCGCGCCCAGCACCGCTTCCTCGCCCAGCAGCTTCGAATAGCCGTAGAAGTTCACCGGCGCCGGCGCGTCGCTCTCGCGCCGCGGCCGCCGCAGCCGGTCGCCGCCGAAGACGTAATCGGTGGAGAAGTGCACCAGCCGGTAGCCCAGCGTCCGCGCCAGCCGCGCCAGCTCCGCCGGACCCTCGGCGTTGACCGCCAGCGCCTGCTGCCGCCGCAGCTCGGCCCCGTCCACGTCGTTGAACGCCGCGGCGTTGATGACGACCTGCGGCCGCAGCCGCCGCAGCGTGCGCTCGATCGCGTCCGCGTCGCCCAGATCAAGCTCGGCGCGGCCCAGCCCGCGCGCGCGCCGCCCCAGCACCGCCAGGAACTGCCGCCCCAACTGGCCCTGGGCGCCCAGAACGGCGATCTCAGCCAAACAGCGCCTGTTCCACCGCCTGGCACAGGCAGTGGCCGATGAGGATGTGGCACTCCTGAATCCGCGGCGTCTCCCGGCTGGGCACGGCCAGCAAAATATCGGCCAGCTCCGCCAGCTTGCCCCCGCCCTCGCCCGTCAGCCCGATGCTGGTGAGGCCCAAGTCCCGCGCCCGCCGGAACGCCTCCAGGATGTTCCTGGAATTCCCGCTGGTGGTCAGCCCCACCAGCACGTCGCCCGGGCGCGCGAACGCCTCCAGCGGCCGCGCGAAACTGAGGTCGTAGCCGTAGTCGTTGCCGATCGCGGTCAGCGACGAGGTATTCGCGTGCAGCGCCAGCGCCGGCAGCGGCCGCCGCTCCGCCAGGTAGCGGCCGACGAACTCGGCCGCCAGGTGCTGCGCGTCCGCCGCGCTGCCGCCGTTGCCGCAAAACATCGCCTGCCCGCCCCGGCGGTAGCACGCCACCATCGCCTCGGCGGCGCGTTCCAGCGCCGGCTGCAGCGCCGCCAGCGCCGCCTGCTTCACCGCCACGCTGCGCTCGAAGTTCGCGCGGAACAACTCGGCGTGCGCGCTCACAGCGCCGCCTCCGCCTCGCGCCACCGCTCCGGCGTGCCGATATCCACCAGCCGGCCGGCATGCACATACCCGTGCATCCCGCGCCCGATCCAGAGCGGCATCATCTCCCGCTCCAGCGAAACCGGGCGCCCGGCGGGAATCATGGCGAGCAGCGCCTGCGCGAGCAGATAGATGCCGGCGCTGACGTAGCTCGCGCCCGGCAAGGCCGACTTTTCGGCGAACGCCGTGACCCGCCCGTCGGGCGCCAATGCCAGCGTGCCGGTATCGCGCCGCTCGTCCGGCGGCACCACCGCCAACGACCCCGCGGCGCCGCTGCCACGATGGGCCGCGAGAAACGCGGCAAAGTCCAGTCCCGGAACCATGCTGTCGCCATTGAGCACCACCACCGGGTCGGTTTGCAACTGCGGCCGCGCCAGTGCCAGCGCCCCCGCCGTCCCCAGCGGCTCGCGCTCGTCGGAAAACGCGATCCCCGCCCGCCCCGCGAACCGTTCCCGAATCGCCGCCCCGCCCACCCCGGTGCAGAGCACGATCCGGCCCGCGCCCCAACCCTCCACCTGCTCCACCAGCCGTTCGAGAAACGGCCTTCCCCCCACCAACGCCAGCGCCTTCGGCACCCCCGGCAGCGCCTCCCGCAGCCGCGTCCCCAATCCTCCGCACAGCACCGCCGCCGCCAGCCCGTCCGCCATGCCCCAGCTTACCGCGCCCGCCCCGCCCGTCGCTGGCCAGCGGGTGTCGTGGCGGCGCCACCACTGGCCCCGCGCTCAAGCAATGTCTGCCCTGCGTTCCGAAAATGGCGGCGAGTGGACTCGAACCACTGACCTAGGGATTATGAGACCCTCGCTCTAGCCACCTGAGCTACGCCGCCGAATCCAAACATTTTAACCTGA
>DAIDIF010000097.1 GCA_027451805.1 Acidobacteriota bacterium
TCCAGGCCGCCCGCTGCCTCTACTGCCCCGCGCCGCTCTACCCTTCCATCGCCCGGCAGCTTCAGCTCGAAGGCGAAGTCCGCCTGCGCGCCCAAATCGGCGCCTCGGGAGCAATCCTTCTCCTCGTCCCCGAGCAGGGCAACGCCATCCTGATCGCCGCCGCCCGCCGCGCCATTCTCCGCTGGCGCTACCGCCCCCTCCTCCTCAACGGCGCCCCCGTCCCCGTCGCCACCGAGATCACCGTCCGCTTCACGCTGAATCGCTGAGCGCCCCCCCGGGCTGTAACTTTTATGGCGCAAGCCCGCAGCTAGCCCGCACCTCGCGCCCTGAGCCGCCGTTAGCCAACCTTTCCGCCCGCGCCCGCGTCAGACCCCTGCTGGCGGAAGCTTCGCTTCCGCTCGCCCCAGGGCGACGCTGCGGCAACGGCGCGCGGCAGTTTGAAAACTCGCCACTATTGTGCCGGCGCCTGACCGCCCGCCCAGGCGCCGCGTTTTTTCCTGATTGCGTGGTAAAAGCAAACGCCCTTTGCCAAGCCCGCCCGAATGGAATCAGAAGGATAGCGCCGAAACAGATAAAAACACCCCCCTCCCCCCCTCCCCCACCGTGCCCAGCGAGGCACTACAAATCCCGTCGCGAGAACGCAAACACCGCCAGCCCCAGCGCCGCCGCTGTATACAGCCCCGCGTAGGCGATCATCGCCCCGCTGGGCACGCTCGCGCTCACGAACGGCCCGAGGTTGAGCGCCGTCATCAGCGGCGACTGCATCTCGAACGCCGCCCGCCGCCACAGCGCCTCGCTCGGCATGATCAGGCTGGCGACGATGCCCACGTTCACCGCCTTGGGGTGGTGCGTGAGCGCCCCGATCTGCTCGATCCAGCCGCCCAGAAACGCCATCCCGAACAGCCCCAGGCTCAGCACCCCGTTCGCCAGCGTGGGCAGCCGCGTGCCCCACAGCAGGGTCACCGTCAGCAGCAGCGTCATCTCCATCCACATCAGCCCGCAGCCGGCGGCGATGTGCGGCGGGGCGTAGCCGGTGAATCCATAGGCGATGCCCATCACCCCGCCCAGAATCGCCCCCTGGAACGCCGTCAGCAGCGCCACGAACCCCAGCCATTTCCCCAGGATCACCACCCGCCGCGGCACCGGTTTGCTCACGATGGTCTGCATCGCCCCGTTCGCAATCTCGCCCGAAAGCGTGTCGCTCGCGGCCAGGATTGCCACCGTCGCCACCAGCAAGTTGGCGGCGTACAGCCCCATCAGCACGAACAGCCCTTCGCCCTGGCGCTCGAACGCGCGGTTGGGCGCGTGGACGATGTTGTGCGGGCTGCGCATCGCCAGATCCCACGCCAGCCCGTAGAGCAGTAGGAACGCGCCCCCCACCGCCGCCGCCAGCGCCACCAGCTTGCGCCGCGCCGCCTCGCGCATCGTCGTCGCCGCGATCAGGCTCAGGCTGCGCATCAGGCTCCCGCTCCTTCGGCCGCCTCCGGCCCGATCACCCTGAGGAACTCCTCCTCCAGCGACGCCGCCACCGGCGTGATCTCGTACACCGCCGCGCCCGCCTCCACCAGCGCCCGCGCCAGCTTCGGTATCTCGCCCTCGCCCGCCAGCTCGACCTCCCGCGCCGGCGCGCTGTCCGCCGCCGGCGCCGCGCCGTACCGCTGCCAGAACCCCGCCGGCGCGCCCGCGGCCCGCACCCGCACGCGCACCGCGCCCGCCGGCTGCGCGTGCAGGTCGCGGGTCGCCAGAATCCGCCCCGCGCGCACGAACGCCACCCGGTCGCAGCTCACCTCCACCTCGCCCAGCAGATGCGAGTTCAGAAACACCGCCGCGCCCCGCGCCCGCTGCTCGCGAATCACATCGCGCACCAGCCTCCGCCCCAGCGGATCGAGGCCGCTGGTGGGCTCGTCCAGAAACACCAGTTCCGGCTCGTGCAACAGCGCCTGCGCCAGCCCCACGCGCTGCTGCATGCCCTTGGAGTATTCGCGCAGCGGCTTCTTCCCCTGGGTCTCGAGCCCCACCCGCTCGAGCAGCTCCGGCACCCGCCGCCGCAGCTGCCCCGCCTCCATGCCGTACAGCCGCCCATGCAGCTCCAGCAGCTCGGCGCCGCTCAGCCAGTCGTAAAAGTGAAAATGCTCGGGGAGAAAGCCCACCCGCCGCCGCGCTTCCACGTCGCCCGCCGGCCGCCCCAGCAGCCGCGCCGTGCCCGCCGTCGGCCGCGCCAGCCCCAGCAGCAGCTTCAGGCAGGTGCTCTTACCCGCCCCGTTCGGGCCCAGCAGACCGAACGCCTCGCCCCGGCGCACTTCGAGCGAGAGTCCGTCCAGCGCCAGCTTGCGCCCGTACCGCTTGCGCAACCCGGTGGCTTCGATGGCGAGTTCGTTCGGCAATCAGTTGATCAACTGGCCCGCCAGCGCCAATCCCGCGCTGCCGTCGCCCGGGCCGGCGATCGAATACAGCATACCCTGCCGGCTCCAGAGCAGCATATAGCGCTGCACGCCGTTCGGCAGCACCGGCCGCAGCAGCAGCCCCTGCACTCCGTCCACCGTCACCGGCTGCGACGTCGCTTTCCCGCGTGGGAACGGCACCACCAGCGTCGAGGTCCAGTCGATGGTTTGGGTGTACTGCTCCGCTTCGCCCGGGCTCATGCCCAGAAATTGCAGCCCCACCACCGCGATCTGCTGCATGTTGAGCCCCGGCGGCAGTTCCACCACCGGGCTCGGCGACTCGCCCAGCACCGTGCAGCCCGGCTCCCACGGTGGCCCGGCCAAATTGCGCCGGTGCTGCGCCTGCCATTGCACGCAGTCGCCATACAGCACCGCCGCCGCCCGCGGGATCTGCACCGAGAGGGTCGCCCCGTCCAGGCTGGGCGGCAGGTTGACCCCCACCACGCCGGCCTCGTTCAGAATGTCCTGCGCCCGCGTGCGGTCGATGGTCAGGCTGAAATCCTTCGCCCCCCGCACCTGGAACGCCGGCGTGTTCCCGCCCCAGTGGGGCGCGTAGCGCAGCCCGAAGCCCGCCAATTGCGCTGCCTGCTGCGCCGACGCCGCCGCCTGGCTCTTCTCGTTCAGCGAGACGTGCACCTCGTCCGCGAGCATCTGCTGGATCATGCCCGCGACTTCGTGGTTCGCCAGCGGCGCCGCCGCCGCCGGGTCGAACGGCAGGGCGGTCACGCTGTGGATGCGGAACACCCCCAGCGCCGCCGCCGCCGCCGAGCGCGCCCCCGGGCTGAACCCGAGCACTCCGGCCAGCGCCACCCCCGCCGCCAAGGCCACCCACGCCGGCCCCACGCGCCGCTCCCGCGCCGCGTCCCGCCCGCGCCGCTCCTGGAAGCGCCGCCATGCCCGCTCCACGTCGGTTGCGCCCGCATCCGCGCTCGCAGCCCCGCCCAGCAGTTCTTCGATCTTCGTCTCCGGTTTCATCCCCGTTCCTCCTCTCCATACGCCCGCGCGAACGCCGCTTCCGCCCGCGCCAGCGTCGTACCCACCGATGCCGCCTTCATCCGCAGCGCCGCCGCGACCTCCAGGTATGACAGTCCGCCGGCGCGCAGCGCCAGCATCTGCGCCTGCACCGGCCGCAGCCGTCCCAGCGCGCGCCGCACCCGCTCCGCCTGCTCGCGCTCCACCAGCGCGCCCAGCGGCCCCGCCCCATGGGACGCCGTCGGCGCCGCCGCCGCCAGCCGCTCGCCGCCGGCGCGGCTGCGTTTGCGCGCCCGCAGCGCGTCCAGCGCCATGCGCGTCGCCGTGCGGTACAGCCACCCGCCCAGGTTGTTGCCCTCGCGCCGCAGGTGCGGCCGCCGGTACAGCTTCCAGAAGGCGTCGTCGGCAATCTCCTCCGCCTGCGCCCGCTCGCCCGTCAGCCGCGCCGCCGCCCCCACCACGCGCGCATAGTATTCGCGAAACACCGCGGCGAATTCCGCCTCCGGCCACTCGCGCCCCACCGCCGCGGCATCTCCTTCCCGGGCAAGCGCCTCGGCTTCGCTCGGTTCCTTCATCCCGGGTCGTGTCCAGTCCAGGCTGCTCATCCGCCTCCCCGCTCCTGCGGTCTGTCGGATAAACGCCGCCCTAGCCCGCATTGTGACACCGCAACCGCCGCTGTACGCAAAACGGCCCCGGATCGCTCCGGGGCCGGATCACGCATCGCTAAGCCGGACGCGGTAACTTGGAGACGCCCTGAGCGCCAGCGGGGGGCCGTTGCCGGGGATCGAAGCACGGCCACAGCCCGACCAACGGGAGGGCGGCATGAGCAAAAGGTGGCCGAGCCGGCTTGCCTATTGACCCGGGCCCTTCGGTTTGTGCAATTCGGCCTCCAGCTTCTTCGCCTCCGCCAGATGTTTCCGCAGGGTGGGGATATAGTCCCTGACTTCGGTCTTCAACTGCGGGTCGGTGACCTGCGGTTCCAGCTTCTCCAGCCGCTGGATGGCATGTTCATGTTCCCGCACCTGCGATGCCGCAAACGCGCGATCCGCCGCCGCCGGCGCCAGCGCCTTGAGATGTTTTTCGGTCGCCCGGTCCTGTCGCAGCATCATCGCGCCTTCATGCAGGCGGATGTTGCTGGCGTTGGCGGCGCTCTCCAACTTGGTCTGCGCCGCCTGGTGGTCGTTGCCCAGCATCTGCGCGAAATCCTTGACCTGCGCGTTCTGCGTGCGGTCCGCCATCATCTTTGCCGTGCTGATTTCGCTTTTGTTGATCGTGTTCATCAAATCCGCGGCCTGCTGATTGGCGCGCATCGCCGACCGCGATGGCTGCGTACCGGCCTGTTGCCCCAGGCAAAGCGGCGTCGCCGCCGCCAGCATTCCGCACAACGTCAAAGTGGACAATGATTGCATTCGCAGCATCTCCCTCATACCTCCGCTCTTATGCGGTGGGATGGAGACGCCTAAAGCGGAGGATGCTTGCGGCCCTCCGCCGATGGTGGCGGCGGCTGGGCCCGGAGGTACTCCAACACCGCTGCTTGCGCCGGGAAAAATGGCTGGGGCAGCGGCTCCAGCCCCATCCAGCGCGGTTCGCCTTCCCACGAGCCGCGCAGCGGCCGCGTGGCGTCCACTTCGGCCTCGAACACCGTCACCCGGCTGGGCAGATACAGGCGGCTGCGATACACGAACAACGGCCGGCAGCGCAACACCGGCAGCCCGGTCTCCTCCCGCACCTCCCGCCGCAGCGTCTGCTCCTCCGTCTCCCAGAACATCGCCATCCCGCCCGGAAACGACCAGCCCAGATCGTCGGCGCGGCGCTGCAGCAGGTACTCGCCGTCGCGCCGGATCAACCCAATCGAGCTGCGCAGTTCGCCGAACACCGGAAACCGGCCATAAATCGCCACCACGGTGCGCGAGCAGATGCGAAACGCGGTCTCCATGCGGACATCCGGGCTCAGCCAAAGAGGATGTAATGCACGCCGATCACGATCTGATGGTCCACCGTCGAGGTGGGATGGAAACCCGCCCTGCGCCGGTACTCCACAAACGGCACCCACGACCCCCACGACCACCCCGCGCCAATCCCCACCGCGGTGTACCCGTGCAGTCCTTCGCCAAAGCGCCGCCCAATCGCCGCTTCAGCGATCAGCAGCGGCCCGAAGCTCAAGGCCGGGCGCCGTGCCAGGCTGATCCACGTCTCCAGTCCGGTTTCGACCGCGCCGCCGTTCTGCGATTGCAGCCGGTCGAAGCTGGCTCCGCCAAAGTTCCACAGAAACAAGGCGTGCGGGACCGAAGGCAGCGCGATGCCCAGCTTCGCCGTCGCCGTCAGTTCCCCCCAGTTCGGGTTGCGGGTGGCGCTGGGCGCGGCCAGCGCCACCGTGCCCACCACCTGGGCGGGCAGCAGCGCCGCCAGCAATGCCAGCCCGCCCAGCACCCGGAGCACGCCGTTAGCGGTCCGCATCCCTCGCCTCCTCGATCGTCACCGTCTCCCCCGGCTGCAGATACGACTTGCGCCGAAACCAATCCTCCATCGCCGCCCGCAGCGGCTCCAGCGGCACGCGCGCGCCCGCCTCCAGTCGGCCGTCGCCCACCGGCAGCGTGTCGTCGAACCGGCTTTCGCCGGTGAAGCTGCGCATCGCAAAGCTGTCCAGCGCCTTCAGCGGGCAGGGGCGCGCGCCTGCCGGCCCGGCGAGCTCGACCTGGAGCTTGCGCGCGAACACCGCTTACCCCAGCTTCTGCCGCAGCAGTTCGTTCACCGCCGCCGGCGCCGCCTGGCCGCGCGAGGCCTTCATGACTTGTCCCACGAAAAACGCCAGCAGCGCCGTTTTGCCTCCACGGTACTGCTGCGCCTGTCCCGGATGCGCCGCGATCACCTCGTCCACGATCTGCGCCAGCGCGCCGGGGTCGGAGATCTGCCGCAGCCCCAGCCGCTCCACCGCCGCCGCCGCCGTCTCGCCCGTCTCCAGCATGGCGGCGAAGACCTGCTTGGCGATTTTGCCCGAGATCGCCCCACCATCAATCAGCCCCACCAGTTCGGCGATCTGCGCCGGCCGCACCGGCGCCGCCCCGATCTCCCGCGACTGCGCCTTCAGATGCGCGGTCAGGTCGCCCATGATCCAGTTCGCCACTCCCTTGGGGTTGGGCGCGCCCGCCGCCGCTTGCTCGAAATAGTCCGCCAGCGCCCGGCTCGCGCTCAGCACCTGCGCATCGTAAGCGCCCAGCCCGTAGTCCGCCTGCAGCCGCTGCCGCTTGGCGTCGGGCAGCTCCGGCAGGCTGGCGGCGATCGCGTCGCGCCAGGCCGCGCTCACCTGCAGCGGCGCCAGATCGGGCTCGGGAAAGTAGCGGTAATCGTGCGCCTGCTCCTTCGAGCGCATCAACGCGGTGCTGCCATCCGCCGCCTGGAACAGCCGCGTCTCCTGCGGAATCCGCCCGCCCGCCGCCAGCACCTCGCCCTGCCGCTCGATCTCGAACTCCAGCGCCCGCTGCAGATAGCGGAAGGAGTTGAGATTCTTGACCTCGACTTTGGTGCCGAAGCGCACCTCGCCCCGCGGCCGCAGGCTGACGTTGGCGTCGCAGCGCAGGCTGCCCTCCTCCATGTTGCAGTCGGAGACCTCGAGGTAGAGCATGATCTGCTTCAACCGCGTCAGGTACTCGTACGCCTCCTCCGGGCTGCGCAGGTCGGGCTCGCTCACGATCTCCACCAACGGCACGCCGGCGCGGTTCAGATCCACATACGAGTTGCGCTCCGTGCCCGCGACCCCCTCGTGGATGTTCTTGCCCGCGTCCTCCTCCAGGTGCAGCCGGGTGATGCCGATGCGCCGCGCCGCGGCGCCGGCGCCGATCTCCAGCCAGCCACGCTCCGCCAGCGGCTGGTCGTACTGGCTGATCTGGTAGCCCTTGGGCAGGTCGGGATAGAAGTAGTTCTTGCGCGCGAACACCGAGCGCGCGGGCACCGTCGCATTCAGGCC
>DAIDIF010000098.1 GCA_027451805.1 Acidobacteriota bacterium
GCAGGTGTTCGATCCGCGGCGGGGGCATGGTGGGGGCAGCCGCGGCGGCTGCGGCGAAGACGTCGAGAGCGAGGCGGGCGGCGCGATCGCCGATGGCATGGAAGCCGAGCTGGAAGCCGGCGCGGGCGCGCTCGACCGCCAAGGCGATCAGCTCGCCGGGGTCGTACTGCAGCAAGCCGGAGGTGTGCGGAGCGTCGGCGTAGGGGGTGAGCAGCGCGGCGGTGCGGGAACCCAGGCTGCCGTCGAGAAAGGCCTTGAGCATGCCGGTGGCGAGCCAGGCATCGGCGGCGGGGTGATGGGCGCGCTGGGCGCGCAGGGTTTCCAGCGGGAGGCGGAAGTCGAGCCACTCCCGCACCCGCACCGGCAGCTCCTCCGCCGCCCGCAGCCGCTCCAGTTCGAGGAACGCCTCCCAGCCGGAGTAGTCCTGCACCGAGGTGATGCCGACGGCGGCGGCTTCGGCCAGCGCCCGGGACAAGGCGCGGCGGGTGTCGTCGGGACGGGGCGGCGGGAGGAGGCGGCGGACCAGGGTGCGGGCGTCTTCGAGCAGCAGGCCAGTGGACTCGCCGGCGGCATCGCGCACAATCTCGCCGCCGGGCGGCGGCTTGGTTTCGCGACCGATGCCGGCCGCTTGCACGGCGGCGGAGTTGACCACGGCGGCGTGCAGATCGATGCGTTCCAAGAAGGCCGGGCGGCCGCCGCAGAACGGGTCCAGGTCGCGCCGCTCCGGCAAACGGGCTTGGGGCCAGCCGCTCTGATCCCAGCCCGAGCCGACGATCCAAGCGCCGGGCGGCAACGCCTGCGCCCATTGCGCCAGCCGCGCCTGCAGGTCCTCGAGCGAGCGCGCCGGGCGCAGGTCGAGCGTGCTGCGGGAACGGCCGAGGGCGAGCAGATGCAGGTGGGCGTCGTGGAAGCCGGGAAGGACAAAACGGCCACGCAGGTCGACGCACCGGGTGTGCGGCTGCGCCAGGGCGGCGATGGCGGCGTTCGAGCCGACGGCCAGCAGGCGCTCGCCGCGCACGGCCAGCGCCTGGGCGGCGGGCCGGCGCGGATCGAGCGTAAGCAGCGTGCCGTTGAGGAAGACCGCATCGGGCATGGCGTCAGCGTAGCGCAATGGCAGGGCGGAGACGCGCGGGGCGGCGCGGGTTACACTAACCGGCGATGGCCCGCCCTTACCCCTTCGATCATCTGGCCGCGGTGCGCCACCTGCGCGCGAGCGATGCGCGGATGGAAGCGCTGATCGCACGCGTGGGGCGCTTCCGGCTGCCGCTGGAGCGGCACCCGCAGCCCTTCCACTCGCTGCTCACGGCGATCGTATACCAGCAACTGCACGCGAGCGCAGCGGCGGCGATCCTGGGGCGGATCCACACCCAGGTGGGCGGGGGCGCGCCGCCCAGTCCGGCGCAGGTGCTGGCGGCCGAGGAGGCCGCGCTGCGCGCCACCGGCCTGTCGCGGCAGAAGATCGCCGCGGTGCGCGACCTGGCGGAGAAAGCGGCGAGCGGGATCGTGCCCGGTTGGGCGGAGATGGAGCGGCTGGAGGACGAGGCGGTGATCGCGCGGCTGACCGCGGTGCGCGGGGTGGGGGCATGGACGGTGCAGATGCTGCTGATGTTCCGGCTGGGGCGGCCGGACGTGCTGCCGGCGCTGGATTACGGGGTGCAGCAGGGCTACCAGTTGGCCTACCGCAAGCGGCGGCTGCCGACGCCGCGCGAGCTGGCGGCGGCGGGCGAGCGCTGGCGTCCGTATCGCACGGTGGCGAGCTGGTATCTGTGGCAGGCGGTGCGGCTGGAGCGCGAGGCCAAGGCGCGGCGCTAGGCGACGGAGCGGCTAGACCAGGCGGAGGCCGGGGATGTCGGCGAAGTCGCGGCGGTTGGCGGCGATGGCGATGTCCATCTGCTGCGCGCGCGGCGGTCGCCCCTCCGCCATTCATAAAGCGTGAGCGAGGTCATCCCCAAGCGCGTCCCGCCTTCCAGCAACGTCACCAGGCGCGGCAGGCTGGCGCGGCGGCCGGTGAAGCAATCGATCAAGGCCGAGGCATCGAGCAGCTCCATGCCCTAGTCCAGCGGATGGGGACGGCCGGGGAGGCGGCGAATCCGGCGGAGCTCGCAGAGTTCCCGCCGCACTTCGGCCTGGGGACGTGTGGGCGGCCGGGCCTGAATCTCGCGCGCGATGGCGAGGGCCATACCACTGCGAGCCCGGCGGGCGGCTCAGGCGTGGGCGCGCATAATCTCGTCGAGCACGGCGCGCGGCGGACGCACGGCCTCGAGCGGGAGTTGCGCCAGCGGCTGGTCGACCAGACCGAGCTGGGTGACGAAATCGGGCTTGGCGGTGTCGATATAGAAGATGCCGGTGAGCACTTCCCCGCCCCGGTGGGCCTCGGTCAGCACCTGCAGGGCGCGCTGCGGATCGCCGGGGTCGAAGTCGTGGGCGAGCTTGCGCAAGCGCAGATGCGAACCGTCGTGCATGGCCACGTCCAGCGTGGTGCCGGGATCGTAGTCGACGGCGATCTCCGTAAAGGCGGGGATGAAGCTGACCTCCTGCAGGGGCTCTTCGTGGTCCATGACGTACTTGTAGCTCTTAGTCGAGCCCTCATGGTCGTTGAAGGTGACGCAGGGCGAGATGACGTCAATCATCACGGTGCCGCGGTGCGCCAGCGCGGCCTTCAAGATGGCGGTGAGCTGGCGCTTGTCGCCGGAAAAGGAGCGGGCGACGAAGGTGGCGCCGCTGAGCACGGCAAGGGCGCAGGTGTCGAGCGGCGGCAGGTCGTTGATCACGCCGCTCTTCTGCAGCGAGCCGAGGTCGGCGGTGGCGGAAAACTGGCCCTTGGTGAGGCCGTAGACGCCGTTGTCCTCGATGATGTAGATCAGCGGCAGGTTGCGGCGCATGAGATGGATGAACTGGCCCATGCCGATGGAGGCGGTGTCGCCGTCGCCGCTGACGCCGAGCGCCTGGAGGGTGTGGTTGGCAAGCACCGCGCCGGTGGCGACGCTGGGCATGCGGCCGTGCACGGAGTTGAAGCCGAAGGAACGGCCGAGGAAGTAGGCCGGGCTCTTGCTGGAGCAGCCGATGCCGCTGAGCTTGACGAAGCGGTGGGGATGGACGCCCATCTCGAAGCAGGCGTCGATGATGCGTTCGCTGATGGCGTTGTGGCCGCAGCCGGCGCAGAGGGTGGTCTTGGCGCCGCGATAGTCGTGCTGCGGCAGGCCGATGCGGTTGAGTTTGGGCGGCGGGGCGGCGGTGCTGGCCATGGCTAGCGTCCCTCCTGGGCAAGGATAGCGTCGGTGAGGCTGCGGGCGTCCAGAGGCAGGCCGTTGTAGTGGCGGACGGAGCGCAAGCGCAGCGCCAGCTCGGCGCCCAGATCGAGCGCCAGCAGGCCGTGCATCTGGCCGTCGCGGTTCTGGTCGACGACGTAGACGCGGGGAAAGCGGCGGACAAACTCGGCCACCGCGGCGGCAAACGGATAGGCCCGCAGGCGCAGGTAGGCGGCGTGCAGGCCGGCTTCGGCGGCGAGCTGATCAAGCGCCTCCTCGACGGCGGGATGGGAGCTGCCGTAGGCGAGGATGCCGATCTCGCCGGCGGCGTCGCGCTCCAGCTTGGGCGGGGGCAGATGTTCGCGGGCGCCGTTCCACTTGTGCAACAGCCGGGCCATGTTGGCGGCGTAGTCGTCGGCGCGCTCGCTGTACTGGGCGCGGTCGCTGTGGCCGCTGCCGCGGGTGAAGAAGGCGGCCTGGGGATGGTCGGTGCCGGGCAAGGTGCGATAGCCGATGCCGTCGCCGTCGACGTCGCGGTAGCGCGCCCAGTCGCCCTGCAGGCGGTCGAGGTCGGCGGCGGTGAGCACCTTGCCGCGATCCCAAGGCTGGTCGGGATAGGCGAACGGCTCCGCCATCCAGTGATTCATGCCCAGATCGAGGTCAGAGAGCACGAAGACCGGGGTCTGGTAGCGCTCGGCGTAATCGAACGCCTCCAGGCCGAGGCGGTAGCACTCCTCGACCGAGCCCGGCAGCAGCACCAGATGGCGGGTATCGCCGTGGCTGAGCGAGGCGGTGAAGGCGAGGTCGCCTTGGGCGGTGCGGGTGGGCAGGCCGGTGGAGGGCCCGACGCGCTGCACGTCGAAGATGACGGCCGGAATCTCGGCGTAGTAGCCCAAGCCGGTGAACTCCGCCATCAGGCTGATGCCGGGTCCCGAGGTCGAGGTCATGGAGCGCGCGCCCATCCAGCCGGCGCCCATCACCATGCCCACCGCGGCGAGCTCGTCTTCCGCCTGGACTACGGCAAAGGTGGCTTTGCCTTCCGGAGTCAGCCGGTATTGTTTCAAGTAGCCAATGAGGTATTCACAGAGCGAGCTGGAAGGAGTGATGGGATACCAGGCGACGACGGTGACGCCGGCAAAGAGGCAGCCCAACGCGGCGGCGGCGTTGCCTTCGATGACGATCTTGCCGCGGGTGGCGTCCATGCGCGCCAGCCGGCAGCGATCCTTCTGCGGAAAGGTGGCGCGGGCAAACTCATAGCCGGCCAGCACGGCGGCCCAGTTTAGGTCGGCGGCCTTCTTCTTCTTGCGGAACTGCTGGCGCAGGGCACGCTCGACCTCGGGCATTTCCATGTCCATGAGGTGGGCGGCGACACCGACGTAAATCATGTTGCGCACCAGCTTGCGCAGCTTGGCCTCCGGGCACACGGGCGCCACCAGCTTGTCGAACGGCACCGGGTACCAGGCGAGGTCGGAGCGCAGGCCGGCCAGCGCCAGCGGCTCGTCGTACAGAACGGCGGCGCCGGGGGCGAGCGCGGCGACATCGTCGCGCGCGGTTTCCGGGTTGAGGGCGATGAGAAAGTCGATCTCCTTCTTGCGCGCCACGTAGCCGTGGCGGCTGGCGCGGATGGTGTACCAGGTGGGCAGGCCGGCGATGTTGGAGGGGAACAGGTTCTTGCCGGAGATCGGAATTCCCATCTGAAACAGGGTGCGCAGCAGCACCAGGTTGGAGGACTGGCTGCCGCTTCCGTTCACCGTCGCCACCTGAAGGCTGAAATCGTTCAGCAGCACGGCGCCAGGAGCCGGCGGGGCCGCATCCAGAGTGCTAAGGGCTGGGCTAGGCATGGGTTTGGCTCAGTATCCAGTATACGAAACTACTCCCGCAAGGGCGAAGCCGGGCTGCCAATAACCCACCGCCAAAGCCGGGCTGGATGCGGCAACGGGGTGAGCAACAAACCTTGCGCGGGCTGGCGGCCATCCAGGGTAGAGGCGGAGGGGGACTTGCTGGAAGCGATCATGCTCTGGAACGAGCCCAACAACCTCTCGCACTGGAACTTTGAACTCGATCCGGAGTGGCGGCGTTTCGCCGCGCTGGCGCTGGCGGGGGCGGAGGCGGTGCGGGGGGGGGTCAAAAACGACAAGCCCCTAAAAGAAGAGGAAGAAAGCCTAAGAAAA
>DAIDIF010000099.1 GCA_027451805.1 Acidobacteriota bacterium
CGGCGGCGGCGCGGCGGCGGCGGCGCCGGCCGGGCCCTCGACCGTCACCAGATAGGCGGGCTCGGGAACGCGGCGGCCGAGGAGTTCGAGATGGGCCACCGCCGCGCGCGGGTCGGCGGGATAGCGGCTGAGAAAATCGCGCAGCCAATAGACCGCGGCGCGCGGTTGGTGCAGATGATAAATCTGAATCTGCGCCAAAGCGAAGTCGGCGTTGCGGCGGTAGGCGGTGAACGGCGTCTCGTGCAGCAGGGCGAGCAACTGGCGCGCCGCCCGCACGTAGCCGTCGCGATCGCCGAGGTCGCGCGCCATGTCCACGTAAAGGCTGGCGGCTTCGTAGCGCGCGCTATCGGCCTCGGGCGCTTTGGGATCGCGCCAGAGCGGGGCCAGCACCGCAACGATGCTTTCATAGTCGGCCGGGCGGCGGGCGGCGACCGGGGTGCGATCGAGCGCCTCGTGCAAGACGTGGGCGCGGCTGAGCGCGGCGTCGGCAGCGGCGGTGGTCTGCGCCGCGGCTGGCACGCATCCCGCCCACCCTGCGGCGGCCAAGGCGGCCGCCGCCAGCCAGCGCCGGCACGAGTGGAACCGGAGCAGCAAGGTGCTTTCATTGTGCGGGATGGGGCGCGAAGGCGGCAACGAAAAACCCGCCTCCGCGCGGCACGGAGGGTGTACGTCTTGGTGCGTTTCGCGGCGCTAGCGGACGCCGATGGCGCGGCGGATGCGCTCCATGCGGGGAGCGGCGAGATCGCGGGCGCGCCCGGCGCCGCGGCGGAGCACAGCCTCGAGGCGGGCGGTGTCGCGCATGAGCTCGTCGTAGTGGGCGCGCGCTCCGCCGAGCGCGGCCTCGATCGCCTCGACCAGCGCCTGCTTGGCCGCCGCCCAGCCGGTGCCGCCGGCGCGCAACCGCTCGGCCAGCGGCTCGGCCGCCGGGGCGCCGACGAACTGGCGGTAGAGCTGGAACACGCTGGCGGTTTCGGGCTGCTTGGGCTCTTCCACCGGCGTGGAGTCGGTCTGAATCCGCATCACCAGCTTGCGCAGGGCGGGGGCGGGGAGAAAGAGCGGGATGGTGTTGCCGTAGCTCTTGCTCATCTTGCGGCCGTCGAGGCCGGGGATGGTCTCGACCTCTTCCTGAATGAGCGCGTCGGGC
Organism: Acidobacteriota bacterium; assembly: GCA_027451805.1. Lineage (GTDB taxonomy): Bacteria > Acidobacteriota > Terriglobia > Terriglobales > SCQP01 > SCQP01. The sequence goes on from DAIDIF010000099.1 coordinate 1,145, forward strand.
ACGACCAGCAGGTCGCCATAGGCGTGGTTGAAACGCTGGGCGATATCGCGGCACATCTCCAGGTGCTGCTTCTGGTCGCGCCCCACCGGCACGGCGTCGGCGCCAAACGCCAGGATGTCGGCCGCCATCAACACCGGATAGGTGTAGAGGCCGGCGCTCACTTCCCGCTGTTGCGCCAGCGCATCCTTGTAGGCGTGGGCGCGGTCGAGCAGGCCCTTGGCGGTGAAGCAGCTCAGGATCCAGGCGAGCTCAGTGACTTCGGGCACATCGGACTGGCGGTAGAGCAACGTGCGCTCGGGATCCAGGCCCAGCGCCAGCCAAGTGGCGGCAACTTCGCGGGTGTGCAGCCGCAGCTCGTCGCCGCGGTGCAGGGTGGTGAGCGCGTGATAGTCGGCGATGAAATACAGACAGCGATAGCTCTGCGCCAGCGCCAAGGCAGGCCGGATCATGCCGAGGTAGTTGCCCAGATGCGGCTGTCCGCTGGGCTTGATGCCGGTGAGCGCGGTTTTCATGGAATGGGGTGGTGCGCCTGGCAGGAGTCGAACCTGCGACCTCTCGCTTCGGAGGCGAACGCTCTATCCAGCTGAGCTACAGGCGCTTGCGTGCGTCCTGGTCATTTTACCGCATTGCCGGGACGGTCATTGGCACGACACGGGGTGGGTGAAGATTCCTACGGCGGGACGGCAGTACAGAAAATGTAAACAAAAGGCCTAATTATTCGGGCCGATTCTGCCGTCAACATGAGTACAATCGCTGGCAGATCGTTTGTTGGCCACTTTCACCTGCAGGAGGGATGCCTTGCGTTTGCCGCTCTTTCGCCGTTTTGGGCTGACCGCCGCTGTGGTTGCGTGCGCGCTGAGCTTGCCGCTGGTGGCGCAGGCCAGGAAGCCGCGCCAGCGGCGCGTGGTGCACCACGTGGTGCGCCGCTATGTGCAGACCTGGACGGCGCGCTCCATCGCCTATGGGCTGGGCGACCATGACATCACCGGCGGGGAAGACCCGGAGATTCGGGCGGCGGCGGTGCGCGCGCTGGGCGATCTGAACGGCACGGCGGTGGTGGTGGATCCGAACAACGGGCGCATCCTGGCGATGGTGAACCAGAAGCTGGCGCTGTCGGCGCAGTATCAGCCGTGCTCGACCACCAAGATGGCGATCGCGCTGGCGGCGCTGGACCATCATGTGGTGAACGAGAACACGCCCATCCAGGTGGCGGCGCACTGGTCGGTGAACCTGACCACGGCGCTGGCGTATTCGATCAACGCCTATTTCGAGGCGCTGGGGGACCGCATGGGCTTCGCCACGGTCACGCGCTACGAGCGCGAGATGGGGCTGGGCGAGAAGGCAGGCTGGGACATTCCCGGCGAAGACCCGGGCGTGGTTCCGGACGAGCCGGGACCCGGGGGCGTGGCCAAGCTGAGCAGTTTCGGCGAGGGCGTGCACATCTCGCCGCTGCAATTGGCGGCGATCGTGACCGCCATCGCCAACGGCGGCACCCTCTACTGGCTGCAGCATCCCACCACGCCGGAGCAGGTGCGGGATTTCGTGCCGCGCATCAAGCGCCACCTCGACATCGCCGCGCTGACGCCGGAGGTGAAGGACGGCATGCTGGGCGCGGTGCAGTACGGCACGGCACGGCTGGCGAAGCTGAGCAACGAGCAGATCCTGGGCAAGACCGGCACCTGCAGCCGCGACGGCACCCGCTTCGGGCTGTTCGCGTCCTACCTGGGCATCACCCACCCGCAATTGGTGGTGGTGGTGATCCTGCGCGGCGACGGCGCGGTGTTCGGCCCGCGCGCGGCGCAAGTGGCAGGGGTGATCTACCGCCAGCTCGACCGCGAGCATTACTTTGAAGCGCGCGCCGGCGCCTCCGCCTGGCCGACGCTGCGGGCGGCGATCGCGCGCTAAGCGCCGGGGGGAGCACTTGCTTTTCGCCTTTTGTTCGCCTATGCTGGGCGGCGGAGGCGGAGCCGCGCATGGTGCTGACAAAACGGCAGCATGAAGTACTGAGCTTTTTGCAGGAGTTCATGGAGCGCGAGGGCTACTGCCCCAGCTTCGAAGAGATCGCCGCCGGGCTGAAGCTGACGTCGCTGGCGACGGTGCACGCGCATCTGGCGACGCTGGAAAAGAAAGGCTGCCTGCGGCGCGGATTCAACCAGAGCCGCTCGATCGAGCTGCGGCGCACGCCGGCGCGGCGGCTGCCGCCGCGCCCCGCCGGAACGGGCGGCGGGCTACCGCTGCTGGGGCGGATCGCCGCCGGCCGGCCGGTGGAAGCGATCGCGGGCATGGACGAGATTACCCTGGCCGACATCACCCGGCGGCGGCCGGCATTCGTGCTGGAGGTGCGCGGCGACAGCATGATCGAGGACCACATCCTCGACGGGGATTACGTCCTGGTGGAGCGGCGCGAGCAGGCCGACGACGGCCAGATCGTGGTGGCGCTGGTGGACGGGCGCGAAGCCACGCTGAAGCGGCTGTACCGCGAAAAAGGCGGCATGCTGCGGCTGCAGCCCGCCAATCCGGCCATGCCGCCGATCCGGGTGGCGGCGGAACGGGTGCAGATTCAGGGGCAGGTGATCGGCGTACTGCGGAAATGTTGAGGGGGACGCGCGCGCGCTACTGCACGATGTGGCGGGCGGTGTAGGTCTTGCGGTAGTTCAGCGTGTACTTGAGCTTCTTGCCCTTCTGGTTGACCAGGATGAGGGGCTTGCCGTCGGGCGCCACCAAGTCCACCTTGACCTTGCGCGTGGTGCCGTCGAGCTTCTTGTCGGTGGGCTGGTAGTAGAGGGTGTACTGGCTGCGCACGGCGGAGGCGATGTTGCGGAAGACGTCGGGATAGGCGCCTTCGAAGCGCGGCTGGTAGTAGCGGCCGCCGGTGACCTGGGCGAAGTAGCGCATTTCGTTGTCGGCCTGCAGCAGATCCATCTGCGCCGCGCCCGAGTAGCCGTTCTCGTCCAGCCATTCCTCCAGCGACCAGCCCATGCTGACGCTGTAGATGGTGATGCCCTGGGTCGCCTCGAGCTTCTTCCGCAACTGGTCGAAGTTCATGTGACTGAAGGTGTTGAGGCCGGTGGCGATGAGCACCAGCGTCTTGTGGCCCTTGATCGCATTCATGCGGTCAATGGTGTCGGAAAGGGAGTCGAACAGGTCGGCTTCGCTGAAGTTGGCGAAGGTGAGCGAATTGAGCCCGGAATAGATGGCCTGCTTGTTATGGGTGAAGTCCACCACTACGGTGGGCTTGAGGTCATAGGTGACCAGGGCCACCCAATCCTGCGGCTGAAGCTGCTCCGTGAAGACGTAGGAGGCCTCGAGGATGTTGTAGAGAAACGGCATCCAGGTATTGCGAAACTCGACCAGCATGACCACGGTCATGGGCGCGTCATTGGTGACCGTGACCTTGTCGAGCTTTTGCGGCACGCCGTTCTCAAACAACTGGAACTGGCGGATGGTCAGGTTGGGCACGAACTGGCCGTTCTTGGTCTCGACCGTGACCGGGATCTGCACCTCCGGCACCTGCACGGCAAAGTTGAACTGCGGCTTTTGCACCTTCTGCGGCGCGTTGGGCGACGGCGGCGGCGCCTCGACCGGGGCCTGCTGCGCGGGCGCCTTCTTGGGGATGATCACGGGGCCGCGCTGCTGCGGGATCCCCTGGGCAAACAGAAGGCCGGCGCTGGAAGCCAAGCCCAGCACGAAGAGACAAGCGAAGGGTCGGTGCATACGGAACCGCGGAGGCCTCGTTACCGCTATGGTAATACAGATGGGCGCGGGCGCCATCCGGTTCCAACGGATGATGTGTGCGCTACAGCCGCTTGAGGGCGGCTTCGGCCTCCGCCCAGCGCGGAAAGCGCCGCTCCTCGCGGCGAAATTCCGCCGAGTGCACGCACCGCCGGCTGCCGCGCTGGGTGACGGGAAAGCGCAGATGCAGCATTTCGTGATAGAGCACGTATTCGAGCACGAAGCGCGGCAGGGCGGCGGTGTCGAAGACGCGGCTGATCAGGATGGTGTTGTGGGCGGGATCATAATGGCCGAGGTTGCGGCGCGCCACGGCAGCGGCCCAGCCCAGGTTGGGACGCGCCATCCAACCCTGAAAAAAGCGCTGGTTGAGATCTTCGAAGAGGGCTTCGAGGTCGAAGTGGCGGCCGCGGGCCACGGCCTGCGGCTTGCGGCCGCGAATCTGGCGGATGAGCTGCACCTTGGCGACGATGGCGCGCTGGCCAATAAAGCGGCGATAGCGGGCGTTGTAGACCTCGGGGATGGGGTGGCGATAGAGTTTACGCAGCAAAATCTGCGCCAGCGCCTCCATCACCGGCTCCGGCGCCGACTGCAGCAGATCGCTGAGGCGCACCAGCACGCGGCCCTGGCGCAGCCGGATGGTGTGGTTGAGATGGGCGAAAGGATAAAAGGCGATCTCCATCGGCGGCAGCGGGGTGCGCGGCTTGAGCTCGCGGAACACCGCCAGAAAGGTCGGCTGCAGGCGATCGCTGGAGCGCGGGGCCGGCCGTAGCAGCGCCGGGGCGTCGCCGGCTACGTCGAAGAGGGAGAGGGCATCCTCAGGAGTTGGGGGCACGCGCTATGGTTTCCCGCCGAGCTTGGCCAAATACCCACCAGCATTTTGCAGGCAGTCGCGGGTGAGATCAAGACAATCGTCGAGCTCGAAGTGGTAGCGGGCAAGGTCGGCGGGGGTGGAGGCGGAGCGGATGGCGTGCAGTTCGGCCTGCATCGCCCGCTCTTCGGCGACCACCTGGCGCAGCACTTTGGGGGTGTTCTTGAATTGGGCGCGGGCGTCGAAAAGCTGGTCCATCGCATCGTCGGCCTCGCTCAGGATGGCGTGGTATTGCCGCAGCAAGCTGTAGAGCTGGGCGTTGCGCGCCGGCGGCGGCGGCGAGGCGGTGCGCAGGCGCTGGAAGCGGGCAAGGCGCTCGCGGGCAAAGTGCAGCAGCAGGGGCGGGCGTTTGTTCAACTCCCCGGAGGTGTGGCGCACCTGGTCGGCTTCGCTGCGCGTCAGCGGGTCGTAGAACTGCGCCGCGGCGGGCAGCGCCAGGGCGGCGGCCAGCAACAGGGCCAGGGCGAGCGGGGCGCGGGGGCGCAGCGCGGCGCTCAGCGTGCGGGTTTGGGCGCGAACATCCACTGCAGGAGCTTGCCATCCAGGTTGGCGAAATGGGCGCGCACGGCCTGCACGTTGGGGCGCACGGTGTAATCCACCTGCTGGGCCAGGCCCTTGAGGCCGAAGACCATCTGTTGCACGGCCATCTCGACGTTCTTCATGCCGTCGGTTTTGCCGCGGGCCGTTTCCGCCTGCAATAAGGCGCAGGCGCGGTCCACGTGTTGGGTGGCGTGGCTGAGGTCCTGCAGAGCGTACTGATTGTGGTTGGCGGCGAAGTTGGCAAGGGCGAAGTTGTAGTCGAGCAGGGCGATCTTGGCCAGCGTCTGGGCCTGCTTGTGGCCGTGCTGCTTCGCCGCCTGGGCGGAGAGCTTGGCGTACTGGCGCTCCTGCTTGAGGGTAATGACCGGCGCCTGCGCCGGCGCGCGCACCGCCGCCAAGCCGCACGCCAGCAGCACTCCGGCCCCGAGCCCCGCCCAACGGATCATGCGCGCGCCCCCGCTTCTCTAAGGATGCGACGAGATCTCCGTCGGTGACAAGCGGCGCTACTTTTCTCCGGCCAGGGCGGCGGCGAGGAAGGGGGCGGTGTGGGATCGTTTTGCCTGCGCCACCAGTTCGGGAGGGCCTTCGGCCACGAGGAAGCCGCCGGCATCGGCGGCCTCGGGGCCGAGGTCCAGGATCCAGTCGGCGGATTTGATGACCTCGAGGTTGTGCTCGATCACCAGCACGGAGCCGCCGGCGGCGATGAGGCGCTCGAACGCGGCCAGGAGTTTGGCGATGTCGTCCACGTGCAGCCCGGTGGTGGGCTCGTCGAAGAGGAAGAGGGTGCGCGCGGCGGTGCGGGGCTGGGCGAGATGGGCGGCGAGCTTGACGCGCTGCGCCTCGCCGCCGGAGAGCGTGGTGGCGGACTGGCCGAGGCGCAAGTAGCCGAGGCCGATCTCGTCCAACACCTGCAGCGGACGGGTGATCCTGGGGTGGGCGGCGAAGTGGTGGATGGCCTGGCTCACGGTGAGCTGCAGCACCTGGTGGATGTTGAGGCCGAGGGCTTGCACCGCAAGGGTGGCGGCCTGGTAGCGCGTGCCGTTGCACTCCTCGCAGACCAGGGCGACGTCGGCGAGGAACTGCATATCCACGGTCACCACGCCGTCGCCCTGGCAGGTTTCACAGCGGCCGCCGGGGATGTTGAAGGAGAAGTGGCCGGCGCGCAGGCCGCGCTTGCGCGCCTCGGGCTGCAGGGCGAAGAGCTCGCGGATGGCGTCAAAGGCCTTGAGATAGGTGACCGGGTTGGAGCGCGGAGTGCGGCCGATGGGCGACTGATCCACCAGCACCACCTCGCTCAGCTCGCTGACGCCGTGCAGGGCGCGGCAGCCAGTGCGGCGGCTTTCGTCTTCGGGGCCGTTGCCTTCCGCCGCCCCGCCCTCGGGCGCGCCGTGCAGGGCGTGGCGGAGGTTGCGGTAGAGGACATCGTGCACGAGCGTGCTTTTGCCGCTGCCGGAGACGCCGGTGACGGCAACCAGCAGGCCGAGCGGGATGTCGACGTCGAGGCTGCGCAGATTGTGGGCGGTGGCGGCCTCGATGCGCAGGCGGCGGCGGCCGGGATGGCGGCGACGGGCGGGCACCGGAATGCGGCGTTCCCCGCGCAGGTACTGGCCGGTCAGCGAGCGCGCGGTGTCGCGCACCGCGGTCCACGTTCCCTCGGCGACGATCTCACCGCCAAGCTCGCCGGCGCCGGGGCCGAGGTCCACGAGGTGATCGCTGGCGCGCATCATGTCGGCGTCGTGCTCCACCACCACCAGGGTGTTGCCGAGATCGCGCAGCTCGCGCAGGATGGCGATGAGGCGCAAGGTATCGCGCGGGTGCAGGCCAATGGAGGGTTCGTCCAGCACGTAGAGCGCGCCCACCAATTGGTTGCCGAGGCAGGTGGCGAGCTGAATGCGCTGCGCCTCGCCGCCGGAGAGCGTAGCGGCGCGACGGTCGAGGCCAAGGTAATCCAGGCCCACCTTGCGCAGGAACTCGAGCCGCTGGCGCAGCTCGCGCTCCAGGCCGGCGGCGATGGCGGCGGCCTGGGGCGCCAGTTGCAGGCCGTCGAAGAAACGCAACGCCGCGGCCACGGGCAGGGCGGCGAATTCGCCGATGTGCAGGGGCGCGGCAGCGGCGGAGGAGCGCAGCTTGACCTGCAGCGCTTCCGGGCGCAGGCGGGCGCCGCCACACTCGGGGCATTGGGCGTAGCCGCGATAGCGGCTGATGAGCACGCGCACGTGGACGCGGTACTTTTTGCGCTCCAGGCGCTCGAAGAAGCCGCGCACGCCGGGAAACTTCCCTTCCCCATCCCAGATGCGCCGGCGCTCGGCGGGGGCGAGCTCGCGCCAGGGGCGGTCGAGCGGGATGCGGGAAGCGAGCGCGTAGCGCTCGAGGGCGCGGCGCCACTTCAGGGCGCGGGGGCGGTTCCAGATCTCGATGGCGCCCGCGCGCAGGCTGCGCGCGGGATCAGGGATGACGCGCTCCTCGGCGATGTCGGCGGTGCTGCCGAAGCCCTGGCAACGCGGGCAGGCGCCCTGGGGATGGTTGAAGGAAAACATCTGCGGCTCGGGCGCAGGGAAGGCGCGGCCGCAGCGCTTGCATTCGCGGCGCTCGTGGAAGCGCAGGCGGCGCGGGCCGGCGGCGCCGTCGGGCAGGAGCACGACCGCCTCGCCGGCCTCGCGGTAGGCAGTCTCGAAGGCGTCGGCGAGGCGGGCGCGGGCGTCGGGCTCGAGCACCAGGCGGTCGGCGATGGCCATCACCGGGCGGTCCAGGTCGAGGTCGAGCAGCGACTCGGGGGTGGAGAACTCCACCGTGCGGCCGTCCTGCCAGAGGCGGTTGAAGCCCTTGCCGCGCAGCTCGCCCAGGCGCGGGGCGGCGGCGGCGGCGGGCGCGCCGGGCGCCGCCGGCGGCAGGACGGGAAACAGCACCAGCGCGCGCTCGCCGGCGGCCTCGGCCAGCGCGCGGGCGACGGCGGTGTCCACGTCGTCGCGTTCGACCACCAGGCCGCACTCCGGGCAGACGGTCTCGCCGGCGCGGGCGTAGAGCAGGCGCAGGTAATCGTAGATCTCGGTGACGGTGGCGACGGTGGAGCGGGGGTTGCGGCTGGAAGCCTTCTGGCGGATGGCCACCGCCGGCGCGATGCCGTCGATCGCCTCCACGTCGGGCTTCTCCATGCGCTCCAGGAACTGGCGGGCGTAGGCGGAGAGCGATTCGACGTAGCGACGCTGACCCTCGGCGTAGAGGGTGTCGAAGGCCAGGCTGCTCTTGCCCGAGCCGCTGACGCCGGTGACGACGGTCAACGCCTCCAGGGGAAGGTCAAGCGAGATGTTCTTGAGGTTGTGGACGCGGGCGCCGCGTACCTGAATGGACTCCGACATCGCCGGGGAAGGATTCTATTTTATCAGCCGGCCTGCACGCACTCGATCAGCGCCCGGACGTTCTCTACCGGCGTTTCCGGCAGGATGCCGTGACCGAGGTTGAAGATGAAGCCGCGGCGGCCGCGCGCCTGTTCGAGCAGGGCGCGGGCGGCGGCGCGCGCCGCCTCGGGATGGGCCAGCAGCAGCGCCGGATCGAGATTGCCTTGCAAGGCCGGCAGGGGCGACGGGCGGCGCTCCAGCCGCTCCCAAGCTGCGCCCAGGTCGAGGCGCCAATCGAGGCCGAGCACGGGCGCACCGGTGTCGGCGACGGCTTCCAGAAAGCCGGCGGTGCCGGTGGAGAAATAAATCACCGGCACGCCGGTGGCGCCGGCCATTTCCACCAGGCGGCGGGTGTGGGGCAGCACGGCGCGGCGGTAATCGGAGGGGCTGAGCGCGCCGGCCCAACTGTCGAAGAGGTGCAGCGCGTCGGCGCCGGCGGCGGCCTGCTGCTCGAGAAAGCCGGCCAGGCCGGACGTCAGCTTGCGCATCAATTCGTCCCAGGCGGCGGGTTGATCGTGCAGCAGGCGCTTGGTCTCGAGGAAGTTGCGCGAACTGCCCCCCTCGATGAGATAGCTGGCGAGGGTGAAGGGCGCGCCGGCGAAGCCGATCACCGGCAGGCCGTCGGGGCCGAAATGGCGGCGCACACGCGCAATCGCCTCGCTGACGAAGTCCAGCGCGCCCCCCCAGAGCTCGGGCAGGCGGGCGATCTGCTCCGGCGTGCGCAGCGGCGGCGCCAGGCGCGGGCCTTCGCCGGTGGTGAATTCGAGCTTGAGTTCGAGCGGCGCGGCGGGCAGCAGCAGATCGGCAAAGATGATCGCGGCGTCCACGCCCAGGCGCTCGGCGGCGGTGATGGTCACCTCGGCGGCGAGCGCGGGCGTGCGGCAAATCTCGAGCAGGGTATGATGGGCGCGCACGGCGCGGTACTCGGCCATGTAGCGGCCGGCCTGGCGCAGCAGCCAGATGGGCGGACGGTCGACCGGCTGGCAGCGGCAGGCGGCGAGAAAGCGCTGGCGTGAGGTCATTCGATTGAACGCGGGGCCGGTCGTGGCTGCGCCACGACACCCGCTACTTTGTACGGGCGCGGCTCCGCGGGGGCCCCTCGCCCCGCTCCGCCCCGCCCTTGGGAGTCGCCATCATGCGGGGAGTTGATTGAACGCCGGGCCGGTCGTGGCTGCGCCACGACACCCGCTACTTCTTGAAGATTGACATGCAGGCCGGACGTCATACGACACCCTGGCTTTGGGCGGCGCGCTCGACGGCGCGCAGCACGCGGGCGGCGTGGACGGGGCGGGAGCGCGGGTTCATCACCACCAACCGCAGGCAGCGGCGGCCGTCGAGCACGGTGGAGCTGACGTAGGCGCGGCCGCTGGCGTTCACCTCTTCCATGATGCGCCAATGCAGGCGGTCGGCGGCGCGGGCGGCGCGCGGCGGGCGGCGCAAGCGGACGCACAGGATATTGCTCTGCGGGCGGTGGGCGGGCTCGAGCAGGGGGGAGGCGAGGCAGCGCTCGTAGGCCGCCTGGGCGGTGGCGCAAACGGCGTCGGCCATGGCGGCAAACAGTTCCGGACCGTAGGCCTGCCACGCCAGCCAGACTTTGAGCGCTTCAAAGCGCTGCGAGCAGGCCAGTGTGAACGGGCCGACGTCGCGCACCTTGGCCGGATAGGGGCGGAAGAGGTAGGGCGCGTGCTGCTCGAAGGCGCCGCGCAGCGCGGCGCCGCGGCGCACCAGCACCGCCCCCGCCGACAGCGGCATGAACATCATCTTGTGGGGATCGAAAGCGATGGAGTCGGCTTTCGCCAACCCGCGCAGCAGGCGCCGCAGGCGGGGGCTGAAGGCCATGCCGCCGCCGTGCGCCGCATCCACGTGGAACCAGGCGCCGAGGCGGCGGGCGGCAGCGCCCAGGGCTTCGAGGTCGTCAAAACTGCCGGTGGAGGTGGAACCGCTGGTGGCCACCAGGATGAAGCGGCGGCAGCCGTCGCGGCGCGCCCGCGCCGCCGCGGCGGCGACGCCAGCGGGATCGGTGCGGTGTTCGGCATCGGTGGGGACGGAGTAGACGTGCTGCGCGCCCAAGCCGAGAATACCGGCGGCACGGGCGATGGAGTAGTGGGCCTGGGCGCCGGCCAAGATGCCGATGCTGCCGCCGCCGCGGCGCCAGGCGCGCGGCGCCAAGGCCGCGCGCGCAGCCAGGAGCGCGGTCAGATTGGCGATGCTGCCGCCGGGGGTGAAGGTGCCGTCGGCGGTGGCGGGATAGCCCAGCAGCTTGCGGAAGCGGCGCATGACCTCGCGATCCACCAGGGTGCCGGCGGGCGACATGTCCCAGACGGCGATGCTCTGGTTGAGCGCTGCGGTGACCGACTCGCTCAGCGCCGCCAGCGGCACCGGCGCGGCGATCTGCTGCGCCATGGCGCAGGGATGGCTCTGATGCAGGCTGGCGGCCATCAACTCGGCCAGCCGGGCCGGCGCGGCGGCCGCGCCGCGGGCGGAGGCGCCGG
>DAIDIF010000100.1 GCA_027451805.1 Acidobacteriota bacterium
CCACCGGGGTGGCGGCGGCGGCGCCGGAGGGGGTGCGGCTGCTGGGGCGGCTGCCGCCGAGGGAGGCGGCGGCGCTGCTGGGGCGGGCGCGGATTTACGTGGGCACCAGTTGTTACGAGCCCTTCGGCCTGGCGGCGTTGGAGGCGGCGCTTTGCGGCTGTGCGCTGCTGCTCAACGACATCGCCAGTTTCCGGGAGATTTGGGGCGAGGCAGCGGCTTACTTTGCCTGCAACGACGCCGCCGCGCTGGATCGGGCGCTGGGGCGGCTAGCGCTGGAGCCGGCGGCGATAGCGGCACTGGCGGGGCGGGCGCGGCAGCGTGCGCAGGGGTTGACCGCCGAGGCGATGGCCGCGGGCTACGAAGCGGCCTATTACGGCTGCCTGGGCTGAGATGCAGATCCGCTACTTTGCCCACACCTGGCTTTCGGATTGGAACCACGGCAACGCCCATTTTCTGCGCGGCCTGGCCGGCGAGTTGGCGCGGCGCGGGCACGGGGTGCGGGTCTACGAGCCGATGCCGTCGGCGCGCGGGGGCTGGTCGCTCGCGCATCTGCTGGCGGAGCCGGGGGGGGCGGCGGCGGTGGCGGGGATGCGGGCGGCGTATCCGGAGCTCGACATACGGCTGTTTGGCCCAGGAGCGGCGGCGGCGGCAGCGGCTCTGCCGGGAGGGCCGCTGCCGGCGGTGAGCGATTGGGCGGCGGAGTTGCGGGTTGCCGACGTGGTGCTGGTGCACGAGTGGATGGAGCCGGCGCTGCTGGCGTGGCTGCTGCAACAACGCCGGCGCCATGGGTTCCGGCTGCTGCTGCACGACACCCACCATCGCGCCGTGAGCGCCGGCGACTGGGTGCAGCGGCTGCCGCTGCGGGCGCTGGACGGGGTGATCGCGTTTGGCGAGAGCCTGCGGCGCATTTATGAACAGCAGGGGGCGCGGCGCAGCTTCACGCTGCACGAAGCCGCCGATCTGCGCCGTTTCGGTCCGCGGGCGGGCGCGGAGCGCGGCTCCGACGCGGTGTGGATCGGCAACTGGGGCGACGAGGAGCGCACCCGCGAGCTGGAGGCGTTCCTGCTGCAGCCGCTGCGGGCCAGCGGCGCCAGCGCCCGACTTTACGGCGTGCGCTACCCGGCGCAGGCGCAGGCGCGCGTGCGGGCCTTGGGGCTGGCCTATCGCGGCTATCTGGCGAACCTGGAGGCGCCTGGCGCCTATGCGGCGGCGCGGTTCACGCTGCACCTGCCGCGCCAGCCGTATGCGGCGGCGCTGCCGGGCATCCCGACCATCCGGGTGTTCGAGGCGCTGGCCTGCGGCATGGCGTTGCTGTGCGCGCCCTGGACCGATTGCGAACAACTGTTTTGCGCCGGCGAGGACTACTGGATCGCCCACAACAGCCAGGAGATGGCCGCGCTGATGATGCAACTTCTCGCCGCGCCGCAGCAACGAAGCCAACTGGGCCAGCACGGCTTGGCGACGGTGGCCGCACGGCATAGCTGCGCCCATCGTGCGGTTGAAGTGGAGGCGCTATGCGCGCAATTGGGGTGAACGAGTGAGCTGCCGCGGCCTGCATCTGTTCGCCTTTGGCTCCAGCCTGACCTCCGCCTATTGGAACGGCGCCGCCACCTACTACCGCGGACTGTACAAGCATCTGCACCGGCTGGGCTACCGCATCACCTTCGCCGAGCCGGATATATACGACCGGCAGCGGCATCGCGACTTTGCCGCCGACCCGCCGTTCGCGCGCTGCCGGGTGTACCGCAGCCGCGCCGAGCTGGAGGGGTTGCTGCGCGAGGCGGGGGAGGCGGACCTGATCGTCAAGCACAGCGGGGTGGGCGCCGACGACGACTATTTGGCGGCGGCGGTGCCGGCGGCGGCGGCGGCGGCGGCGTGCGGGGCGCGGCCGCGCACGGTTTTCTGGGATGTGGACGCGCCCGCCACGCTGGCGGAGCTGGAGGGCTCGCCGCGCCATCCGCTGCGGCGGGGGCTGGCGGCGTACGACTACGTGTTCACTTATGGCGGCGGGCCGCCGGTGATGGCGCGGTACCGGCGGCTGGGGGCGCGGGCGTGCTACCCGATTTACAACGGCCTCGATCCGGAGACCCACTTCCCCGCCCCACCGCGCGAGGCCTGGCGCGCGGATCTGGTCTTTCTCGGCCACCGGCTGCCGGATCGCGAAGCGCGCGTGCGCCATTTCTTTTTGGGCGCGGCGGCGCGCGCGCCGCGGCAGCGATTCTTGCTGGCGGGCGAAGGCTGGGGCGAGTTGGAGCTGCCGGCGAACGTCGCCCGCTGCGGGTTCGTCGCTCCGGATGCGCACAACGAGCTGAACGCCTCGGCGCGGCTGGTGCTCAATGTGAACCGCGACGCGATGGCGCAGGCCGGCTTCTCGCCGCCCACCCGCATCTTCGAGGCGGCCGGCGCGGGGGCGGCGATCGTCAGCGACGCCTGGGCGGGCATGGGGCTGTTCTTCGAGCCGGGGCGGGAAATTCTGCTGGCCGCGAGCCCGGAGGCGATCGCCGCCCATCTCGCCGAACTCTCGCCGGAGGCGGCGCGGAGGCTGGGGCGGCGGGCGCGCGACCGCGCGCTGGCGGAGCACACCTACGCGCGGCGGGCGCGGCGGGTGGACGAGATACTGAGGGCGCCGGAAGCGGACCTGGCAGCGCCGCAACTCGCGCTGGCGAGGTAGGCGGAACGGAATGGAGCTGGTCGTATTCGGCCTGTCCATCAGCTCATCGTGGGGCAACGGCCACGCCACCACCTATCGTGGGTTGGCGCGCGGGCTGCGCGGGTTGGGGCATCGCGTCCGCTTCTTCGAGCGCGACGTGGAGTGGTATGCCGTGCATCGCGATCTGCCCCGGCCGGCGGACGCCGAGCTGACGCTCTACCCGGACTGGCCCAGCATCCGCCCGGCGGCGCTGGCGGCCGCGGCCGCCGCCGACGCGGTGATCGTGGGAAGCTACTGTCCGGATGCGATCGCGGCCTGCGAAGCGCTGCTGGGCCGGCCCGGACCGCTGGTCTGCTTCTACGACATTGACACCCCGATCACGCTCGAGGCATTGCGGCAGGGCCGGTGCGCCTACCTGAGAGCCGACCTGATTCCGGCGTTCGACCTTTACCTCAGCTTCACCGGCGGGCCGGTGCTGCAAGAGCTGCGGCAGACCTGGAAGGCGCGGCGGGTGCGCCCGCTCTATTGCGCCTGCGACGAGAGCGCCTACCGGAGGGCACGGCGCACCGCCGCGCCGCCGTTCGCCTTGTCGTTTCTCGGCACCTTTGCACCCGACCGGCAACGGAAGCTGCTGCGCTACCTCTTCGCGCCCGCCCGCCGCCTGCCCAAGGAACGGTTTTGGCTGGCCGGCTCGATGTATCCCGAGGTCAGCGATTGGCCCGGCAACCTTCGCCACGACTTCCACCTGGCGCCCGCCGCCCATCCCGCCTTTTACGCCAGCTCGCGCTTCACCCTCAACCTGACCCGGCAGGCGATGGTGGAAACGGGGTTCTCGCCTTCGGTGCGGCTGTTCGAAGCCGCCGCCGCCGGCACTCCCATCATCACCGACCCATGGCCGGGGCTGGAGCAGTTCTTCCACGCTGGTCGCGAGATTCTGGTCGCCGGTGACACGGAAGACGTGGTGCATGCCTTGACGCATCTCTCCCGCCGGGAGAGCGCCGCCCTCGGGCGGGCGGCGCAGGCGCGCGTACTGGAAGCACACACCTGCCAGCGCCGTGCCGCGGAACTCGCGGGCTATCTCGCCGGGTGCAGCCGCGCCCAGGGTGCGCCGGTCTAACAATCGCCTACAAATCGCGTTCCAAAGCTGCCTGCCTGCTGCCCTCGCCGCTGCATCTTCTGAGACTGGTAAGCCCTCGGGAGCGAGGATTCCAGTTTTCGTAAGGCGGCAGACATGATGGTTCGGGCGCTGATCTTCGTCTTCTTTGCTTTCGTACTTTTGCCCCCAGGCATAAAGGCGCAAGTTCCGTCGGACACTCCCAAAGTTCAAATCAGCGGCATGGTCGAAGACAGCCACGGATTCCCGGTCACAACCGCGATCGTCGAGCTGCACTCCTGGAGCGGAGGGTTGATCGGCACGGCGACCACAGACGCCGGCGGAGACTTCAGCTTCAATGTCAAAGACAGCGGGCCATTCGAGCTGCGGACGTTTGCCGATGGGGCTTCGCAAACGGTGCAGATCACCAATCCGGAGTTGGAAAGCATCGTGGTGCGACTGCCGGGCGCGGTGGAGGACAGCCGGCCCGCGGCAGGCTCGGGGAATACCATCTCGCTCAACGATTTGGAGGCTCCGGCCAAAGCGAAAGCCGAGCTCAACAAGGCGGAGAAGGCGATGCGCGCGACGCACCTGAACCGCGCCTGGGCGCTGGTCAACCAGGCGGTCCGCGACGCACCGCAATGGGGCAAGCCGTATCTGATGCGGGGCGTGCTCAGCATGGAAAGCGGCGACTACCGCTCGGCGCAGGCGGACCTGGGCGTTGCGTTGACGAGGAATCCGCGCAGCGCACTTGGGCTCACCGAGATGGGCAAGCTGTATGCGGCCACGGGCCATTTGAAGCTGGCCGGGACGTATCTGAAACGGGCGCTGGCGATCCCGCCGGTGCTGTGGCCGACCTACTTTGAAATGGGCAGCCTGGACATGCGGCGCGGCGACTTTGCGGGCGCGGCGGCGATGGCGCAGATGGCGATTTACGATACGCCGCCGCCGCCGGCGGCGATCCACTTCCTGGCGGCGGAAGCGGCCGACCAGTTGCACCACAGCAAAACCGCCGACCGGGAATATCGCAGTTATCTGGCGCTGGCCACCCCGAGCGCGCGCACGGCCAAGGCGATTACGCTGGCGCGCCGCCGCGTCGCGGCGATCGAAAGCGGGCAAGCCGCCGCGCGGACGGTTCATTAATGATTTCTTGACAAATCATCAAATTAGACTGATTCTCGATTCCGGGTGAACGTCGCGGAGATCAAGCGAAGCCTGGACCGTAGCGGCTTGCGGTGCACACCGCAGCGTTACGCGGTGATGGCCTTCCTAATGGAGTGCCACAGCCATCCGACGGCCGCGGACATCTTCGAAGCCGTGAATCGCGTGGATCCACGCTCTTCCCGGGCCACCACCTACAACAATCTGCGCGACCTGGTGCAGGCGGGATTGGTGCGTGAAGTGGCGGTCGAGGGGCGGTCGGCGCGATTCGACGCCAAAGGCTTACGGCATCATCACTTCGTTTGCGACCGCTGCGGCAAGGTGGAGGACGTGGCCTGGACCACCGTGCCCAAACCTCCGCCCGGTGCTCTCGGTAAACGAGTTCTGCGCGAATGCGAGCTTATTTTTAGGGGCTTATGCGCACCATGCGCGCCCCACTCAGATCTTCAGCGACCGAAAGGATGAAGCCAGCGATGCCCACCGCAGCCCAGTGTCCCATGAACCACGGCGCCACTCATGTCGGCATGAGGTCGAACAGCGACTGGTGGCCCAATCAACTGAATCTCAGGATTCTCAGCCAGAATTCGCCCCAGTCCGATCCGATGGGGGCGGGCTTCCGTTATGCGGAGGCGTTTCGGAAGCTCGACTTTCCCGCGCTGAAGAAGGATCTGACGGCGCTGATGACGGACAGCCAGGATTGGTGGCCGGCGGATTTCGGCCACTATGGCGGGCTCTTCGTTCGCATGGCGTGGCACGCCGCCGGGACCTACCGCATCGGCGACGGGCGGGGCGGCGCCGGCAGCGGGCAGCAGCGCTTCGCGCCGCTCAACTCCTGGCCGGACAACGCGAATCTCGACAAGGCGCGACGGCTGCTGTGGCCGATCAAGCAGAAGTACGGCCGAAGCATTTCCTGGGCCGACCTGATGGTGCTGGCCGGCAACGTCGCCTTGGAATCGATGGGGTTCGAGACGTTCGGGTTTGGCGGCGGACGCGCGGACGTGTGGGAGCCCGACGAAGCGGTGTACTGGGGCAAGGAGGAGGCCTGGCTGGAGGACCGCCGCTATAGCGGGGAGCGCGACCTGGAGAACCCGCTCGCCGCGGTGCAGATGGGACTCATCTATGTGAACCCGGAGGGGCCGAACGGCAAACCGGATCCGCTGGCGGCGGCCAGGGATATTCGCGAGACCTTCCGGCGGATGGCGATGAACGACGAGGAGACGGTGGCGCTGATCGCCGGCGGGCATAGCTTTGGGAAAACCCACGGCGCCGGCGATCCGAAGCTGGTCGGCCCCGCGCCCGAGGCGGCGCCGATCGAGGAGATGGGCCTGGGCTGGAAGAGCGCCTACGGCAGCGGCAAAGGCAAGGACGCCATCACGGGCGGCCCGGAGGTCACCTGGACGCAGACGCCGACGCGGTGGAGCAACCATTTCTTCGAGAACCTGTTTGGCTACGAGTGGGAGCTGACCAAGAGCCCGGCGGGCGCCTATCAATTCCAGGCGAAGAACGGCGCTCAGCCGGCGCCGGACGCCTTCGACGCTGCGAAACATCACCCGCCGACGATGCTGGTGACCGACCTGGCGTTGCGCATCGCTCCGGCCTACGAGACGATCTCGCGGCGGTTCCATGAGCATCCGGATGAGTTCGCCGACGCCTTCGCTCGCGCATGGTTCAAGCTCACGCATCGCGATATGGGACCGCGCTCGCGGTATCTGGGGCCGGAAGTGCCCAAGGAGGAATTGCTCTGGCAAGACCCCATTCCCGCGCTCGATCACGCCTTGATCGATGAGCGGGACATTGCCTTTCTCAAGGGCAAGATTCTGGCATCGGGACTCTCCATTCCGGAGCTGGTGGGGACGGCGTGGGCGTCGGCAGCGACCTTCCGCGGCTCGGACAAGCGCGGGGGCGCGAACGGGGGGCGGATTCGGCTGACGCCGCAAAAGGATTGGGAGGCCAACCAGCCGGCCACGCTGGCGAAGGTGCTGCAGACGCTGGGGGCGATACAGAAGGAGTTCAATGCCTCGCCATCGGGCGGCAAGCGGGTGTCGCTCGCCGACCTGATCGTGCTGGGCGGCTGCGCCGCCGTGGAGAAGGCCGCGGCCGCGGCGGGCCATGCGGTGAAGGTTCCGTTCACACCCGGGCGCATGGACGCGGCGCAGGAGCAGACCGATGCGGAGTCGTTCGCCTGCCTGGAGCCGGCCGCGGATGGGTTCCGCAATTACCTCAAGACCACCTTCAGTGTGCCGGCGGAAGAGCTGCTGCTCGACAAGGCGCAGCTGCTGACGCTGACGGCACCGGAAATGACGGCGCTGGTCGGCGGCCTGCGCGTTTTGGGAGCCAACCATGGGAAGTCGCCGCACGGCGTCTTCACCGAACGGCCAGGAACGCTGACGAACGATTTCTTCGTCAACCTGCTCGACATGCACACCGAGTGGCAGCCGGCCGCGGAGGCGGACGGCGTGTACGAGGGGCGCGACCGCGCGACGCGGCGCGTCCGCTGGACGGGCACGCGGGTGGACCTGATCTTCGGGTCAAACTCCCAGTTGCGCGCGCTCGCCGAGGTTTACGGCTCGGCCGACGCAGCGGAAACGTTCGTGGCCGACTTCGTGGCGGCGTGGGGCAAGGTCATGAACCTGGATCGGTTCGATCTCGCTGGTTGAGCGGACAGGGCCGGGGCGCCGGTGTGGCTACCCCGGCTGCCGCAAGCTGACGGCTGGATCGGCGTTTGCCGCTTTCAGCGCCGGCCCGAGCGCCGCCGCCAACACGCAAACCGCGAGCAGCGCGGCGGCGGCGGCGTAGCTCGCGGGATCAGCCGGCGAGACGCCGTAAAGCTCGTGTGCGAGGGCGTGGCCAAGGCCCCAGGCCGCGACAGCGCCGAGCGGCACTGCCGCGAGCAGCACTCCCGCACTCTCCGGCAGTTCCAGAGCCAGGACCTGCCGCCTGCTGGCGCCCAGCGCTACCCGTACGCCGAACTCCCGGCGCCGCGCGGCCGTCTGTTGGACCGCGCTCGCGAAAACCGCGAGGCAGGCGACCAGCAGCGCCAACGACGAGAGAACGGCGAGCAGCTCAGTCGCGTACTTCTGCCGTCGCCACGGCTTCGCGGCTTCATCGCCGAGAAACCGGACGGTCGGGGGGCCGGCGTAGGGATCCAGCCGCTCCAGTGCGACCGTGGCCGACGCTGTGAAGGCAGCGTGAGCCGCGCCGGGCGAAAGCCGGACCACGTAATCCATAACGCTCATGTTCGTGAGCGGCCGGTACAACGTCGGGACCACACGCGCCGGGTCGTTGGCATCGTCTCGCACGTTCGCCACAACACCGACGATGCGCCTGAACTTGCCCAGACACCACACCTCGCGCCCCAGCGGGCTGCCGTGGAAGACGAGGCGTTGCGCCAACGCCAGGTTGACGATAGCAACGGCGCCCGACTCGCCGGCTCGAAAATCGCGGCCTGCAAGCAGCGGCTGGCAAAGCGCAGCAAATGCGCCGTTGTAGAAGCTGTGGATCCCGCCGTCTACCCATGGCGCCTCGGGCGTGCGGTTCAGGTCGGCGGTTGAGATTCGGGCCCGCGTGCTGCCAGGATCCAGCGGCGCCGGCACGGCGGCGCTGGCGGTCTGCACGCCCGGCAGGCGCTCCAGCGCCAGCCGGCCCGAGTGAAACTCGGCCGAGGCCTGTTGCGCCCAGAGCCGCTCGCCAGCCATAAATGCGGGGTCCAGATCCGGCCGGAGCCGCGGGTCACGGCGCCTGCGGCGCTGCAGGTCTGACCCGGCGGTGAGGAGCGCGGCAGGAGGAGGGACGATGGTGCGGACTACGGCTACTTGCTGGGGTTGAAATCCGGGGTGCAGGGACAAGCGATCGGCCATGCTCCGGCCCAGCAGCGCCGTACCGGTCAGAAAGCAGAGCGCGAGCGCGAGCTGCGCCGCCGCCAACACTTGCGCCAGCCCCCAGCCGCGCCGCGCGGCCGCGCCGGCCT
>DAIDIF010000101.1 GCA_027451805.1 Acidobacteriota bacterium
ATGGGCGTCGACATGATGGATTGCGTGCTGCCCACCCGCAATGCCCGCAACGGCTTGCTCTTCACTTCCGCCGGCCCGCTCGCCATCAAACAGGCGCGCTACGCCCGCGATCCGCGCCCCCCCGATCCGGCCTGCGGCTGCCGCGTCTGCCTCCGCTACTCCCGCGCCTATTTGCGCCACCTCCATCTGGCGGGCGAAATTCTCGGCGCGCAATTGCAAACCCATCACAACTTGTGGCATTACCTTGACACCATGCGGCAAGTTCGTCATGCTATCGGGCTTGGGCGTCTCGGCCCGATGATCGCAAATTGGCCGTACAATAGGAGCAATTAGAAAGCAGTGTCACCCCTTCTGCTGTGCGCGACGTGGTGGATGCAGGCGGCTCCGGCCGCCGGTGGCGGCGGTATCGGCTTGCTGATGATCGTCGCCGTATTCGCCATCTTCTATTTTCTGCTCATCATGCCGGTGCAGCGGCGGCAGAAGCGCGTCCGGCAGATGCACAATGCGCTCAAGGCCGGCGACCGGGTCATCACCTCGGGCGGCATTCGCGGAACGATTGTGAGTATCAAAGACGACATCCTGCAATTGCGGGTGCCGCCGGACTCGGTCAAGCTCGAGCTGGTGCGGTCCGCGGTGGCGCAGGTGGTGCCCGAAGACGGCGCCAACAAATCCTGAGACCAGGTTCGAGCGGACGGAGATGAAGCGCACATTACTTTGGAAGTTAATCTTTATCGTGGTGGCGATCCTCGCCTGTTTGGTCGCCATCACCGGTATCCCCAAGGGCTTGAGTTGGAACGCCTGGAAGCAGTCCATCCTGGGCAACATCCACCTCGGCCTCGATCTGCAGGGCGGTACCCACCTCATCCTGCAGGTGCACGTCAACGATGCGGTGCGGGCCCAGAACGCCCAGGCCATCCAGCGCCTGCAGGCCGACCTCACCGGCAAAGGCATCAGCTTCAGCGCCATTGACCAGCCCGATCCCAAAGGCATGCCGCAGCGCATCGCCGCCACCGGCATCCCGGAAGCGCGCGTCGGCGACTTCCGCACCGCGGTGCAGAACGACCTCGGCCCGAACTACAACATCACCCAGACCGGCCCGGGCAGCTTCTACATGGATCTCAGCCCCGACCAGGTGGCCGCGATCAAGAATCAGGCGCTCACCCAGTCCATCGAAACCATCAGCAATCGCGTCAATAAGCTCGGCGTCACCGAACCCACGGTTCAGGCGCATGGCCTCGGCGCCTACCAGATCTTGGTGCAATTGCCCGGCATTACCGACGAGGCCCGCGTCAAGCAGGTGATGCAGGAGACGGCCCAGCTGCAGATCCGGCTGGTGAAGGGCGGTCCCTATCCCAGCGAAGCCGCCGCCCGGGCCCAGTACGGTGGCATTCTGCCCGAGGATAGCGAGATCCTGCCCGGCAACAATATCGGCGCCGGTGGCGCCAACAGCACCGGCTGGTATGTGCTCTCCCGTTCCGCCGTGGTCAGCGGCAGCGACTTGCGCGACGCCGAACCCTCCACCAACAACAACGGCCAGACCGACGTGACCTTCACCCTCACCCGCGACGCCGGACAGCGTTTCGGCGCCTTCACCCAGGCCAACATCGGTCGCTCGCTCGCCGTCGTTCTCGATAACCGGGTGCAGGAGGCCGCCGTCATCCAGAGCCGCATTGATGATCAGGGCGAGATCACCGGCACCTTCACCCGCCAGGAGGCTTCCGACCTGGCGCTCATCCTGCGCTCCGGCGCGCTGCCGGCGTCCATCACCTACCAGGACGACGAGGAAGTCGGCCCCTCCCTCGGCGCCGACTCGATTCGTGAGGGTATTATGGCCGCCGTCACCGGCTTCCTGCTGGTGGCCGGCTTCATGCTGTTCTACTACCACGGCGCCGGCATCAACGCCGTCCTTGCCCTGGTGCTGAACCTGGTCATCCTGATGGCCTACATGTCGGTTGTGCATGCCACCCTGACGCTGCCCGGCATCGCCGGCATCATCTTGACCATCGGTATGGCGGTGGATTCCAACGTGCTCATTTTTGAGCGAATACGGGAAGAGATCCGCCATGGGAAAAGTGTGCCCGCGGCCGTCGACATCGGCTTCCGTCAGGCCTTCATCACCATTGTGGACACGCACGTCACTACGGTGGTGAGCGCCATCTTCCTGTTTTTGTTCGGCACCGGCCCGATCAAGGGGTTCGCGGTGACGCTGACCGCCGGCTTGGTCGCCAATCTGTTTACTGCGGTGTTCATTTCCCGCACGATCTTCGACTACGTGCTGCTGCGCCAGCAGGGTGTGCGCGGTGCGAAGCTGAGCATCGGCTGACGGCGGGAACTTTTTTGGGCATTCCGGAGTCTATGGGGTCGTTAGGGCCCGGCCAGCTCCGGTGGGGAAGGGCTGGGAATGGAATTTTTTCGCGATACTGACATAGATTTTCTGGGGAAAAAGTGGTATTTCCTCACCGTGACCATGGTGTTGTTTGTAGTCGGCATGGTCTCGCTGGCGATTCACCACGGACCGGACATGGGTATTGATTTCACCGGCGGCACGCAGATGGACGTAAAGTTCAATCGTGCGGTGCCCACCGGACAAATCCGCACCGCGCTCATCGCCGCCAAACTCGGCGATGTCGCCATTCAGCCGGTCAACGGCGCCGGCTCGGACGAAGTGCTGATCTCCTCCCCCTTGTCCGCCTTGAGCCAATCCGACCTGCTGAAGAGCAAAGACCAGATCATGCAGGTGCTCTACCAGGTGCTCGGCGTCAACGCCGGCGGCCGCCAGGATCTGAACAACATCGGCACCGCGACCTTCACCAGTTGGCTGATGCAAAAAGATCCCATGGGCTACGTTGGCTTGGGGCACCAGGAGGCGCAGATCCGCTACGCCGCGGTGGCCCAGCAACTGCTGAAAGTCCGCCGCGACCAGCAGCATGACGGCATGTTATCCAGCTTTGACGCTCTGGCGTCGGCTCCCGGCAGCCCGCAACTGGCGCAAATGGCCAAGGCGAGCTTCTTTTTGGGGCCCTTCTCGGTGCGCTCGACCAGCATCATCGGCCCGCAGGTTGGTTCGCAATTGCGCAACCAGGCGCTGCGCGCGGTGCTGTATTCGCTGGCTGCAATGCTGATTTATATTGCGTTGCGTTTCGAGTTGATTTATGGTGTGGCGGCAGTGGTGGCTGTCTTCCATGACGTGCTCATCACGCTGGGGATGTTTTCGGTGGCGCGGCTGCCCATTGACCTGACCGTGGTGGCGGCGTTCCTGACCCTGGTGGGCTATTCCATGAACGACACCATCGTGGTCTTTGACCGTGTGCGCGAAAACCTGCCGATCATGCGCCGGGACAAGCTTGCCGTGGTGGTGAATAAGAGCATCAACCAGACGCTGAGCCGGACGGTGTTGACCTCGGGGCTGACGTTTCTCTCGGTGCTGTCGCTGCTGGTGCTGGGCGGTCAGGCGCTGCGGGGCTTCAGCTTCGCCATGACGTTCGGGATTCTGGTGGGAACGTATTCGTCCATCGCCGTGGCTGCGCCTATGATGGTGGCCTACATCGAGTGGCGCAACGCCCGCCAGCGTCCGCTGCGCGCCACCGTCGCCGCGCGGCCGGGCGCGGGCAAGGCCGAGGCGAAGGATAAAGGGAAGCTGGTGCGCAGCTAGCCGGAACCAACGGGGGAGAGAATGTTTGAACAAAGTTTGGTAGAGACCACGCACCGGGTAGGGACGCGCAAGCCGGCGACGATCCTTATCTCGATGGCCGCGCAGTTGCTGCTCATCGCCATCATCGCGATCGTCCCGCTGATCTATTACAACGTGCTGCCGGCATCGTCCATGACGGCGTTCTTGAGCGCGCCCCCGCCGCCGCCGCCGCCGCCGCCCCCGCCCCCGCCGATGCCCAAGTTCCACGTGGTGCATCTCGTCAGCCAGGTGAACACCGCCCATCAGATTCTGGCGCCGCACCTGATTCCCAACACCATCGCGCGCATCGTGGAAAAGGCCCCGCCTCCGCCGGTGCCGGTGGGCAGCAATACCGGCCCCAGCAGCGTGTTGAGCGACATCATCAGCACGCCGGTGGCGGCGCCGCCGCCGCCGCCCCCGCCGCCCAAGCCCATCGCCGTGGGCGGTGCCGTGCAGGCCGCGATGTGCATTAGTTGCCCGCAGCCAGCCTATCCTCCCATCGCGCGCCAGGCGCACATCCAGGGCACGGTGGTGCTGCACGCCATCATCGCCAAGGATGGCTCCATCAAAAGCTTGCAGGTCGTGAGCGGCAACGCCATGTTGACCGGCGAAGCCGTGCGCGCGATCAGCCAGTGGCGCTATCACCCGTTGATTCTCGATGGCCAGGCGCAAGAGGTGGACACCGAGATCACCATCAACTTTACCCTTGGCGGCTAATGCCGGCTGGGGCCGCAGGGAATGGACACATCCGCTCGCGTTTCGTGAATTCACCCAACCTCGAAAGGAACTGATCCCATGTCGTTTGCAATGATGCTTTTGTTCCAGGACGCCGGGGCCCCCGCAGTCGGCTTCAATGTCATTTCCATGTGGCGCCAAATGGGCTGGGAGGCCAAGGGCGTGGTCATCGTGCTGCTGATCATGTCCATCCTTTCCATCGCCGTCATGGTGGAGCGCTATATGGTCTACTCCGCCGCCAAGAAGCAGTCGCGCATCTTCGCCCCCAAGGTGGCGGGCGCGCTGAAGCAGGGCCGCCTGGATGAAGCCATCAAGGTCGCCGAGGTCAACAAGAAGAGCCACCTGGCCAAGGTGGTCAGCGCCGGCTTGGGCGAATTCCAGGCGCACCAGGGCTCCAGTGAAGTCTCCGGCGACGAGATCGAAGCCAGCCAGCGCGCCTTGGCGCGCGCCCAGGCGATCGAGCACGCCGAGCTCAAGCGCGGCCTCGGTACCTTGGCGACCATCGGCGCCACCGCCCCCTTCGTCGGCCTGTTCGGCACCGTGCTCGGCATCATCCACGCCTTCGCCAGCATGAGCGCGGAAAAGACCACCGGTCTCACCGCCGTCGCCGGCGGCATTTCCGAAGCCTTGGTCACCACCGCCTTCGGTCTGTTCGTGGCCATCCCCGCCGTCTGGGCCTACAACTACTTCAGCGGCAAGATCGAGGCCTTCGACATCGAGATGGACAACTCCGGCAGCGAGCTCGTGGACTACTTCCTGAAGCAGTCGGGCCGCTCGGCCGCGCGCAAGTAAACCGGGACGCGGCGGCGCGCCCGTGCGCCCGCCGCCGCGGCCTTCGCTAACCCGAGGCCCAGAAGAGGAGCGCTATGGCTTGGCATCGCCCCACAGTTTCGGTCACCTCCGACATCAACGTCACCCCGCTGGTGGACGTGATGCTGGTGCTGCTGATCATTTTCATGGTGATCACGCCGCTGATGCAGCACGGCGTGAACGTGACGCTGGCGCAGGCGGTCAATACCACCATGCTGCCCGGCGCCGATAAGGACGACGCGGTGATCGTGGCGGTCAGCCACGATGGCCACTACTATCTCGGCAACGACATGGTGACCGCCGACCAGATCACCGAAGGCGTCGGTCGCGAGATCGCCAAGAAGCTGGACAAGACCGTCTACGTGAAGGTGGACAAGGAAGCCCAGTTCTCGGCGGTGGCTGGCGTGGTGGACGACATCCGCGATGCCGGCGTGGACAAGATCGCGCTGGAAACCGAGAAGATTAGCAAGGTGGATCTGCCCCCCAGCGCCTACGGCATGCAGTAGCCGCGGCGGCAGAGGAGACAAAGGAGAGCGTTATGGCGATGGCAGTCGGCGGAAGTAAGGGTGGCCCCAGCCACGATATCAACGTCACCCCCTTGATCGACGTTTTGCTGGTGTTGATCATCATCTTCATGGTGATCCAGCCGCTGCACCCCAGCGGCCTCAAGGCGCTCGTGCCCCAGCCCAACCACCAGAAGCAGCAGCCGCAGCAGAACGACCCCACCATCGTGGTGCAGGTCCTCGACCACGGCGTGCTCAAGGTCAATCAGACCCCGGTGACTTGGGACACCCTCGGGTCGGAACTGGCCAACATCTATAAGACGCGGGCCCAGAAAGTGCTGTTCGTGAAGGGTGACGACGACATCCCCTTCGCGTTGATCGCCCACGCCATCGACATCACCAAGGGCGTCGATCCCTCGATCATGGTCGGCATCCTCACCCCGAAGATGCAGGCCGGCAAGTAAGCGGTCAATCCCCTACGGAGACGGGCGCATGAGATCAATTGGAAAACTGTCCCTTCTGGTTTGTCTGGGCGGGCTGATGCTGGCCGCCACCGGCTGCAGCCGGCTCGAAGCGCGCGATCACCTCAACCGCGGCGTCGCCAACTTCAAGGCGGCGCAGTTCAACCGCGCCATCGAGGACTTCCAGACCGCCATCCGCCTGGACCCGACCCTGGTGGCGGCCAAGCTGTATCTCGCCACCGCCTACCAGTCCCAGTTCATCCCCGGCGCTCCCTCGTTGGACAACATGAAGATGGCGCAGAACGCCATGAATGAGTACCAGGAGGTGCTGCAGCAGGACCCGCGAAACGCCAATGCCGTCGCCGGCTTGGGCCGGCTCAACTACGACATGGGCAATCTCGAGGCCGCGCGCGGATTCTACATGCGCCAGATCGAGATCCAGCCTAGCGACCCGACCGCTTACTACACCATTGGCGCCATCGACTACCAGGAGACTAACAAGGGCATTCTGACCGCGCGCCAGAGCCTCGGCATCACGGACTTGAACGCGCCCTTGATCGGCAAGAAGTCCAAGCCTGCCGCCCGGAAGATGTGCCAGGATCTGGCCAGCCAGGACCTGGACAAAATCAACTCCGGCATCCAGCAGCTCGACAAGGCGCTGGAGTTGCGCTCCGACTATGCCGACGCGATGACCTACCTCAACCTGCTCTACCGCGAGAAGGCCGATCTGACCTGCGGTAACGACGCCGAGCGCCAGGCCGACCTGAAGATCGCCAACGACTTCGTCACCCGCAGCCTGGCGGTGCGCAAGGCGCAGGTCGCGGCGGCCAACAAGCAGTCCGGCCCGGTGGTCACCTCGCATTAACGGGCGCGCGATTCACCGGCCTCCGGCGGCTCTGCTACACTGAGCCCATGCAGCGGTACAGGCGGCCCAGGGCGCAGCAGGGCTACGCCCTCATGGTGATTCTGCTGGCGCTCAGCCTGATGGTGCTGATGCTGGCTCGAGCCGTGCCGAGCTGGCGCACCGAAATCCAGCGCGAGCGCGAGGCCATGATGATTGATCGCGCGCGCCAGTACCGCATGGCGATCGAGCGCTACTTTCACAAGAACGGCCGCTACCCGCCCGACCTCGACGCCTTGGTGCATAGGGATGGCTTCGGCCTGCGCTACCTGCGCCAGAAGTGGCCCGATCCGCTTAACCCTCAGGGTGGCGGCGCTTGGCAGTTTATTCACTATGGCCAGGCCGTAACCGCCGAGATTGTGGATCAGGCGCCCAAGCAGGCGCAGAACGCCATGGGCGCCATCGCCTCGCCCGGACTCGCGGTTGGGGCAATGACCGCGCTTGGCGCCACCGCGGGGCCTGCCGGTGTTCCCGGATTGCCGTCGGCCACCCTGCCCGGCGGCGTCACCGCCGGCGCCGGTATGACCGGCGGGGCGAACAGCGGCGCCGCCGGCGCCGGGCCCATCATCGGCGTGGCCAGCGTCTCCAAGCTGCCCGCGGTGCATGAGTTCAACGGCTTCGACACCCCCGACCACTGGCAGTTCGTCTACAACTTCGCCACCGATCCTTCGCTGCGCGCCGGCGCCCCCGGCGTCGGCGGTCTCCCCGGCGGCATCACCCCGGGCGCCAAGCCCACGCCCCCGCCCAGCCCCTTCGGCGGCGTCCGGGGCAACTAGCCTTCCAAGGCGATCGCCAGCATGCAACGCCGCGACTTTCTTGCCGCCGCCGGGGCGGGCGCGGCCGTGTTGTGGGCGCGCGCCGGCGCCTGGGCGGCGCCCGCCGCCTCTGCCGCCGCGCGCGCCACCGTTCTGCTGGACGAGCCCATCGCCACCATCGCGCCTGAAATCTACGGCCACTTCACCGAGAACCTCGGCGGCGTCATTTACGGCGGCGTCTGGGTGGGCGAGCGGTCGCCCACGCCGAATTTCGGCGGCATCCGCCGCGCCTTGGTCGAGAAGCTGCGCGCCATCCATGCGCCGGTGATCCGCTGGCCGGGTGGTTGCTTTGCCGACAGCTACGACTGGCGCGACGGCGTCGGCCCGCCGGCGAAGCGGCCGACACGGACCAACTTCTGGGCGGGCTCCGCCCGCGGCTTGCACGATGCGCCGCAGCAGTTCGATCCCAATCGCTTCGGCACCGCCGAATTCTGCCGGTTTTGCCGGCTCAGCGGGGCGCGGCCTTACCTCGCCGCCAATGTGCGCAGCCTGCCGCCCCTGGTCTTCGATCAATGGGTGGAATACTGCAACGCTCCCGCCGGCAGCACCACCTGGGCCCGGGTGCGGGCCGCCGACGGCTCGGCCGCGCCCTGTGGCGTCGAGTACTGGGGCATCGGCAATGAGAGCTGGGGCTGCGGCGGCGACTTCACGCCCGGGGAGTACGCCGCCGAGTACCGCCGCTTCACGAGCTGGGTGCCGCGCTACGGCGTGCCGCTGAAGCTGATCGCCTCCGGCCCCAACGCCGATGACGTCGCCTGGACCACCGGCTTTTTCGAGAACATCCTCGGCCGCCGCCCGATCGCGCCCCCCTTCGGGTGGTCGGTGCATAACTACACCTTCGGTGGCGACGCCCTGCGCTTCACCGCCGGGCAGGCTTACGCCGAGTTTGTCCGCGGCTTCAGCACCGAGAAGGTGCTGCGCGACCATTGGGCGGCCATGGGGGCCTTCGACCGGAAGCGGCGGGTGAAGCTGGTGGTGGATGAGTACGGCGCTTGGCACCGCGGCGGCACCGCGCCCGCCGCCGAGGATATCTTCGGCCAGCAGATCACCATGCAGGATGCCATCCTCACCGCCTTCACCCTCGACATCTTCAACCGCAACGCCGACAAAGTCGCGCTCGCCGCCTGCGCGCAACTGATCAACTGCATCAACTCGCTCTTCCTCGCCCGCGGCGCTGAGTTTCTGACCACGCCCAACTACCACGTTTTCGACCTCTACGCGCCGCACCAGGGCGCACAGGCGGTGCGCGCCGAATTCGCCGCGCCGGAGATTCACTTCGGCCGCGGCCAAAGCTTCTGGGGCCTGAACGGCTCGGCCTCGCGGCAGGGTGGCGTGGTCACGCTGACTATGGTCAACCCCAACCAGTCCACGCCGGCGGAGACGGTGTTGGCCCTGCCCGGCGCAGCCGTGCGCGCGGTGTCAGCGCGCGTGCTCACCGGCCCGGACATCCATGCCCACAACACCTTCGCCCAGCCCGATGCGGTCGCGCCGCAGCCCCTCGCCGCGGTGCGCGAGGGCGGGCGCGTACGCTGCACGCTGCCGCCCGCCTCGGTCACCGCGCTGCGGATGACGCTGTGAAATCGCGGAAGCTTTGGCGCTTGCTGCGGTAAATGTTGTCCAGCAGCAGGATGGTGGCGCGCAGGGAAAAATCGGATCTCGCCGGCAGCCAGACCCCGGGCGCGTAGCGCTGCATCTCGATCGAGATCTGCGCCTGATGGATGGTGGCCAGCACCCCCAGCAGGTACCGGGCCGGCGAGGTGGAGTGCACCCGCAGCCGGATGACGTGCAGGTCTTGGGCGTCCACCCAGACCTCGCCCGCGGTATGCAGCAGCAGCGTCTCGGCGCGGCTGCGGGAATCGGCCGCGGGGTTGGGTCGCGCCTGATAGACCCATACCGCGCGCCCGCGCCACAGGCGGGTTTCGCCGTCGCTGAAGATGTAATCGTGCGCCAGGCGGGCGAAGGGATAGCGCACGCCGTCGAACTCGACCACGCCGTCCGGCGGCGGCGGGCGGCGGGCGGCGGCGCGGGCGCGAATCTGCGCCCGCTGGGCCTCGGCCTCCAGCTCCGCCTGGCTGAGCTGGCGGGTGTCGAGCGCCACCGTCTGGCTCACCGGATTGCCGTTGACGTACCAGACGCGCAGCGTGCGGGCGTCCACCGCGTCGTTCTTCACCGTGACCACGTGCTCCAGGTACTGGAAGTGCTCGAGCGCCTTCTGGTCGCGCTCGAAGGCGGCGATCACGCGCGGCTCGATCTGCGCCGCGGGCGGGGGCGGGGGCAGCGGGACCGCCGCTGCCGCCCAACCGGCTAGCGTCAGCAGCGCCGCCGCGGCCCGCGCCGCGCTAGGTGGAAAGCAGAACCGCTTCTTGCGGCGTGTCCACGCCCGTGTCCACCGCGCGGTAGTAGAGGCAATTGGCATCCAGAAACACTTCCAGGAACGCCGGCCGCTTCAGCGCCCCCTGAATCAGCAGCTCCGAGAGTGGATCCTCAATGTACTTCTGCAGCGCCCGCCGCAGCGGCCGCGCGCCGTAGTTGCGGTCGAGGCAGGTCTTGTCCACCACCCACTTCTTCGCCTCCGCGGTGCAGGTTACGCTCACGTCGCGATGGGCGAGATGCTGGTTCAGTTGTTGCACCAGCAGTTCGACCACCTGCACCAGGTCCTCTTCGCTGAGCGCATTGAAGACGATGATCTCGTCCAGCCGGTTGAGGAACTCGGGATTGAAGAGGCGCTTCACCTCATCCCGTACCATGTCCTCGACGTGGCTGTTCAGCGTCTCTTCGCTCGGGCCCTGGAAGCCGAGGTGCATCTTCTTCTCCAGGTGCCGGGCGCCCAGGTTCGAAGTCATCACGATGATGGTGTTCTTGAAGTCCACCGTGTTGCCCAGGCCGTCGGTGAGCTGGCCGTCCTCGAACACCTGCAGCAGCAGATTGAAGAGATCCGGATGGGCCTTCTCGATTTCGTCCAGCAGCACCACGCAATAGGGCGAGCGCTTCACCCGCTCGGTCAACTGCCCGCCCTCCTCGTAGCCGACGTAGCCCGGCGGCGAACCGATGAGCTTGGAGACCGAATGCTTCTCCATGTACTCCGACATGTCAAAGCGGATCATCGTCTTCTCGCTGCCGAACAGGAAGCCTGCCAGCGAGCGCGCCACTTCGGTTTTGCCCACCCCGGTGGGGCCCAGGAACAGGAACGAGCCCACCGGCCGGTTGGGGCTCTTTAGCCCGGCGCGGCTGCGCCGGATGGCGCGCGACAACGCCGAGATCGCCTTGTCCTGCGAGATCACGCGCTTGTGCAGCTCCTGCTCGATGCGCAGCAGTTTCTGCATCTCCTCTTCCTTGACCGCGTGCACCGGCACGCCGGTCCAGCGCGCCACCACGTCCTCGATGTCCTCCCGCGTGACCACCCCGGCGACGGTCTCGTCGAGCTGGTACTTCTCCCGCAGCAGCCGCAGGTTGTCGCGCTCCTTGCGCTCCTCGTCCGAGTAGAACCGCGCCTTCTCGAACTCGTGGTTGGCGATCGAGCTGTTCATCCGGTGGTTGATCAGCTTGAGCTGCTTCTGCACCTCCGCCATCTCCTCCGGCATGCTGGTCTGCCGCAGTTTCACCCGTGCGCCGGCCTCGTCCAGCAGGTCAATCGCCTTGTCCGGCAAAAACCGGTCGGGGATGTAGCGGCTGGAGTGCAGCACCGCGAAGCGCAGCGCCTCGTCCGTGTAGGTGACGGCATGGAACTTTTCGTACCGGTCCTTGATGCCGTTCAACACCAGCACCGCCTCTTCCTCGTCCGGCGGCGGCACCTTGACCGACTGGAAGCGCCGCTCCAGCGAGCGATCCTTTTCGATGCTCTTGCGGTACTCGCCCGGCGTGGTCGCGCCGATGCATTGGATCTCGCCGCGCGAGAGCGTGGGCTTGAGGATGTTGGCGGCGTCGAGCGAGCCTTCGGCTGAGCCGGCGCCCACCAGGGTATGCAGCTCGTCGATGAAGATGATGATGTTCTGGTTCTCGATCAGCTCCTTCATGATCGTCTTCAGCCGCTCTTCGAACTGGCCGCGGTACTTGGTGCCCGCCACGATCAGGGAGAGATCGAGCGCCAGGATGCGCTTTTCGGCCAGGAAGGTGGGTACGTCGCTGTCGGCGATCTTCTGCGCCAGCCCCTCCACGATCGCCGTCTTGCCCACGCCCGGCTCGCCGATCAGCACCGGGTTGTTCTTGGTGCGGCGGCACAGAATCTGGATCACCCGCTCCAGCTCGTGCTGCCGGCCCACCAGCGGGTCCAACTGCCCGTCCAGCGCCGCCTGCGTCAGGTCGCGGCTGAACTCCACCAGCAGCGACGACTCTTTGGGCCGGCTGGCGCGCTCCTGCGAGGCCCGCGCCAGGTCTTCGCGCACCTGCGTCAGCCGCAGGCCGCGGTTTTGCAGCATCTCCGCCGCGAAGCAGCGCTCCTCGCGCAGCAGGCCCAGCAGCAGGTGCTCGGTGCCGATGTGCTTGTGGCTCAGCCGCTCCGCCTCTTCCGCGGCGTAGTTCAGCACCCGCTTGCTCTCGTGGCTGAGCGGCAGGTCCACCGAGGTCGAGCCCTTTTCGCGCACGATGGTCCGCCCCTCGATCTCCTTGCGGATGGATTCCAGCGAGGCATGCGTGCGCAGGAAGCGGTTGGTCAGCGCCTTGTCTTCCCGCAGCAGCCCGAGCAGCAGGTGCTCGCTCTCGATGTAGGGACTGCCGCACTGGCTGGCTTCATAGCGGGCGAAGAAGATCACCCGCCGGGCTTTTTCGGTGTAGCGCTCAAACATACGTTCACTCGGCGGCTGGAAGAAGTTGGAGCTGGCCCGCGTGCAGCCGCAGGATGCGGTCGCAGCCGGCGGCTTGGGCGAGGTTGTGGGTCACCAGCAGGGAAGTCAGGTTCTGCTCCTGCTGGAGTTGGCGCAGCAGCGCGAACACCGCCGCGCCGGTGCGTTCGTCAAGGTTGCCGGTGGGTTCGTCCGCCATCAGGAACGACGGCCCGCCCACCAGCGCGCGCGCGATCGCCACCCGCTGCTGCTCTCCGCCGGAGAGCTCGCCGGCGCGATGTCCCGCCCGCTCCGCCAAGCCTACCCGCGCCAGCCATGCCTGCGCCGGCGGCGCCGCTGCGGCCGGGCTCCGGCCGGCAATGAGGAGCGGCATCATGACGTTTTCGGCGGCCGTAAATTCCGGCAGGAGATAGCTTTGCTGCCAAACAAAGCCGATCTCGCGGTTGCGAAATTCAGCCAGCTCCTCCTCTCCCATCCCCGCCAGCGATCTTGAACCGAAGTATACGTCACCCGCCGAAGGCCTGTCCAATCCGCTCAGCGCGTGCAATAAGCTGCTTTTGCCGGTGCCGCTCTCGCCCACGATGGCCACCATGGCGCCCGGTTCAACTTCCAGCGACAAGCCCTCAAAGACCACCAGTTCTCCGCCTCCGGAGCGGAAACGGCGCGCCAATCCCACCGCGCGCAATAGTCCCGCTACTGTCTTGGATGCTCCCGCCGGAGCTTCGATTCTAGCCATGGCCACACTCCAGTATGAACTGCCTGGGGCCGCTCTCCGCCGGGGCGGCGCGGAAGTTGCCCTACACTGGCGTTATCGTGCAGATGCCGGGGTTTGTCGCCTTGCGTTACCTGCGCCCGCGCCGCGGGCGGGGCTTGGTGTCGGTGGTGACCGCCATCGCCGTGACCGGCTTTGCCGCCGGCGTGGGCGCGCTCATCCTGGCGCTGGCGGTCACCAACGGGTTTCGCGATGCCCTCCAGAACGAACTCGTCGGCGCCACCGCCCAGGTCAATCTGATGCCCAGCCGCCCGCAGCCCATCGCTGACTATCCCGCCCTCATCGCCCGCGTCCAGCATCTCCCCCATGTCGTGGCGGTGGCGCCGGAAATCTATCTGGCCGGGCTGCTCAGCCGGGGCAACCTCAGCCACGAGGTCGTGCTCAAGGGCATACTGCCGCAAGCGGAGCTGAAAATCGGCAACCTCCTCGCCCATTTGCAGGCCGGCAGTCTGGAGCCGCTGCTGCGCCACCCCGCCGGCCCCAACATCATTCTCGGCAGGGGACTGGCGCAATCGCTCAACGCCATGCCCGGCAGTTGGATCGAGCTCTATTTGCCCAACGCCGAATTGACCCCGCTGGGCATGACCGGCCGCCGGGTTGAGTTCCGCGTGGCGGGTGTGTTTCGCTCCGGCTTTTTGGACTTTGACAGCGCCTGGGCGTACGTCAGCCTGCCCGCGGCTCAGGCACTGGAGCCGCACAACTCCGGCAACTGGGCTAGCGATCTCGAGTTCCGCCTGGACGACATCTATCAGGCCGAGGCGGTGGCGCGCGCCGCCCGCGCCGCCGCCGGCCCCGGCTACGCCACCACCACCTGGATCTCGGAGAACCGGCCCTACTTCCAGGCGCTGCAGCTTGAGCGCCTCGGCACCATGATCGTCATCGGCTTGGTGGTGCTGGTGGCCGCGCTCAACGTGCTCATCATGCTCACCATGCTGGTGATGGAAAAGCGCAAGGAGATCGCCGTGCTGCTCGGTCTCGGCGCCCGCCGCTGGCAGATCCGCCGCATCTTCGTTTATCAGGGCCTGGGGATCGCCGCCCTCGGCACCGCCGCCGGGCTGGCGTTCGCCTATCCGCTCGCCTGGGCCGCCAACCGCTATCACTGGATTCCGGTTTCCGCTCAGGTGTATGCGGTGGACTACATTCCTTTTCATCCCCAGCCCTGGGACGGCGTGCTGGTGGCGGCGCTCTCGTTGGGCGTGGCCTTCCTGGCGACCCTCTACCCCTCCAGCCGGGCGTTGGCGGTTACGCCCGCCGAAACCCTCCGCTATGAGTGAGCCCGATGCCTGAGGCGTCGCACGTCACGCCCTGGCGCGAACGGGTCTCGCGGTGTGCAGGACGGGTGGCGCGCGCACCCGCCTCGCGCTTCCTCATCCCTTGGTTTGCGCGCCGCTACCACGTGAATGTGGCGGAGGCGCTGGAGCCGGACGGCGGGTTCGCCAGCTTGCAACAGTTTTTCTGCCGCGCGCTCAAGCCCGGCCTGCGTCCCGTGGCGGCTGAGCCCCAGGCGTTGGTCTCACCCGCCGACGCCGTAATCGGCGCCAGCGGCGCCATCGTTCGGGGCCAGCTCTTCGAGGCCAAGAACCGCCGCTACCCTCTGGCCGCGTTGCTCGACGACCCCGCCGGCGCCGCCGCGCTCGAGGGCGGCGCCTACTGCACCCTCTACCTCGCCCCCGCCAATTACCACCGCGTGCACGCGCCCGAAGCCGGCGCGGTGAGCGCCGCCGCTTACATCCCCGGCGCCTTCTTTCCCGTCCATCCGCGTGCCGCCGCCCGCATGGCTGGCCTGTTCTGCGCCAACCAGCGTCTCGTCACCTGGCTCGACGCCCGCTGGGGGCGGCTGGCGCTGGTCATGGTCGGCGCTTGCCTGGTGGGCGGCATTCGCGTCAGCTATGATCCCGGCTGGAACGCCGGGCCCGGCCCGCACGCCCCCGCGCGGCGCGGCTACGACCCGCCGGTGCCCTTGGCCCGCGGCCAGGAGTTGGGCCACTTCGAGTTCGGTTCCACCGTGATTGTGCTCGCGCCCCCCCCCGTTGTCTGGCGCATGGCTCTGCCGCTGGGTTTCTCCGTGCGTGTCGGCGAGCCGCTCATGCGCGCCGAAGATGGCGCAGCACCTGCCCCGCCTCCAGCGTGTTAATCACGTCTCCCGCCTCCAGCCCGGCGCGCCGGGCGGTCGCCAGTCCAAACCGCATATTCGCGAAATGCCGGGGGTGGTGCGCGTCGGTGTTGATGCTGATCTTCACTCCCAGTTCGCGGCAGCGTCGCGCCTGGGTGGCGTCGAGGTCGAGCCGTTCCGGCGAGGCGTTGATCTCCATCGCCACGCCGTGCTGCCGGCACGCCGCCGCCACCTGCTCAAAGTCGTAACGATAGGCCTCGCGGCGCAACAGCAGGCGCCCGCTGGGATGGCCGAGAATGTCCAGGTTGGGGTTGGCGATGGCGCGCAGCAGGCGCGCCGTCGTCACTTCCTGGCTCTGCTCGAAGCGCGAGTGAATGCTGCCGATAACCACATCCAGTTGATGTAATACTTCATCGTCGAGATCGAGCCCGCCGTCCGCCAGGATATCCACCTCAACCCCGGCGAAGATGCGGAAGCCGGGTGCGGTGGCGTGGAACTCGCGCTCGGCGGCCCGAATCCGGGCCAGGTGTTGCAGCATGCGCCCCTCGTCCAGGCCGTTGGCCATCGCCAGGGCTTGGGAGTGATCCGTGATGGCGAGGTAGCCGTAGCCGCGGGCGCGTGCCGCCGCCGCCATCTCCAAAATGGTGGCCTTGCCGTCGCTTTCCACCGTGTGCGCATGCAGGTCGCCGCGGATGTCGGCCAGCTCGATCAGCCGCGGCAGCGTGCCGGCTTCCGCGGCGGCGATCTCGCCGTGGTCTTCGCGCAGTTCCGGCGGGATCCAGGCCAGACCCAGGGCCTGGTACACGCCGGCTTCGTCCTCGCCCGCAACCCGCTCGCCGTCCTGGAGCCGGAACAGGCCATACTCGTTGAGCTTGTAGCCTCGCTCCTGCGCCCGCCCCCGCAGCGCGATGTTGTGCGCCTGCGAGCCGGTGAAGTACTGCATCGCGGCGCCAGAACTTTCCCCCGGCACCAGCCGCAGGTCCACCTGCAGGCCGTTGCTCAGCCGCACCGAGAGCTTGTCCTCGCCTTGCGCCAGCACCTCCTGAATCTGCGGCGCCGCCAGAAAGCGCTGCGCCGCCGGCACCGCCGCCGCCGGATAGCCGGCGCCGGTGGCCACCAGGTCGAGATCGCCCACCGTGTCGCGGCCGCGCCGCCAGGAGCCTGCCGGCTCGAGCCGTTCCAGCCCCTTGACCTGCTTCATCCACGCCAGTAGATTGTCCAGGGCTTCTTCGGCCTGATCGCGGCGGAAGCGGCCGGCGAGGCTGCGGCGGGCCGCGATCCCGCGCAGGATGCGCTGCTCGGCTTTTTCTCCCAGGCGCGGCAGCTCGCGCAGCTTGCCCGCTTGCGCCAGGGCCTCCACCGCAGCCAGCGTGCCGGCGCCATAGGTCTCCCAGATCAGCGCCGCCGTCTTCGGCCCCAGGCCGGGAACTTGCAGTAATTCCAGCATTTCCGGGTGGTAGCGCGCGAGCAGTTCGCGGTGCAGCTGCAACTCTCCGGTGGCGACCAGTTCGCTGATGTGCTCCGCCATGGTCTTGCCGATGCCCGGCAGCTCGCGCAGCCGCTTGGGCTCGGCGCACAGTCCGGCCAGCGCCTCTGGCCAGGTTTCGGCCACCTCGGCGGCGCGCCGGTAGCTGCGGATGCGGAAGCCGTCCTCGCCGGCAACCTCCATCAGGTCGGCGGTCTCCCGCAACAAGCGTGCGATCTCGGCGTTTTCCATGCGTCCGGCCGTGTGTCTGCCCTTGTCTACCGTTGGCTAATGTCTCACGCCCCTCATCCGTTGTATGATTATGCTTTCACTGGAGAGCCGTGTGCCTGACGATCTGACCCAGGACGTGATCGCCGTCATCGCCCGCGAGCAGCGCTTGCCGGCCGAATCCATCTCTCCGGATGCCACCTTCGAACAGTTGAAAATCGATTCTCTCGATGGCGTGAACATTGTGTTCGCGCTGGAAGAGAAGTACAACCTCACCATTCCGGACGAGGTGGCGCGGGAGATGAAGAGCGTTCGGCAGGTAGTGGACGCTTTGCGGACGCAACTGGGCGCCGCCTCACCGGCGTAGTCTCCCCGCTCCTCGATGCCGACGGTCGTAATCACCGGCTTTGCCGTCCTCTCCGCCTCCGGTAGCGACAGCGGGACGTTTTGGAGCAATCTCGCGGCTGGCCGCAGCGGCATCGGCCCCCTCACCCGCGTCGTTTCCGACCGCCTCACCACGCGCGCGGTCGCCGAAATTAACGACTTCGATCCGGAGCCGATCTTCGGCAAGGAAACCGACATGCTCGACCGCTTCGCCCAGTTCGGCGTGGTGTGCGCGCAGCGGGCGCTGGCCGACGCCGGCCTGCCGCCGCGCTTCGAGTCGGGCGGGCCGTACGCCGCCGAGCGCGCCGGCGTGCTCACCGGCACCGGCATGGGCGGCATCTGCACCCAGGATCAGGGCTTCCGCCAGATTTACGGCGAGGGCGCGGCGCGCGTGCACCCGTTCCTGATTCCGCGTGCGATGTACAGCGCCGCGACTTCGCAGATCAGCATGCACACCGGCGCGCGCGGCCCCAGCTTCACCATCTCCACCGCCTGCGCCTCCTCCACCCACGCGCTGGGCGAGGCGTGGCGCCTGCTGCGCGACGGTGTCGCCGACGTGGTCATCGCCGGCGGCAGCGACGCGCCGTTGACGTTCGGCGTGATCAAGGCTTGGGAGGCGATGCGGGTGCTGTCCTCGGGCGCCGACGATCCGGTGCGCGCCTGCCGTCCCTTCAGCCGCGACCGCGCCGGCTTGGTCCTGGGCGAGGGCGCCGCCATGTTCGTGCTGGAAACGGCGGAAAACGCCGCCCGCCGCGGTGCCCGCGTCCGCGCCGAGTTGGCCGGCTATGGCGCCTCCGCCGACGCCGGCCACATCACCCAGCCTTCGCGCGAGGGCGCCGCCGCGGCCATGCGCGAAGCGCTGAGTTCGGCCGGGCTGGCGCCGGGCGAGGTGGACTACATCAACGCCCACGGCACCGGCACCAAGCTCAACGACGCCACCGAAATCGGCGCCATCAAGGACGTCTTCGGCGAGCACGCCGCGCGCCTATCCATCAGCTCCACCAAGTCCATGCACGGCCACGCCATGGGCGCCAGCGGCGCCATCGAGCTGGCCGCCACGCTGCTGGCGATGGAGCACGGGATCGTGCCGCCCACCGCCAACTTCACCACGCCCGATCCCGACTGCGACCTCGACGTGACCCCCAACACCGCGCGCGAGCGGCATATCGGCGCCGCGCTCTCCAACTCCTTCGCCTTCGGCGGCCTCAACGCCGTCCTCGCCGTCCGCCAGCCCCATTTCTAACTCGCCCGCGCCGTCGCCAGCCTCGCGGGCGTATGATGAGGCCCATGAACGGCGCGGCGCTCGAAGTGCGCGACGTGACCCGCGCTTACGGGCGGCTGCCGGTGGTGCGCGGAGTCAGCTTCACCCTGCGGCCGGGCGAGGTCTGCGGCTACCTCGGCGTCAACGGCTCCGGCAAGAGCACCACGGTGCGCATGCTCGCCGGCCTCATGCCGCCCTCGAGCGGCGAGATTCTCTATGCCGGCAAGCCGCTGGGTCGCACCTACCGCGCCCACCTCGGGTATGTGCCGGAAGAGCCCTATCTCTACGGTCATCTCACCGGCACCGAGTATCTCGAACTGGCGGGCGGGCTGCGCGGCTTGGCCGACGCGCCGCTGCGCAGCAAGATCGGGGCCGCACTCGAGGTCTTCGGCCTGACCGGCAGCCGCGATGCGCCGATCGAGACCTACTCCAAGGGCATGAAGCAAAAGATCCTGCTCGCCGCCGCGATGCTGCACGACCCCGACGTGCTCATCCTGGACGAGCCGCTGTCGGGGCTCGACGTCACCGCCGTGCTGCTCATGCGTCACGTCTTCGCCGCGCTCGCCCGCCGCGGCAAGATCGTGCTGCACAGCTCGCACGCGCTCGAAGTCGTCGAGAAGGTGTGCTCGCGCGTGATCGTGCTGCACCAGGGCCGCGTCGTCGCCGACGACTCGGTGGCCAACCTGGGAACGCTGATGCGCCTGCCCTCGCTGGAAGAGATCTTCGCCGAGCTGACGCAACAGCCCGACCTGGAGCGTAGCGCCGAGGATCTGGTCGCGCTGATGCAGAGCTGACGTGCGCCGCCTCTACCGCCATTTCCTGCGCTCGTTCTTCGTCAGCGATACGCTCGCCGAAGGCGGTGACCCGCGCGCGCTGGCGATCGCCGTGGCAGCCATCTTCGCCGCCCCCGGTGCGGTGATCTGCTTCCAGTTGGCGCTCGTCTACACCGCCGGCGTCGACGTGGACCCGATTCGCGCCTACTTCATCGCGCTCAGCCTGCTGCTCGCGGGCCTGCTGGCGCTGGTGCAGTGGGAGGCGCTGCTGCCGGCGCGGCTGGACTACGCCATTCTCGGCCCGCTGCCGTTGCGGCCGGGCGTAATCGCAGGCGCGAAGCTGCTGGCGTTGGCGGCGCTGCTGGGTAGCTTCGTCGCGATCTTGAACGTCTACTCCAGCGTCCTCTTCCCGCTCTTCACCGCGCCGGACGCCGCCGGGTTCGCGACCGTGCTGCGCCGCATCGCGGCGCAACTGATCGCCGCCGCCGCGGCGGCGGCGTGGGCGTTTCTGGCGGTGGTCGGGCTGCGCGCGCTGCTGCCCGCCACCGGCGCGGTGACGCGCGGCGCGCGTTTGGGTCTCACGGTGGCGCTGCTGGCGGCGGTCGTCCTCTGCCTCGACCTGACGTCGCCTGCGGTGTACCTCCACCTCGCGGCGGCGAAGCCCTGGTGGGCGCGGCCCATGCTTTGGTTCGTAGGGCTGGACAAAGCGCTGGCCGGAATCGCCACCCCGGCGGACCGGGCGGCGGGGCAGGCCGGGGTCTGGACGTTGGCGGCGACGGCGGCGATGGCGCTGGCGGCCTACACCCTGCGCTCGTGGCATGAGGCTCGCACGCCGCCCCGCCCCGCCCGCGCCGGCCGGCGGTTGGCCGGGAGCGGGTGGATGGCGCGATGGATCGCGCCGCAGCCGCGCGAGCGGGCGGTCTATCGGTTCACCGTGGCCACGTTGGCGCGCAGCCGCCGCCACGGCGTCTACTCCGCGGCATGGCTGGCGTTCGGCACCGCCGCCGCCCTGGCTTGGCTGACCGAGGCGCTGGGCGCCCGCCCGGGCTCAGCCGAGGCGATTCTCACCGCCGCGCTGGCGGCGCCGCTGGCGCTGGGCTTTGGCCTGATTGTGGGCCTGCGGCACGTCTTCACCATCCCGATCGAGCTGCGCGCCAATTGGCTCTTCCGCCTGGCCGAAACTGAACCCGCGCCGGAGCGCTTTCTCGCTGTGCGCAAGATTCTGCTGATCTACGGGGCGCTTCCGGCGACCGCCTTGGCCGCAGCCGTGGGTGCCTTGGCCGGCGGCTGGCGCCTCGCTGCGCTCCATGCGGCGCTTTGCGCGGCGCTCTTGTGGCTGCTGGTGGAAACGGTGCAAGTGCGGTTCGAGAAACTGCCCTTCACCTGCGCCTATGTCGCGGGCCGGGCCAACCTCAAAACCTGGTGGCTGGCGTACTGGCTGGTCTTTGTGGGCTTCGCCTATGGCGTCGCCGAGATGGAGGCACGCCTTCTGCTCGGCGGCCCTGTCCCGGTCGCGCTGGCGGCGGCGGCGGCCGCCGGCGCCGCAGCGGCGGTAAGGGGCGTGAATACCCGGCGCCAGAGAGCCGCAAGCGGAAGTATGTTCCATGACGCCCCGCAGGCTACGACACAGAAGTTATTTGGCGAGTAATTTTAAGTACTGCGGAATAGCACTTGACAAACGCCGCGGGGGGGGGGGTAGCGTACCCGCAGCAGCCCTTTATAGGGCCGGATCGCATCACGAATGGAGGTGTACTGCGAAAATTCTGCTCACTCGATCGTTGCTACTCGTCGCGGCGTCGGCCGCAGCGGCTTTCTTCTGCCTGGCGCCTTCTGCCCTTGCCGCGCCCGTGCAAGGACTCCAGCCGCTGGGCAGCCATTGCCAGGCCGGCGGCAATTGTTGGGACGGGGTCTTCGGGGGCAACTGCACTGTGTCCTGCGGTTGCGAGCTCGCGGACGGCAGCGTCGATGCCAATAACGC
This sequence comes from Acidobacteriota bacterium, assembly GCA_027451805.1. Classification (GTDB taxonomy): domain Bacteria; phylum Acidobacteriota; class Terriglobia; order Terriglobales; family SCQP01; genus SCQP01. The sequence continues at coordinate 21,648 of DAIDIF010000101.1, forward strand.
GTATTGCAACCCCATTGAATAGACACAAAGCCGCCACAGCTTCCGCGCGAGCCCCAAAGGCCCGCGCGGACACCCCCGCTCGCCTACTGCTGCTCGCGGAAGCGGTCGCCTTGGTGTCTCTCGCGCTCGCTGGCTGGCGGCTGCAGCGCGAAGGCTCCGCCTTCGCCAAGAGTGCCGCTTTCGAGCAGGCCCGGGCCAGAGCGGACGGTAGCGCCGTTCTCCGTTCCGTGAGGGGCGTGGGCGTCAACGGGCGCATGATCACTGGGGCGCTTCCCGCCGGTACCAGGCTCGTGGTGGCGTTTTTCGTGCGC
>DAIDIF010000102.1 GCA_027451805.1 Acidobacteriota bacterium
GCGCCAGCGCGGGCTGGACGTCGTGCTGCTGCACCATTTGGCGCTGCAGCACGCGCTCGGCATCACGCCCGAGATGGTGCGCGCCGAGCAGCACCTGCGCTATGTCAAAGACGGCGCCGAGGCGCTCGAGTCCGTCGCCGCGGGCGCGGGACAGGCGGCGTTTCTGCTCAACCCGATTCCCCCGTCGCAGGTGCGCGACGTCGCGCTGGCCGGGGAAGTCCTGCCGCAAAAGTCCACGGACTTCTTCCCCAAGCTGCTCAGCGGGCTGACGATGTACCGGGTGGAGTAACCCCGGGCGCGGCTTATTGGAAGCTGGCGACCGCTGCGGCTTCGTTGTCGTAGACGTCGAAGACCGTCAACAGCTTGGTGATCATCAGCAGCTCGTGAAAGCGCTTGGTGATCGCCGCCAGCCGGATCTTGGCGCCGCGCGAGTTGGCGGTGCTGTAGAGGCCCACCAGCGCGCCCAAACCGCTGCTGTCGATGAAATCGACGTTGGACAGGTTGATGACGATCTTGGTGACGCTGTTGGCGAGCAGACCCTTCACGCTCTCGCGCAGATCGTTGGTCTCCTGGCCAAGTACGATGCGCCCCGTCGCCTCAACGACCGTGACGCCGTCCACGGTGCGGGTAGTCAGTTTCAGTGCCACGCTAGTTTCCCCCGTACAGTCAAGCTGCATTAGACACTACCCGGAATGCCCGGGTCAACCGGCAATTGCCGCCGCACCGCCATCTCCTGCCCCGTCTCCTCCAGCACAACGGCAGCCAGCAAGCCGCGTCCGGCGGGAAAGACCGTGCCGCTCGTCGCGGGCCGGGCACCAGCAGGGCGGGCTCAATTGCGGGCGCGCGCCTGCGCCCAGGCGTGCAGGCTGGCGGCGTAGGCTGGGGGAAACTCGGCGGCGAGGCGGCGGGTAGTGATCAACGCCATGGCGGCTTCCACGTCGAAGCCCAGGGCGTGCAAGATGGCGGCGGTGGCGAGCGGGCCGCGATGCACGCCAGCGGCGCAGTGGACGTAGACTTGCGCCTCGACGCTGGCCAACGCGGCCAGTGCGAACCCGGCCACGCGCTCAAAGAATTCCGCCGGCTTGTGGGTGCAGTCGTCCTCGGTGGGGACCCAAAGAGCGGTGATGCCGCACTCGACCGCCAGTGCGGAGTCGTCAAACTCCGCCTGCAGATTGAGCACGTGGGTGAACCCCAAGCGCGCCAAGGTGGCCATCGCTTCCCGCGTCCAGATGCCGCCGCCGACCGCCAGACGCCGGTCCAGAATGAAGTCGAAGTCCACAGCAGGGCAAAACAGTGCGGAGCGGCCGCAGGCCGCCCCCCACCTCCCCCCACTTGAGATGCGCGCCGAGGCTTAGCGGCGCGCCCGCTTCTTGGCGGTCCGCGGCGCCGCTTTTGCCTTAGCCTTGGGGGCGGCCTTCTTGGCCGTTTTCTTGGCGGCCTTCTTCGGCGCAGCCGGGCGCACGGGCTTTTTGGAGGCGGCCTTGCGAGCCGTCGCTTTGGCAGCGGTTCTCTTCGCCGCCGGGGCGGGCGCTCGCTTCGCCGGCTTCTTCGCCGCCGGCTTCTTCGCCGTCTTGGCGGGCGCGGGCTTCTTCTTGGCCGCAGGCTTGGGCGCCGCTTGCTTCGCCGCCGCCTTCTTCGGCTTCGGGGGCTTGGGCGCGGGCGTGCTTGCCACCGCCGCAATGATGTCCACCGGCGATTCGATCAGCGCGGCAAAGGTGTCAATCTCCTCCACCTCGTCTTCGTCCAGATCCTGGTCCTGGCCCATCGTGTCGTCGCCAAAGTTGAACGGATCGCCGTTGTCGTCCCCACTGGCCGTCGCGTACAGCGGGTGAACCGTCTCATCGTCCCAGTTCATGAATCCTCCTTGCAAGGCTCCGGGGCCAACCCGGCGCTGCTGCACTGACCTCGCGCTCCCACATTCTGGCAAGGCCAAGGCGAGACCGCAAGCCCAAAAGGCGGTAGGGCACCCGCGCCGGATCAGCGCCGGCGCGACGCCACTTGGCGGATCACCACCCGCCCCCCCAAGGGCAGAGCCAGCGGCATTCCCGGCACCGGGCGCAGGCGGAGGGAAAGGTGGTTTGCTGCCGCCAGGCGGGCTTCGGAAATGTGGAAGCGGCGGGACACGCGCCGCCAGGTGTCGCCCGGCTGTACCCAGTGCATGCGCCAAGTGATGCGGTCGCCGGCCGGCACGCGGGACAGCGCCTCGTTGAACTTGGTGCTGGCGCCGAGTGGCAGGTAGAGCTCATAGCCCGCCGGAACCAAATACTCGAGCAAACTGGGGTTGAGGTGTTGTAAATCTCCCACAGTTACCTGGGCGCACTCCGCCGCCAAGCGCAAATCCAGATTGGCGCTGACGCGGACCCGATCGAGCCGGCGGGGCGGGTCTAGAGTGAGATGGCCGAATCCATACTGGCTCGGGTTGCGGGCAATGAGCGCCATGGCCAGCACCACGGGAACGTAGTCGCGCGTGGTGCGGGGCAGTGCTGCCAGCGCGTCGAGTTTCCAATAGTCGGCGTAGCCGGTGCGCGCCACCGCCCGCAAGACGGTTCCCGGGCCGGCGTTGTAAGCGGCCATGGCCAGAAACCAGTCGCCGAACTCGGCATGCAGATCGCGCAAGTGACGGGCGGCGGCGACCGTCTCCAGGTGCGGATCGTCACGCTCGTCCACCCAATGATTGCGTTGCAAACCGTAATCCGCTGCCCGGGAGGGCTCGAATTGCCACATGCCGCCGTTGCGTTCCCGCGGGTTGAAGTCGCTCTCCAACTGCGCCATATAGAACAGATCGGTGGGCACGCCATAGGCGCGGAAAATGCGGTCCACCATCGTTTTGTAGCGGCCGCCGCGCTGGAACCCTTCGAGGATCGAGGCGCGGCCGCGGGTGGTGAAGTAATGGACATAACGCAGTACGCGATCGTTAATGGGCAGCGCCAGAGCGCCGGGCGGCTGCACCGCGGTCGCCAGGCGGCTGGCGCGCTCCAGTTTGGCGCGGGTGGCGGCATCGAGCGGGAAGGTGACTGGTGGCACCTGCTGCAGGGGGGAAGCCTGTGCCTGGACGGAGTTCATGCCCCCGACCGGCAACAGATCGCTTTCGAGCGCCTGGATGCGGTCGAGCAAGGAATTGAGTTCGGCCTGCAGGCGCGGTGTCGAGCGGAGATCGTAGGGGCTGGCGAGCAGGCGGTCGACGGTCTGGTCGAAACTGCGCCGGGCTTCATCCAACCGGCCTTGCTGATACAGCTCCACCGCGGCCGCGTATTGGGTCTCGAGCGAACGAATCAAGACCGCGACCGCATCGGGACGCAGCGCAGGATGCGCGGGCTTGGTGATGGCCGGGCGCGGCAGGCGGGGCTGGGCCCGCGGCAGGGGAGGCGCCACCGGAGCTGGCGCTGCCCCGCCGCGGGGCGGCGATGCGGCCGGTTGGGGCAGAGCGGGGGCGGGCACCGGCTGCAGGTGGCATCCGGCGATCACGCCAAGGATCAGGCCCAGGCACGCGAGCTTCGCCCGAGTGGAGTGTCGCGCCGGCATTCAGGCCTGTTGCGGCAGCATGCCGCGGCGGTGTGGTCGTCGGCGCCCCTCCCCGGGCTTGAAGTCCACGGATATACGCTGGCTCAGCAATTCGGGCATTTCCGCCTGGGCCCTTAGCCCCGTCTCCGCCTGCTCGAGCGAGCGCCGCACCTCGGCTTCGCTGCGATGCGTCAGTTCGGCCAACTCCTGCGGCCGGAACCCCTCGAGCAGGTACAACACAAGATCATGCCGCTGTTGGGCGGGCAGGTGCAACAGCGCCGCCGCCAGCCGCTCCAGGGCCTCGGCGGCGGCGGCAACTTGCTCGGGATCGCGGCGGTTGGCGGCGACCACATCGTGCAGCCGCAGAGCCTCGGGCTGATCCTCGCCCGCCACCGGACCGGACCGGGAGGTTGGCAGTTGCGCGTCCAGCGAGCTCATCGCCTGGCCATGCGGATGATCGCCATAGTCCCGTGCGAGTTTGCGGATGGCTTGGGCCGCCAGCATCAGCAGCCAGCGGCCACGGTTGGCGCTGACCGAACCCGGACGCGCCGCGAGCGCGGTGACCACCATCTCATCCAGCACTTCCTGCGGATCGAGCCCGCCGGCGGGCAACTCGCCGAGGCGCTCGCGCAAGGCGATCTGGCGGCGGACAAAGGCCAACACTTCGCTCATGTGGCTGCCGAAGTAGCCCGCCAGGTCGGCTTGCCGCCAGTCGGGCGCGCGCTCGCCCGGCGCCGGCACCGGCGTGGCTGCGGCGCGCCGCTGGAGGCGTCGATGCGGCCGCGTCAGCCGCAGGCGCTGCTTGTGTTTGTTCAACTGCGACACCAGATCCTCGCTGGTGGCGCGGAAGGCGGCCTGGGCGGTGGCGGCCGCCTTTTCGCTGCTCAACCGGGCGGTGGGCAGGTGCAGGTTGAGACGGCAGAGGACGCCTTCGCGGCTGGTATGGCGCACCAAACGGCCCTGAAGTTGGACCAGTTCGGGCTGAAAAGCCACCAGCAGCGGCTCAAGTTTGTGGTGAAAGCGCTCAACCAGCTGATTCAGTTCTGGTGAGCGTGGAACCTGAACGGTCAAATGGAGGTTCATGGATCTGCCTTGTACTCATCACAACTACGCCGATTGGCGCCGGCGGGCAAGCGCTGTGGTGGACGGTTCCGACCTTCGCAATAGGGCAGCGCCAACTGCCAGGGTACCCGAGTAGGCGATGCCGGATTTTGCGGCCAAGCCAATCCCCGCCGGGATGAGGCCAACGAGTTCGCGCGCCAGCGTACGCCAGCCGAAGGCAGCGGCCACAATGCCGGCAATCGCGCCCGCCTGATTGGACCAACCCGCACGCTGGCCCTGCATGGCGGCCAACTCGAAACACAGGCCGATTTGGTTGGCGGTGAGCAGCACTGTATCTGAACCCATCTCGCCCAGCGCCAGCACCAGGCTGAGCGGCGTGGGAATGACGTCGGGCAAGGCGGTGATGGCGGCAATCGCGGCGTTGCGGGCGGCGGTGGCCTGGATCAGCTCACGTCCGAGGACCGCGCGCACCGGCGGAAAGGCGCGCGCCAACGCCAACCGGTAGGACGGATGCGCGCGCAGCAGCGCCAGCAACCCGGGGTGCGGATCGGTCCAGTCGAGGGCAACGGCGGCGGCGACGGCGCGGGGCGAACGCACCGGAATCACGGGGTGGCGACGGCGCGGAGCCGCTTCCAGGCAGTCCAAGGCGCGGACGCGATCCTCGCCCGCCAGCGCATCGGGCACGAAGATCCGCGCCAGTGCGGCGCGGTCGGCGGCATCGGTGGCGATGAGATCCAGCGAAAAGGGGCGCGCCGCCTCCGCGCGAATGCGCGAGGGCCGCAGGGTACGCACGCGCTGCATCGCCTGACGAAGCTGGCCCATCGCTTTTTTAGATGCGGCGCAGGGCCGCATGGCGTACAGAAAGCCGCAAAATGGAAACCGCGCCGGGAGCGATTACAATTCATAAAATGACCGCGTCGGCACGCTTTGAGGTTTACGGCAGGGTGCAAGGCGTGGGGTATCGCGCCTTTGTGCTCAGCGTGGCGCGGCCGCTGCGGCTGCAAGGCTGGGTGCGCAACCGTTCCGATGGCGCGGTGGAAGTAGCGGCGCTGGGCTTGGAGGCGGATGTGGAACGCTTGTATCGCTGCCTCCAAACCGGCCCCGCCGGGGCGCAGGTCATGCATGTGGAGCGGCAGGAGTGGGAACGGCCGGCGCCGCCCGGCCAAGGTTTTGTGATCATGGACTAAGGAAAGGCGAACTCATTCGATGGCCACAACCAGGGCGGGCATGGGCAACGAGCTCAAGGCGTTCATCCGCGAGGTGCCGGATTATCCCAAGCCGGGGATTTTGTTCTATGACATCACCACGCTGCTGAAACAGCCGCGGCCGTTCGCGCGCACGGTGGATCTGCTAGCGGCGCATTACGCCGGGCGCAATATCGAACTGGTGGCGGGCATCGAGGCGCGCGGCTTCATCTTCGGGCCGGCCTTGGCCTACCGCCTGGGGGCAGGCTTTGTGCCGATCCGCAAGCCACGCAAGCTGCCGGCACCCACCGCTGCGATCGAGTACAGCCTGGAATACGGCACCGACCGGCTGGAGATCCATCGCGACGCGGTGCAACCCGGTCAGCGCGTACTGATCGTGGACGACCTGATCGCGACCGGGGGCACGGCAGCGGCCAGCGTCCGTCTGGTGGAGGAATTGGGCGGCAAGGTGGAAGGACTAGCCTTCATTGTGGAACTGACTTTTTTGCCGGGACGCCAGCAGTTGGCCCACCACGACGTGATGTCGCTGCTGCAATACGACAAATGAGCGCACGCATCCTGGCTGGCCCACACGCGGTGGAGGAGGCGCTCCGCGCGGGCTCGCCGCTGCGCTACCTGGCCATGGAGCGCGGACGGCGCGACCACCGCGTCCACGCGTTGGCGGTGGCGGCGCGGGCGGCGGGCGTGGAGGTGCGCTGGGAAGCGGCGGCGGCGCTGGACCGACTGGCGGGCGGGCTGCGCCACCAGGGAGTGCTGGCGGTGGCGGAGGCGAAGGCCACGCTGGCATTGGAAGATCTGTTGCAGGCGGCGCCGCGGCGGCTGCTGGTGGCAGCGGATGGGATCGAAGACCCACAGAACCTCGGCGCGCTGCTGCGCGCCGCCGGCGGCGCGGGTGTGGACGGGCTGCTGTTGCCCTCGCGGCGGGCGGCGGGTTTGACGGCAGCGGTGGAGCGGGTGTCGGCGGGAGCGCTGGAGCATGTGCGCGTGGCGCGGGTAGGCAACTTGGCCCAGGCCCTGGAGCGCTGCCGCGCGGCGGGCTGGTGGATCGTCGGGCTGGACGCGGCCGCCCCGACGCTGCTCTGGCAATTCGATCTGCGTCCGGCGACGGTGGTGGTGGTGGGCAGCGAAGGGCGCGGGCTACACGCCCTCATCCGGGCCAAGTGCGATGCGCTGGTGCGGATTCCGCTGGCCGCGGGCGTGGCCTCGTTGAACGCCGCCATGGCCGCCGGCATCGCGCTGTTTGAAGTCGTGCGCCAGCGGCAGGCGTGATCCCGGCTGGCCGCGATTGGCACTGCGGCCGGTTTTGCATCAAACTGGAGCTATGCCGGAAGCAAGGGCGCGCTGGGTGGAAGCGCAGGCGGCAAGCGACCAGCTCTGGCACGTGGTGCGGCCGGCGGCGCTGCAGGCACGCCCGGTGCCGGAGCGGCACCGGCTGATCTTTTACCTTGGCCACCTTGAGGCGTTCGACTGGAACCTGCTGGCGCCGGTGCTGGAGTTGGCGCCGTTCCGGCCGGAGTGGGACCGACTGTTCGCCTTCGGCATCGACCCGGTGGACGGCAACCTGCCGGACGAGCCGCCCTCGACTTGGCCGAGCGCGGACGAGGTGCGGGGGTACAACCGGCACCTGCGGCAACGGCTCGACGACGCCCTGCGGCGCCACGGCCCGGCGGAGGGCGAGCTGGCAGAGCGGCTCGAGGTGGCGATCGAGCATCGCTGGATGCACGCCGAAACGCTCTGCTATCTGCTGCACAACCTGGACTATGCGCACAAGCAGCCGGGGCCGGCGCCGGCCAATGGCGGGCGCAAGCGCGCGCGCGGCGAGCCGGTGGCGGTGGGGGCGGGCGAGGCCACGCTGGGACAGCCCGACCGGAGCGTGTTCGGCTGGGACAACGAGTTTGCGGCGCAGCGGGTGCCGGTGGCGGCGTTCACCGCCGACCGGCACAAAGTGACCAACCGCGAATACCTGGAGTTTGTCGCTGCCGGCGCCCCTCCGCCGCACTTCTGGCGGCGGACGGAGGGCGGTTGGCGCTATCGCGGCATGTATGCGGAGGCACCGCTGCCGCTGGACCATCCGGTCTATGTCACCCACGAGCAAGCCACCGCCTATGCCGCATGGCGCGGCGCGCGGCTGCCGACCGAGGCGGAATGGCACCGGCTGGCGTATGGCACGCCGCAGGGCGGGGAACGGAGCTATCCCTGGGGCGAGAGCCCGCCTCAGCGGGTCGGCGGCAACTTCGATTGCCGGGGCTGGGACCCGGCGCCAGTGGATGCCCATCCGGAGAGCGCCAGCGCCTGGGGCGCCGAGGATCTGGTGGGCAACGGCTGGGAGTGGACGGCAACCCCGTTCGCGCCGTTTCCCGGCTTCGCGCCATTGGCGTACTATCCCGGCTACTCCGCCAACTTTTTTGACGGCCAACACTTCGTGATGAAGGGCGGGTCGGCGCGCACCGCCGCCTGCCTGCTGCGGCGCAGTTTCCGCAATTGGTTCCAGCCGCGCTATCCCTACCTGTACACCGGCTTTCGCTGCGTCCGTTGAACTACGCCATGGCCCACGCTTCGCTGCTCGCCTCGCCCCCATGCACAGCTCTGGCGCAGGACGCGCTTGCGGGCCTGACCGCGGGCGGGCAGAAGACCCTGCCCTGCAAGTATTTCTATGACGAAGTCGGCACCCTGCTGTTTGAAGTCATCTGTGCCTTGCCGGAGTACGGGCTCAGCGACGCCGACCAGCGCCTGATCGAGGCGCATGCCGCGGAAGTGGCGGCCGCTTGCAATCCCGGCACTGCCGTCGTGGAATTGGGCAGCGGCAGCGCGCGCAAGACGCGGCCGCTACTGGAAGCGCTGGCGGCCCGGCAGGCGACGCTTTACTTGCCGATTGAGATCTCGCCGGCGGCGATCGAACGCAGCCGGCGGGGACTGGAAGGCGTCGCCGGGCTGCAGTTCCGGCCGCTGGCGGCGGAATATCTGGACGGACTGGCGCAAGTGGCCGCGCGGCGGCGCGCCGGCCGGCTGGGGGCAGAGCGCCTGCTGGTGCTTTTTCTGGGCAGCACGCTCGGCAACTTCGCCCCGGCCGAAGCCGCCGACTTCCTGCGCTCGGTGCGCCGCCACCTGCGCCGCGGCGACCACTTGCTGCTGGGCTTGGATCTGGCGAAGCCGGCGCGGCAGTTGCGGCTGGCCTATGACGATCCGGCGGGCGTCACCGCGGCTTTCAACCTCAACCTGCTGGCGCGGCTCAACCGCGAACTGGGTACCGACTTCGACCTGCGGCAGTGGCGGCACCAGGTGAAGTGCGACCGCCGCGGACGCTGGGTTCAAATGCATCTGCGCTCGCGGCGGACGCAGACGGTGCGCCTGCCCGGCGCGCCGCGGCCGGTGAGCTTCCGCCGCGGCGAGACCATCTGGACGGAAAGCTCGCACAAGGTTCACCGCCGGGATATCGCCCCGCTGCTCGCCGGCGCGGGCTTCCGCCTGCGGCGGCAGTGGACCGATGAGCAGTGGCCCTTCGCCGAAACCCTGGCGCAAGCCGTATAAGGAGAGACGGATGAAGCCGAATACCGCCCGGACCCCTGAAAGGAGAACCAGCATGCCCACTCCCCGTGCCGCGCAGCGGCGCAACGCGCCCCTGTTGATGCACAGCGACATGACCGCGGATGCGGTCCGCGATGTCACCGGGGCGCTGAACGCCCTTCTGGCCGATATCTTTGCGCTCTACCTGAAGACCAAGAACTTTCACTGGCACATGAGCGGACCGCACTTCCGCGACTACCATCTGCTACTGGACGAACAGGCCGCCCAAGTGTTCGGCATGACCGACGCCGTGGCGGAACGGGTGCGGAAGATCGGCGGGCTGACGCTACGCTCGGTCGGCCACATCGCCCGGCTGCAGCGAGTGGCGGACAACAACGCCGAATACGTCGCACCGCAAGACATGCTGGCGGAGCTGCGCGAGGACAACCGCGATCTGACGGTACGCATGAAGGCGGCGCACGGGCTGTGCGCCGACGCCGGCGATGTGGCCACCGCCAGCCTGCTGGAGACCTGGATGGACGAGGCGCAGCGGCGGGCGTGGTTCCTGTTCGAGGCGGGCAGAAACCGCCGCGAATAGGCGCGGCCCTGACAGCAGATGCCACCGCTTCATTCGCTGCTGCTCTTCATCGGCGCCGGCCTGCTGTTGAATCTGGTGCCGGGGCAGGACGTGCTCTACATCGCCGGCCGCAGCATCAGCCAGGGCCGGCGGGCGGGTATCGTTTCGGCGCTGGGGATTGGCGCCGGCTGCCTCGTTCACATCTCGGCGGCGGCGCTGGGGCTGTCGGCGTTGATGGTGACGCTCCCGGCGGCCTTCAATACGGTGCGTTACCTGGGCGCGGCCTACTTGGTTTGGCTGGGCATCCAGGCGTTGCGCCACTCCTCCCGCTCGCTGACGCTGGTGCCGGCGCCGGCGGCCTCAGCCGGGCGCATTTTCCGCCGGGGTATGGCGACCAACGTCCTCAACCCAAAGGTCGCCCTCTTCTTTCTCGCCTTCCTGCCGCAATTCACCAGCCCGGCGCGCGGCCCGCTGGCGCCTCAGATTCTCCTGCTGGGGATAATCTTCGACGCCAACGGCACTGTAATCAACGTGGCCTATGCCGTGGCCGCGGGTTGGCTGGGCGCCCGGCTCAAGACGCGCTGGGGCTCGGCACGCTGGCTCAACCGGGCCATGGGCGGCCTGTTCGTGGCGCTGGGCCTCTCGCTGGCGTTTGCCGACCGGCGATAACCGAGCGCGCGGAGACGACGAAACCGTCCGAATGGGTAAAATGGAGCATTACCTACACCATGCTTGAGCACCCCATTCCTGAAGCACTGACGTTTGACGATGTTCTCCTGCTACCCGCCTATTCCGAGATTTTGCCGGCGGAGGTGACCACCGCGACGCGGCTGAGCCGCACGATTACCCTCAACATCCCCATTCTGGCCGCCGCGATGGACACGGTGACCGAGGCACGGCTGGCGATCTCGCTGGCGCAGCAGGGCGGCTTGGGCGTCATCCACCGCAACCTGAGCATCGCCCAGCAGGCGGACGAGGTGGACAAGGTGAAGCGGTCGGAAAGCGGCATGATCGTGGATCCGGTCACCATGGCGCCGGAGCAGAAGATCGCCGAGGCGCTGGAGATGATGCGGAAGTACAAGATCTCCGGGCTACCGGTGACCCGCAATGGCAAGTTGATGGGCATTTTGACCAACCGCGACCTGCGCTTCGAGACGCGCAGCGACATTCCCATCGGCGAGGTGATGACGAAGGAGAACCTGATCACCGTGCCGGTGGGGACGACGCTGGAGGAAGCGGAAGCGATCCTGCACCGGCACCGGGTGGAGAAGCTGCTGGTGGTGGACAGCAATTACATGCTCAAGGGGCTGATCACGGTCAAGGACATCCAGAAGAAGTTGAAGTATCCGCGGGCGGCCAAGGACGAGCAGGGACGGCTGCGGGTGGCGGCGGCGGTGGGCGCGACGGGGGATTATCTCGAGCGGGCACAGGAATTGGCGCTGAAGAAAGTGGATGCGATCGCGGTAGACACGGCGCACGGGCACTCCAAGCGCGTGCTGGAAGCGGTGCGCAAGATCAAGGCGGCGCTGCCACGGTTGGACGTCATCGCGGGCAACGTCGCAACCTACGAAGGCGCGCGCGACCTGATCGACGCCGGCGCGGACGCGATCAAGGTGGGTATTGGGCCGGGCTCGATCTGCACCACGCGCGTGGTCACCGGCGCGGGCGTGCCGCAGATCACCGCCATCGGCAACGTGGTGAAGGCCTGCCGCGAGCGCGGCGACATCCCGGTCATCGCCGACGGCGGGATCAAATATTCGGGTGACGTCAGCAAGGCGATCGCGACCGGAGCCAGTTCGGTGATGATCGGCAGCCTCTTCGCCGGCACGCACGAGAGCCCGGGCGAGATCATCCTCTACCAGGGGCGTTCGTTCAAGAGCTACCGCGGCATGGGTTCGCTGGCGGCGATGGAGGCGGGCTCAGCCGAGCGCTATGGGCAGCAGTTGAGCGATGAGCCGGATGGCGGCAGCGGTGAAGGCGGACGCAGCGGCAAGCTGGTGCCGGAAGGGATCGAGGGCCGCGTGCCCTACAAGGGCCCGCTGTCGGCGATGGTGCATCAGCTCGTGGGCGGGCTGCGGGCGGGTATGGGTTACTGCGGCTGCTCAACCATTGCCGAGTTCCAGCAGCGGGCACGCTTCATCCGCATCTCCAACGCCGGCCTGCGCGAAAGCCATGTCCACGACGTGATCATCACGCAGGAAGCGCCGAACTATCGCCGCGAGAGCCTCGACTAGAGCGGGCGGCGAACAACTGAACCGGTCTGTTCCGGCACCTGAACCAAGGTGGCCGGAAGCTGGCATCGCGACCCCGACCTGGCGGGGCTGGAAGGCGTTTGGCGCGCCGCCACCGCGGCCGGGTCGGGATCGGTGTTTCAGGAGTACGCCTTCGCGCGGCACTGGGCGAAGGTCTTCGCTCCGGAGGCGGAGATCGCCGTCTGGACCAGCCGCCATGCGCCTTTGGTTCTGCCGCTGGCGATCCGCGACGGACGGTTGGGGCTGATCGGCGAAGGGTTGTTCGACTATCTCGATCTGATCGGCGGCGCGGCGCCCGAGGTCGAGCGAGACGCGGCCGAGGCGGCGCTCGGGCTGGGGTGGCGCGCGAGCCGGTTCACCGGCGTGCCGGAAGGCTCGCGGCATGACGCCTTCTGGCGCGCGCTCGCGGCCGAGGCGCATCCCTATTCGGCCGCGCCGGTGCGCGCGGCGGGCGGTAGCTGGGGGCGGGAACATGCGCGGACGGCACGGCGCTGGGCCGCGGCGAAGGTCGCGCTGGCGCGTGCGCACGGGGCCGGCGAGCGGCTGCGGCTGCTGGCCTGGCTGCTGGACCACAAAGCGCGTGAGCTGGCGGCACGCGGGCAGACGAATGTGCTCGGGCGACTTGAGCAAGCCTGGCTGACGGCGATGGTCGAACAGGAGCCGGAGCTGGCGGAGCTTTGGGCCCTCCGGCGCGACGGCGAAACGTTGGCCGCACTGCTGTGCTGGCGCGGGGCACAGGTGCGGTACGCGTACACCATTAGCTACGCGCCGGAAGCGGCGGCGCTGTCGCCCGGCGTTCTGGCGCTGTACGGGGTTTTGCGCCACACTATGCATGAGGGACGCAGTTTCAATTTCCTCACGGGAGAGCAGGAGTTCAAGTTGCGTTTCGCCACCCATCGCGAGCCGCTGCTGCGCTACGAGCATGAGCGCTGAAACCCCCGCGCGCGGCTGGGTGGACACGCACCTGCATTTGCTGCCCGGGGTGGATGACGGGCCGGCGGCGGCCGACGAAGCGGCGGCGCTGCTCGAAGCCGTCATCGCCGCTGGCACCACCCAGGCGGTGGCGACGCCCCACGCCAACTATCAATTCCAGTTTGACCGCGACGCCTCGCAGGCGCTGCTGCGGCGGCTGCAGGAGGGCGCGGGCGAGCGGCTGCGGCTCTACCTGGGCTGCGAATTGCATCTGAGCTACGAAAACGTGCAGCGGGCGGCCGAAGCCCCGCGGCAGTTCAGCCTGAACGGCGGGCGCTACCTGCTGGTGGAGTTTCCCGAGTTATTCGAGCGCGGCGCGCTGGGGGCGGCGCTGCAGCGGCTGTGCGACGCCGGCGCGGTGCCGGTGCTGGCGCACCCGGAGCGCAATCCGGTGTTCCAGCAACACCCGGAAGCGCTCGACGACTACATCCGCCTGGGCTGCGTCGCCCAACTTACCGCCTCGTCGTTCACCGGCCGCTTCGGCAAGCGGGCGCAGCAGTTGAGCGCGGCGCTTCTGCAGGGGGAACGGGCGCACATCGTGGCCAGCGACGGCCACTCGGCGCAGCAGCGGGCGCCACATTTCCATAAGGCGGCGGCGGTGATCGAGGAACTGGCGGGCGAGGCGAGGGTGCGGGCGCTGTGCAGCGACAACCCGCTGGCGATGATCGAGGATCGCCCGCTACCCTACTATCCGGAACTGGCGAACAAGAAGCGCGGCTTCCTGGCGCGGCTGCGCGGCTGATTCGCGGCGGTTATAGGCCCAGACTGCCCCAGAGTCGGTCCACCTTGGCTTTGGTGGCCGCGTCCATCAGGATCTCGTCGGGCCAGGGACGGGCGAAGCCTTCGCTGGGCCATTTGCGCGTCGCATCAATGCCCATCTTGGAGCCGAAGTTGGGCAGGCGGGAGGCGTGGTCGAGCGCGTCCACCGGGCCGAGGGTGAACTGGATGTCGCGCTCGGGATCAATGTGATTGAGGACCTTGAGCACGACGTCGGGGATCTTCTGCACGTCCACATCCTCGTCCACCACGACGATGCACTTGGTGAACATGGCCTGGCCCAACCCCCAGATGCCGCTCATGAGCTTGCGGGCATGACCGGGATAAGACTTGCGGATGGCAACCAGCATGAGGTTGTGGAAGACGCCCTCGAGCGGCAGGTTGACGTCCACAATTTCGGGAAACTGCATTTGCATGAGCGGGAGGAAGATGCGGGTCACGGCCTCGCCCATCCAGCCGTCTTCCATCGGCGGCTTGCCGACGATGGTGGTGGCGTAGATGGGGTTGCGGCGGTGCGTGATTGCCGTAAGATGCAGCACCGGATACTCGTCGGCGAGCGAATAGAAGCCGGTGTGGTCGCCGAAGGGGCCCTCGGTGCGGCGCTCGGCCAGGTCCACATAGCCTTCCAGGACGATTTCCGCGCTCGCCGGAACCTCGAGATCGACGGTGCGGCACTTCACCATCTCCACCGGTTTCTGGCGGAGAAAGCCCGCGAGCATCATCTCATCGAGTGCGGGCGGGGCGGGCAGGATGGCGGCGAAGGTGGTGGCAGGATCGGTGCCGATGGCGACGGCGACCGGCATGCGGCTACCGGCGGCGGGCGCGAGCACGGACGGCGGTACCGGCTCCAGTCCGTGGGCGTAGCGGATCGCTTCGCCGCCCGCCCTGGGCGCAACCGCGCGCAGGCGCTCGCGCATATGCTCGGCGCCCTGCTTGTGAATCTGCCAGTGCATGCCGAGCGTCTTGCCGTCGAAGACCTGGAGGCGGTACATGCCGACGTTGCGGCGGCCGGTGGCGGGGTGCTTGGAGAAAACCAGCGGCAGGGTGATGTAGCGGCCGCCATCCTGGGGCCAGCACTGCAGGATGGGGAAGTCGAGCACCGAGAACTGGTCCTGGAGCACGACCTCCTGGCAGGGACCGGAGCCGACGGCGCGGGGGAAAACCGCGCCCAGATCGGCGAGTGTGGGCAGCATCTTGAGCTTGCCCAGGATGCCCTCCGGCGCTTTCATCTCCAGCAGAGCGCGGATGCGGGCGGCGACCTGGTCGGCATGCCCGACTTCGAGCGCCATGGCCATGCGGCGGCGGGAGCCGAACTGATTGATCAGCAGCGGACGGCCGGCGTGGCCGGCGGGGTTCTCGAACAGCAGCGCCGGGCCGCCGGCTTTGCTGACCCGGTCGGTGACTTCGGCGATCTCGAGCACCGGATCGACCGTGGCGGCGATGCGCTTCAGCTCGCCGGCGCGCTCCAGGGCGGCGATGAACTCCCGCAAATCGGCGTAGGGCATAAGAAGCAGGATAGCGCGCCCTCAGGCGCGCCAGCGGGTGGCGGCGGTGAGGCGGCGGGCGAGCGCGGGCGCGGCCAAGCGGGCGAGGACGGCGCCGGGCAGCAGGCGCAGGCCGGCAGCGGCGCGGAAACCGGGAGCGGCGGCGCGACGCAAGGCAGCGGGATAATCGGCAGCGCGGCCGGCGGCGAGCAGTTCTGCCGCCAGCGCGCCGGAGAGCATGGCGCGCGCCAGCCCATCGCCGGTGAAGGGCGCGACGAAGCCGGAAGCGTCGCCCACCAGCAGCGCACCGCCCGGCGCGCGCGCGGCGCGCCGGCCAAGGCGGACGCGGGTGGTGACGGCGGTGGGCGCGGCCTGAACCGCGCCGCGCAGGCGAGCCAGGAGGGCGGGACTCGCGGCGCCGGCCGCGCGCAGCCAGGCGAGGAAGTCGCGGCTGCGGCGGAGATCGCCGGCGCCGCGGCGGTGCAGGAGGCAGCAGACGTTGACACCGCCGTTCTCCACCGGCGCAAAACCGCAGTAGCCGCCCGGGAAGAAGTAGATTTCAACCTCGGGCGCGGGCGCGAGGCCGCGCAGATGCGCTTTGACGCCCAGCCAGGGCGAGGGCAACGGCTGCCAATCGCGGCCAGCGGCGATGATGCCGGCGGCGGCGAGAGCGGCAGGCGGCGCCGGAGTGCGCAAGCGGATGCGGACGCCGGCAGCGGAAGCCGCCTCGGCCAGCGCAGCATCAAGCCCCCAGCGCGAGATACCGCGCGCAGGCGCCGGCAGCGCAAAGCGCGAGCCTCGTCCCGAGGGCGCGACGAAGCGGGCGTGGGTAATGACGGGCGCGGCAGCGACCAGATCGGGCACGATGCGAGTCAGCAGCGGCAGCGCCTCGGCGGAGACAAATTCGCCGCAAACGCGGTGGCGCGGAAAGGTGGAGCGCTCGAAGAGTTCGACCGTCAGGCCAGCGCGAGCGGCGGTCCAGGCGGCGACCGCGCCGGCGGGCCCGCAGCCGACGATGGTGAGGTCAGCCGGCATGGCGCGCGTCGCGCTCCAGAACAAGTCCCAGCCGGTACGGCCAGAGGCGCAGGATTTGGCAGCGCCAACCCGGGAGCGCGGCGGCAAGATGCCCCAACTCGCGCGCGGTGTAGGCCTGGGCGACACTGCGCGGGCCGTCATGGCGGGTGATGCGGCTGAAACGGCGGCTGAGCAGACGAATGAACGCGTAAGGGATCCAGGCGCGCTCCAGGTCGTTGATCAGGACGGCGCGGCGCGCCACCCGGGTCATTTCCCGCAGCAGGCGCGAAGCCGCTGGATCGGCGGGCGCATCGTGAAAGTGATGCAGGAAGAGATTGCAGGTGACCACATCGACGCTGGCGCAGGCGAAGGGCAGACGTTGGGCGTCGGCGACCAGCCGGTCCGGGGCGCCGCCGGCCGCGGCGGCGCCGAGGTGACTCTGGCGGCGGTCCAGCGCCCAGGCGCGGACGACGAAGCCGCGGCGGCCCAGTTCCGCGGCAATGGCGGCGGCCATCTCGCCGGTGCCGGCGCCGACGTCAAGCAGGGTGAGAGCGCGCGTGGCCGCGGGCTGAGCCGCCTGCCACACCGCCAGCAGACGGCGCCACGAGCTCAGGCCGCCGAGGCGCTGATTGATCCACCACAGCTCGCGCAGGCTCTGCCGGATCTCGGCGGGCGAGCCGTGATCCTCGTCGAGCAGTTCGTGCGCCGGACGCAGCCGCATGCGCCTCAGCCTTCGACCGCCGACAGCACCAGCGCCGAGTTTTTGGAGCCGAAGGCGATGCAGTTGCACAACGCATGGCGGATGGTCCCGGCCCGGCCGGTCTCCGGAATGTAGTCGAGATCGCACTCCGGATCGGGGGCTTCCAGGTTGGCGGTGGGCGGGAAGCGGCCATCGCGCATAGCCAGCAGCGTGGCGGCGACGCCAGCGGAGCCGCAGGCGCCCTGGGGATGGCCGATCAGCGATTTCAGCGCCGACATCGGAATGCGGTAGGCGCGGGCACCGAAGGTGCGCTTCATGGCGCGGGTCTCGATGCGGTCGTTGAGCACGGTGGAGGTGCCATGGAGGTTGACGTAATCGATGGCGTCCGGCGGCAGGCCCGCGTCGGCGAGCGCCACCTGCATGGCGCGGGCGGGCTCCTCGGCCGACTCGTCGAGGCGAACGCGATGGAAGGCTTCGCAGGTCGAGCCGTAGCCGGCCAGTTCGCCGTAGATGTGGGCGCCGCGGGCGCGGGCGTGCTCGAGTTCCTCGACCACGAACATCCAGGCGCCTTCGCCCAGCACGAACCCGTCGCGGTCGCGCGAGAAAGGCCGCGAACCGCGGTGCGGCTCACGGTTCCAGGAGGTGGTGAGGATCTTCATCATGTGGAACGCGCGGGCGATCAAGGGGGAGAGCGGCGCATCGGCGCCGCCGCAGACCACCTGGTCAATGCCGCCGCCGAGGATATGCTGGCGGGCATAGCCGAGAGCGTCGGTGGAAGAGGTGCAGCCGGTGGAGATCATATGGCTGAACCCGCGCAGCCCGAAGCGCATGGAGACCTCGCTGGCGAGCGTGCCCAGGGTGGCGGAGGGGATGGTGTAGACGCTGCAACGGCGATCCTGGCCGCTGTAGTAAAGCGAGAACTGGCGTTCGACGAACTCCAGCGCGCCGCCCCCGCTGCCCACCAACACGCCGATGCCGCGGCGCTGCTCGAGATCGAGGGCGGCGGGGTCCACGCCAGCATCCTGCAGTGCCTCGGCGGAAGCGGCGAGCAGGAGGGGCACGACCCGGCTGACGTGCGGCAAGTCGCGCTCCTCCATGTAATCGGCGGGGTGGAAGGGCTCCACCTGCCCGCCGATTTCCACCGGCAAGGCGGCTTCGGCGAAGGCGGCGATACGGCGGATGCCGCTCGCACCGGCGCGGGTAGCCGCCCAGAACGGCTCGCGGCCGGTGCCGTTGGGGCTGACGGCGCCGATGCCGGTGATCACCGCTCGTCGGGCAGGCATGGCTCTTAGGATGCGCCTGTCGTGCGCGCGTGACAATCGCCCCGCGCGTCTGCCGGATGCCTAGCGGTCCGTTGCCTGCAGCCGGAGCGAAGCCGAGTTCATGCAGTAGCGCTGGCCGGTGGGGCGGGGCCCGTCTTCGAAGAGGTGGCCGAGGTGGCTGCCACAGCGGGCGCACGCGACCTCGACGCGGCGCATGCCGTAGCGGGTGTCTTCGGTCAGCTCCAGGCGGCCGGGGGCGAGCGCTTGCCAAAAGCTGGGCCAGCCGGTACCGGAGTCGTACTTGGCGGCGGCATCGAAGAGCGCCTGGCCGCAGCCGACGCAGAGGTACTGGCCGGGAGTCTTGGTGTTCCAGTAGGCGCCGGTGAAGGCAGGCTCGGTGCCGTGCTCGCGGGCGACGTGGTACTGCTCGGGCGTAAGCCGCGCGCGCCACTCGGCTTCGCTGCGGGTTATGCGGTCGGCGGCCATAAGCAGCTCATGATGAGTTGCAGGTCCTTCCAGGCTTCGCGCTTCTGGGAGGGATCGCGCAGCAGATAGGCGGGGTGGTAGGTGATCACCAGGCGCGACTCGAAGGCGCCGATGCGCAGCGGATGGATGAGGCCGCGGACGGAGGCGAGCGAGCCGCGGTAGGGATGCAGCGCCTGGGCAGCGGTCGAGCCGAGGGCACAGACCATGCGCGGGCGGACGGCGGCCAACTGGCGCCACAGGAACGGCGAGCAGGCGGCGCACTCGTCGGGCTCGGGGGTGCGGTTGTTGGGCGGGCGGCACTTGACGACGTTGCAGATATAGACCTGCTCGCGGCGCAGGCCCATGCCCTTCTGAATCATGTCGGTCAGGAGCTGACCGCCGCGGCCGACGAAGGGCAGGCCCTGGGCGTCCTCGTCGGCGCCGGGTCCTTCGCCCACGAAGACCAGTTCGGCCGTGGGGTTGCCGTCGCCGAAGACGATGCGGTTGCGGCCCTGGTGCAGCTTGCAGCGGCGGCAATCGGGGCCGAGTTCGGCCTGAATGTCGGACAGGTCTTCGCGCAGGGCGGCGGCGGCGCCGGAGGCGACGGCGGGCGAAATGCGCACCAAGTCGCGGCCCAGCGCCTGCTGAAAGCGGAGATAGGCGGCAAGACGGCGGCGCGCTTCAGGCGTGAGGGAGGGCATGGCGCGGCAGGGCGGCGAGAGCGTCGAGGATGCGATCGGCGATCACCCCTTTGGGGGCGCGCGCGAGCGCGGTTTCGCCGGCGGCGGTGATCAGGGTGACGGCGTTGTCGGCAGCATCGAAGCCGATGCCGGCGCGCGAAACATCGTTGAAGACGATGAGGTCGGCGTTCTTGTGCAGGCGCTTGGCGCGGGCATGCTCCAGCCCGTGAGCCGGATCGGTCTCGGCGGCAAAGCCGGCGAGGAGCTGGGCGCGCTTGCGGCGGCCGAGCTCGGCCAGGATGTCAAGCGTGGGCTCGAGCTCGAGGCGGAGGGGCGCGGCAGATTTCTTGATTTTGTGGGGAGGGGCGGCTGCGGGCCGATAATCGGCCACGGCGGCCGCCAGGATGGCGAGGGTGCAGGCGTCGAACAGCGGCACCACGGCGGCGGCCATTTCGGCGGCGGTGACGACGGAATGGAGGTGGACCCCGACGGGCGGCGGCAACGCCACCGGGCCGGCGACCAGCTCGACGCGGGCGCCGCGGCGGACGG
>DAIDIF010000103.1 GCA_027451805.1 Acidobacteriota bacterium
GAAAACCGGTGAAGGCCGGCGGCGAGGAGCGCGCGATCGCGGTCCTCGCGGCCGGGCTGGGCGCGGCGGCGGCGCTGACGGCGGGGCTGGCACGCGGGCCGGCGGTGGGCCTGGCGGTGGCCTCGGGCGCCGGGCTCAGCCTGCTGAACTTTTCCTGGCTGGCGCGCGGCGCCCACGCGCTGCTGCCCGACCGCGGCGCGACCGCGGGGCGGGGCGGCGCGCTGGTGCGCTTCGTGGCCCGGTTTGGCTTGTTGGCGGGGGCGGTTTGTGCTATAGTTATCAGTCACTTGCTGCCTGTCATGCCGCTCATCCTGGGCCTGTTCGCGGTGCCCGCCGCCACGATCGGGGTGGGGTTGCGCCTGCTCGGGACGCGCGTCTGAGACACTGAGTTCGCCATGGACCAACTCTGGTTTACCCGCATTCTGAACGCGCTGTTCGCCCGCCCGGCGGACGCGCTGCTGGGCGCGCTGCACGTCGCCGTCGCCCATCCCCAGGCGCCGCTCGACAACACCTTCGCGATGGAGGTGCTGGTCGCCCTGATCCTGATGGTCGTGGCGACGCTGGCGCGGGCACGGCTCTCGGTGGACCAGCCGGGGGCGCTGCAGCAGGCGGTGGAGGTGAGCTGGCAGGGCATCGGCGAGCACAGCGAAGAGGTGATCGGGCACGGCGGCAGCCGGTTTCTGCCCTACCTGTTTACGCTGGCGTTCTTCATCCTGCTGGGCAACTTGATGGGGATGATCCCCGGCTTCGAGACCCCGACCGCCGACATCACCGTGACGGTGGGGCTGGCGCTGGCCTCGTTTTTCTACTATCACGCCGTCGGCCTGCGCAAGCACGGCGTGCTGCGCTACGCCCGCAGCTTTCTGGGGCCGATTCCGGCGCTGGCGCCGCTGATGCTGCCGATCGAGATCATCAGCCACTTCGCCCGCATTCTGTCCCTCAGCGTTCGTCTGTACGCCAACATGTTCGCCGGCGAACTGATCACCATGATCTTCCTGGCGCTGTTCCCGGTGGCGGGCATCCTGTTCATGGGGCTGCACGTCTTCGTGGCGCTGCTGCAGGCGTACATTTTCGTGGTTTTGACCATGATCTATCTCGCCGGCGCGACCGCCGAGGAGCACTGATCCTGGCCATGCAGCATCCCGCCGCGTGAGTCCGCCTCGCCCCAGCGCTGGCGGGAACCACCTCCGGCGGGAACTTTGATCCGAACCCAAGGAGCCCGATGCGACTCAAATTCATGTACCTGCTCAGCACGCTGAGCGTGCTCTGCTTCTCCTCGCCGCTGTTCGCCCAGGGGGCGGCCACCGACTACTCGACGCTGAAGATCGGCGGCATCGCCATGGGCATCGCCGCCGGGCTGTGCGGCATCGGCCAGGGTATGGCGACCAAGGGCGCCGCCGAGGGCATCGCGCGCAATCCGGGCGCGGCGGCGCAGATCCGCACCTCGTTCATCATCGGTCTGGTGCTGATCGAGTCGCTGGCGCTGTACACCTTCGCCATCGTCTTCCTGAAGCTGTAGCGTCCGTAGGGCGGCGGGCGGACGCGGGTCCGCCCTCTGCTAAAATGAAAGCGGTTTTGCCGGGCGCCTAGCTCAGTTGGTTAGAGCGCCGCCTTCACACGGCGGAGGTCATAGGTTCGAGTCCTATGGCGCCCACCAGACGGGTTCATAATGGGTGCTCGGCACCCGCCCGCGAGGCCGGATGCGGCTTGTCCCCGGGGAAAAGCCGCACGCGATCTGGCGTGGCGGCCAAGCGGGGCGTGAGGAAACCGGTCGATCAGGGGATTTGACGTGCTCATTGAAGTGCAGGACGCCCGGCTGCATCCGGTGGCCTTCGACCTGCGATGGGCGGCGGGCAAGGACGCCGAACTGGCATCGCTGCCGGAGGTGGCGGGCGAGTTGCGGTTTCAAGGCCAGGCGCGGCCGGCGGGCGAGGGCCTGCGGTTGCAAGGGCATTTGCACGGCGACATCGCCCCCGCCTGCGCGCGCTGCCTGGAGCCCATTCCCATGACCGTGGATCGCGACCTGGACCTGCTGTACCAGCCCGAGTCGGTGATCGGCGAGAGCGCCGAGGTCGAGATTCACACCGCCGACACTGAGGTCGGCTTTTTCGCCGGCGCTGGGGTGGACGTGGCGGAAGTGGCGCGCGAGCAGATTCTGCTGGCGCTGCCCATGCAGCCGCTGTGCCGCCCCGACTGCCGCGGGTTGTGCCCGCACTGCGGCGCCAATTTGAACCAGGGCCCCTGCAGTTGCGCGCCGGCGGCCGATGATCGCTGGAATGCGCTGAAGACGCTGCGCAAGCCGGCGCCCTAACAGTTTAGCGAACGGAATCTTTCATGCCGAATCCCAAACGCCGCCATTCCAAGCAGCGCACCAGCACCCGCCGGGCGCACGATTTCTTGAGCACCGCCTCGCTCGCCGAGTGTCCCAACTGCCACGAGCGCAAGCTCCCGCATCGCGCCTGCCCCAAGTGCGGGTACTATAAAGACCGCGAAATCTTCCCTGTGAAGGAACAGTAACCCGAGCCCTTGCGCCGGGGCGCGAGAGCGGCAGCCGCCCGGCCGCGCCCGCCTATGCCTTTACCCACCATTGCCCTCGACGCCATGGGCAGCGACACCGCTCCCGCGCCCGAGGTGGAAGGGGCGGTGGCGGCGGCGCGCGAGCTGGGGGTGAAGGTCCTGCTGGTGGGTCTGGAGTCGAAGCTGCGCGACGCGCTGGCGGCCTATCCGCCCGCCCAGCGCGCCAACATCGAGATCGTGCCCGCCACCGAGGTCATCACCATGGAGGACAAGGCGGTGCGGGCGGTGCGCACCAAGCGCGACTCCTCGGTGCATGTGTGCGCGCGGCTGGTGAAGAGCGGCCAGGCGGCGGGGCTGGTGAGCGCCGGCAACACCGGCGCGGTGATGGCCACCAGCAAGCTCATGCTGGGCAGCCTGGCGGGAGTGCAGCGGCCGGCGCTGGCCACCGTCATTCCCACCGCCGGCGGCCGCGCCGCCATCCTGATTGACGTCGGCGCCAACGTGGACTGCCGGCCCGAGCACCTCGAACAGTTCGCGGTGATGGGCGAAATCTACTATCGCGTCGTCCTCGGCGATCCGCAAGCCGCGAGCGCGGCCGGGCCGCGCGTCGGGCTGCTCTCGATCGGGGAAGAGGAGATCAAGGGCAACGACCTCACGCGCGAGGCCTTCGCGCTGCTGCGCCAGTTGCCCATCAACTTCATCGGCAACGTCGAGGGGCGGGACATCTTCCAGGGCAACGTCGAGGTGATTGTCTGCGACGGCTTTGTGGGCAACGTGGCGCTGAAGATCAGCGAGGGCCTGGTGGAGACCATCCGCGGCCTGCTGCGCGAGCTGCTCAATTCCTCGCTCCCCAGCCGGCTGGGCTACCTGCTGGCGCGGCCGGCCTTTGCCGCGTTCAAGAAGCGGCTGGATTACAGCGAGTACGGCGGCGCGCCGCTGCTGGGGGTGCGCGGCATCGTCATCATCTGCCACGGCCGCAGCAGCGCCAAGGCGATCAAGAACGCCATCCGCGTGGCGGCCGATTCCGCCTCGCGCCACATCAACCAGGAGATCGAAGCCCGCCTCGGCCATGTCGGCCAGCAGGCGCTGCAGCCGTAACCTTCCGCCATGGCGCAAACCGCGTTCCTCTTTCCCGGCCAAGGCTCGCAGTACGCGGGCATGGGCCAAGACCTGGCGGCGCACCTGCCGGCCGCGGCGGCGGTGTTCGCCGCCGCCGACCAGGCGCTGGGCGAGCCCCTCAGCCAACTCTGCTTCCAGGGTCCGGAGGCGCAGCTCACGCTCACCGCCAACACCCAGCCCGCGGTGCTGACGGCGTCGATCGCCGCGGCGCGGGCGCTGGCGGAGGCGGGGGTGACGCCGGACTACGTCGCCGGCCACAGCCTGGGCGAGTACTCGGCGCTGGTCACCGCCGGCGGCATGGAGTTCAAGGACGCGGTCAAGGTGGTGCGCCGCCGCGGCGAGCTGATGCAGGAGGCGGTGCCGGCGGGCGCAGGCGCGATGGCGGCGCTGCTCGGCCTCGCGCCGGACCTGGTCGGAGCCCTGTGCCAGGAGGCCGCGCAGGGCGAGGTCTGCTCCCCCGCCAACTTCAACGCCCCCGGCCAGATCGTCATCGCCGGCCACGCCGCCGCGGTGGAGCGCGCCTGCGCGCTGGCCGCCGCCCGCGGCGGCAAGGCGATTCCGCTGCCGGTGAGCGCGCCCTTCCACTGCAGCCTGATGGCGCCGGCGCAGGAGACGCTGCAGTGGGATTTGTGGAACACCTTTTTTTCCGAGCTCAACCTGCCGCTGGTGACCAACGTCGACGCCGAGCTGATTGAGGGGGCGGAGGAGGCGCGCGATGCGCTCATCCGCCAGGTGACCGCGCCGGTGCAGTGGGAGCGCTCGATGCGCGAGCTGCTGCAGCGCGGGGTGACGCTCTTCATCGAGGTCGGGCCCGGGCGCGTGCTCAGCGGCCTGCTCAAGCGCGTGGACCGCGCCGCGGCCTGCGTCAACGTGGAAGACATGGCTTCTCTCGCAAAGGCGGTGGACGCATGGCGGGCACAGCGTTGACGCGCACCGCGCTGGTCACCGGGGCGTCGCAGGGCATCGGCCGCGCCGTGGCGCTGGCGCTGGCCGCCGATGGCGTCAACGTCGCGCTCGCGGCGCGCCAGCGCGAAAAGCTCGACGCCCTGGCGGCGGAGATCGCCGCCGCCGGCGGCGAGGCGCTGGCGCTGGCCGTCGACGTCACCCGCGACGCCGAGGTCAAGGCCGCGGTGCAGCAGGCGCAGAAGCACTTCGGCTCGCTCGACATCCTGGTCAACAACGCCGGCATCACCCGCGACCAGCTCGCGCTGCGCATGAAGCGCGAGGACTGGGACGCGGTGCTGGCCACCAACCTGACCGCCGCCTTCGTCGCCATCCAGGCCGCCCTGCCCGGCATGGTGCGCCAGCGCTGGGGGCGCATCATCAACATCGCCAGCGTGGTCGCCCAGTCCGGCAACCCCGGGCAGGCGAACTACGTCGCCGCCAAGGCCGGCTTGATCGGCCTGACCAAGTCGCTGGCGCTGGAGCTCGCCTCGCGCTCGATTACGGTCAATGCGGTCGCCCCCGGCTACATCTCGACCGCCATGACCGCCGGCCTGGGCGAGCAGGCCAGCGAGCGGCTGCTGGAACACATCCCGCTGGGCCGCATCGGCACGGCCGAGGAGGTGGCGGCGGCGGTGCGCTTTTTGGCGGGCGAGAGCGCGAGCTACATCACCGGCCAGACGCTCGACGTCAACGGCGGCTTATATTTGAGGTAGAGAAGACATGTTCCAGACCAAAGGCGTGCAGATCACCTGGCTCGGCCATTCGGCGTTTCGCGTGCGCTCGGGCGGCAAGGTTTTTTACATCGATCCCTTCCTGAGCCAGAACCCGAAGTGCCCGGAAAGTGAACGAAACCCCGCCGCGGTGGACGCGATCCTGCTGACGCACGGTCACGCCGACCATGTCGGGGACACGCTGGCGCTGGCGCGGCACGGCCAACCCAAGGTGCTCGGCAATTATGAGCTGAGCCTTTACCTGGCCGGGCGCGGCGTGCCGGTCGCCCAATTGGTGGGCATGGGCAAGGGCGGGACGGCTGCGGTCGCCGGCGCCAAGGTGACCATGGTGCACGCCGACCACTCCAGCAGCATGGAACAGGACGGCGTGTCGCTCTATCTGGGCGAACCGGCGGGGCTGGTGATCGAGTTCGCCGAAGGGCTGCGCCTCTACCACGCCGGCGACACCGCGGTGTTCGGCGACATGAAGCTGATCGGCGAAATCTACCGTCCGGACGTCGCGCTGCTGCCCATCGGCGACTTCTACACCATGGGGCCGCTGGAGGCGGCGCACGCCTGCCGCCTGCTCGGCGTCGGGGCGGTGATCCCGATGCATTACGGCACCTTCCCCGCGCTCGCCGGCACGCCGGCCGAGCTGAAGCGCCGCCTGGCGGAGCTGGGTGTGCCCTGCGAGGTGGTCGAGCTGCAGCCCGGGCAGACGCTGTGATCACCGATCCCGGGGTCGAGAACTACCTCTACGCCCTGCTGCCCCCCAGCGGCCCGGTGCTGGAGGAGATGGAGCGCGAGGCGGCGGCGCGCAAAGTTCCCATCGTGGGCCCGGCGGTGGCGCGCCTGTTCCGCGTGCTGGCGGAGCTGTGCGGGGCGAAGCGCGTGTTCGAGCTGGGCTCGGCGATCGGCTACTCCACGATCTGGTGGGCGCAGGCGGTGGGCGCGGAGGGCGAGGTGTTTTACACCGACAGCAGCGCCGACAACGCGCGCGAGGCGGCGGGCTACTGCCGCCGCGCCGGGGTGGGGGAGCGTGTCCGCATCCTGCAGGGCGAGGCGCTGGCGCTGTTCGACGCCACCCCGGGCGAGTTCGACATCGTCTTTCTCGACCTCAACAAGGACCAGTACGCCGAGGCGCTGCGCCGCGCCGTGCCGCGCATCCGCCCCGGCGGCCTGCTGGTCGCCGACAACGTCCTCTGGCGCGGACTGGTGGCCTTGCCTCCGCAGACGCCCGAGACCGCCGCCATGGCGGAGTTCAACCGCCTGCTCTACGCCGACCCGCGGCTGGAGCCGGTCATCCTGCCGCTGCGCGACGGCGTCGCCGTGGCGCGGGTGACCCGCCCATGATTCAGCTCCAGCCCGTCCGCACCTTCCCGGTGGAGGAGTTTCTGCTCACCCGTCTGGCCTTCTCGCCCGATGGCAGCGAGATCGCGGTCGGCCACAAGGCGTTCCGCACCTACAACGTCGAAACCGGCGCGCTCCAGGCGGAGTTCGAATTTCCCGAGTTCCTTGCCGAGCTGCGCTACAGCCCCGACGGCCGCTATCTCGCCGCCGCCAACGTCGGCGACAACCATCCCGCGACGCGCGGGCGGGTGAGCCTGTTTCACGCCGCCAGCGGCAAGCTGCACTGGACGGCGGATGCCGATAAGCCGGTCGAGACCTGCGCCTTCTCCGCGCCGGCGAGCGGCGCCCCGGCGGCGCTCTACTGGAACGGCGGCCTGGCGTTGGCGGGCGCGGCGCTGGAATCGGGCGCGGCGCTGCCCGAAGTCGCGCTGCCGCCGGTCGCGGTGCGCGGCCTGGCGTGTCCACCGCGCGGCGGTTTCGTCTGCTTCGGCCGCGACGCCGAGGGCGCGCTGCAGCAGGTGGAAGGCGCCGACCTGCTGTTCCGCAAGTTCCGGCTCCTGCGCATCGCTACGGAAGGCGGACAGCGCAAGAACAGCGATCTGGGCATCGACCTGGGCATCGGCGCCGGCGTGCACGCCCTCTCACCCGACGGCAAGCTGCTGGCGGTCGAACTGGTGGACTTCAAGAACAACGAGCGCCACGTCTCGCTGGTGGACGTCGAGACCGGCGTCGAGGCCAACCTCGTGCCGCTCGAAGCCAACACCCTGCCGGTACTGGCCTTCGGCCTGGGTTCGGAGTATTTCCTCTGCCTGAAGGAGGACGCCGAAGGCGACTTCAACCGCCTCCGCATCTGGCGCACCAGCGACCTCAAGCTGATCGGCGAAGCCCAGGTCGCCCTCGCCTACCACTCCCTGGCGGTCAACCTCGAGCACAGCCTCGTCGCCTTCCTCGGCGCCGGCGAACTCGCGATCTACGCTCTGGGCTGAGCCCAAGCGGAGGACCAGTAACGCCGCGGGCGCCCGCAATCGTAGAAGTTCACGTTCGACAGCGATAGTTACACTGCCGAGGCGACTCGCGCGCGAAGCCGTGATCTCAGCCGGAGAAAGGGGCGTTCGATTAGGTAGCTGGACGCGACCGCGGCGACGACGGCAGCGGCGAGATCGAACGGGAACGGTAGGCGATGAACGCCGGAGGGCCGGAAAAAGAGCTGCTGCCAGACGTAGAGGGAGTAGCTCAACGTGCCGACCCAGACAAGCGCCTTCCAATTCAATAGGCCGCCGCGAAGGGACAGCACCATGCACCCATCCAGAAACGGCAGCAGCGCGCAGGCCGCAGCCGCCAGCGCGACGATGTCCAGATCGCCGCCCGTGCTGCCCGCCCCTTTGGCCAAGAGCATAAGTGCGCCGGCTAGCAACCCCGTAAAAGCGACGCCCCAGCCGGTGAGAAGAGCGCGATAAAGGACGCGGGCGCGGAGCCGGTCGCCAAACAGAGCCAGAACGCAGCCGGCGGCAATGAACTGCTCGGGCACGATCCAATTCGCCAAGGGCGGCGCGCCCAGATGCCAGACCACGACGTAAATTGCCGGCCCCGCCAGAAGCATGGTCGAGGCGACCTTCAGCGCGCCGGACTCGCCGAGGTACGAGAGCATCGCCGGCCAGAAAAGGTAGTACTGTTCCTCGACGGAAAGCGACCAGAAGTGAGCTGTTACCCAGCTGTGACCCCAGAAGTCCCGGCTAAATGTGGCCGGTGCGACCAGCGCGATCCAGGCGAAGTGGAGGAGCCCGGTACTGCGGGCCAGCACCAATACCAGGATATAGCCATAAAAGACGGGAAAGATGCGCAGTACGCGCCGCATATAGAAATTCCCAACATCGATGCGGCCGGAGGCGCGGCGTTCGCGCAGCAGGAGCGAGGTTATGAGGAAACCGGAGATCACAAAGAAGACACAGACGCCGCCATAGCCAGCGGCGACGAACGCGTTGGCGCCGTTGGGTGACCCGTAGCCCATCGTGGTGATGAGGTGATCGGCCATGACCAGCAGCACCGCGACCGCACGAAGCCCGTCGAGGCCGGCTATGCGGTCCC
>DAIDIF010000104.1 GCA_027451805.1 Acidobacteriota bacterium
CCAACAGCGGCAGCGCCAGCCACTCGTGTGCGATCAACGCCGGCAGCGCAATCAGCGCTCCGCCCCCCAGCCCGGCCGCGTAGCCGCCCATCAGCCCGATCAGCAGCGCCCCCGCCAGGCTGAGATCGCCGGCGTGAAAGCTGGTCACCGCCAGCCGGATCCACACCCCTCCCGCGAGCGGCAGCGCCACAAACAGCATGAACCCCAGCCGCGCCCGCCCCCGTCGCGGCTCGGCGTAGAGGCAGCGCTGGAACGCCAGCGAGCGCACCAGCACCGCCGCGATCGCGGCCATGACGCCGAGGTTGAGCAGCAGCGTGATCAGTAAGAGGCGTTCCGAGGCCATGGCGGGGCGAGTGCCTATAATTAGAGCAGATTATGTCTGCCGCCTCCCCCGCCGCCGTCGCTGCCCTTCGCCCCGTCGCCGAAGCTGATTTCCCCACCCGCTGGGCCCACTTCCGCCTACTCGGCTTCGAACACCAGGGCGAATCCGCCCTCGCCGTCAGGCTGGGCGATCTCACCGCCCGCCCGCCGCTGGTCCGGATCCACTCGCAGTGCCTTACCGGGGATGTGTTCGGGTCGCTGCGCTGCGACTGCCGCCAGCAGCTCGAGCTCGCGCTCGAGGCCATCGCTGGTGAAGGCGCCGGCCTGCTCATCTATGAGGACAAGGAAGGCCGCGGCATCGGCTTGATGAACAAGCTCCGCGCCTACGCCCTCCAGGACGCCGGCGCCGATACCGTCGAAGCCAACCAGCAGCTCGGCCTCGCCGCCGATGCCCGCGCCTACGCCCTCCCTGCCGCCATCCTCCATTCCCTGGGCGTCCGCCAGGTCCGCCTGCTGACCAATAATCCCGACAAGGTTGCCGCCCTCGAGCGCGCCGGCATCGCCGTCACCGAGCGCGTTCCCTGCCAGCCCGAGGCGCTCTCCCCCCACGCCCGCAAATATCTCCAGACCAAGCGCGCCAAACTCGGCCATCTGCGCTGATCGCATGAGCGGCGAGCGCCCCACCCTGCAGCTCAACTTGGTCAACGCCCAAACCTTCCCCGTCACGATCGAAGAGTAGAAGCCGGCGGCAAGCCCGCGCGGCGCGAGGTTCATCATGCAAGGCACCATGCTGTACGGCCCGCGCGACATCCGTTACGAGGAGCGCCCGGAAGCCGCGATCACGCAGCCCACCGACGCCATCCTCCGCGTGGCCGCGGCTTGCGTCTGCGGCTCCGACCTCTGGTCCTATCGCGGCCTCAACCCCGTCAAGCCGCCCTCGCCGATGGGCCACGAGTATTGCGGCATCGTCGAAGAGGTCGGCAGCGCGGTCACCGCGGTCAAGCCCGGCCAGTTCGTCATCGGCTCCTTCTTCGCTTCCGACAACACCTGCGCCCATTGCCGCGCCGGCTACCAGACGGCCTGCGTCCAGCGGGAACTGGTTACCACGGCGCAGGCGCCGCGCCTGCGCGTGCCGCTGGCGGATGGAACCTTGGTCGCCACCCCGGGGCTTCCCGCCGACAGCATGATCCCCAGCCTGCTCACGCTCTCCGACGTCATGGGCACCGGCTGGTTCGCCGCCGTCGCCGCCAACGTGCAGCCGGGCGCGACCGTCGCCGTCGTCGGCGACGGCGCCGTCGGCCTGCTGGGCGTGCTCGCCGCCCGCCAGATGGGCGCCGCCCGCATCGTCGCCATGAGCCGGCATGCCGCGCGCCAGAAGCTGGCGCGCGAGTTCGGCGCGACCGACATCGTCAGCGAGCGCGGCGACGAGGCCGTGGCCCGCATCAAGGACCTCACCGACGGCGTCGGCGCCGACTCCGTGCTGGAATGCGTCGGCACCGCGGAGGCCATGCGCCAGGCGATCGGCTGCGCCCGTCCCGGCGGTTCCATCGGCTACGTCGGCGTGCCGCACGGAGTCGAACTCGACGGCAGGGAACTCTTCATGACCTTCGTCCACCTCCACGGCGGCCCCGCCCCGGTCCGCCGCTTCCTGCCCGAGCTAATCCATCTGGTCTGGAGCGGCGCCATCCACCCGGGCAAGGTCTTCGACCTGACCCTCCCGCTCGCCCAGGTTGCCGACGCCTACAAAGCCATGGACGAGCGCCGCGCCATCAAAGTGCTGCTGCGGCCGTGAACTACGGCAGCTTGGCCCTGATCTCGGCCAGCCCCGCCTCGAACTTGCGCGACAGTTCCGGCGGCATCACCCAAGCCAGCCCGCGGCTGGCCCACAAGAACCCGGGCGCAAAGCGCGAACCCTGCACCAATCGTGCGTCCACCGGAAAGGCGGTCAGCACCGCGACCAGCGCCACGCCCAGCAGCAGCCCGCGGGCCACGCCCAGCCCCGCGCCCAGCAGCCGGTCGAGCCATCCCAGCCCCACCGCCCGCACCGCGCCGCGCACCAGGCGTCCCACCGCCGCCGCGATCGCCAGCGCCAGCGCCACGATCAGCGCGAAGGCGGCGAAGCGGCGGGCTTCGGGGTTGCCGATCCAGGTGAGCCAGCCCGCCGCCGTCCGGTACTCCCACGCTGCCAGAATCACCGCGGCCACCGCCGCGGCCATCATCCAGACCTCGTAGACCAGTCCGCGCATCGCCGCCGCCAGCGCCGAAAGCGCCACCAGCGCGAGCAGGGCATAGTCCAGCGCGTTCACGGGAATTTACGCCGGCAGGTCCCTGCCCGCCAGCGCGCGGAAGGCGGCGCGGTACTTCTCGCTGGTGCGCCGCACCACGTCATCGGGCAATGCCGGCGCCGGCGGCTGCTTATTCCAGCCGATCTTTTCCAGGTAATCGCGCACGTACTGCTTGTCGAACGACTCCTGCGCGCGGCCCGCCTGGTAGGTCTCGCGCGGCCAGAAGCGCGAGGAGTCCGGGGTCAGCACCTCGTCCGCCAGCACCGGCTGCCCGCTCGGGTCCCGGGGATCGCGCCCGAACTCGAACTTGGTGTCAGCCAGAATGATGCCGCGCGTCTCGGCGAAGTCGGCGGCGCGTTGATAGATTGTCAGGCTCAACTCGGCCAGCTTGGCCGCCATCGGCTTGCCGATCAGGGCCTCGACCTGGGCCATGGTGATGTTCTCGTCGTGTCCCTCGAGCGCCTTGCTCGAGGGCGTGAAGATCGGCTCCGGCAGCTTGGCCGATTCCTGCAGTCCGGCGGGGAGCCTGATGCCGCACACCGTGCCCAGCTGCTTGTACTCCTTCCAGCCCGAGCCCGACAGGTACCCGCGCACCACGCACTCCACCGGGAACATCTGCAGCTTCTTGACCAGCATGGTGCGCCGGCGCAGTTGCGCCGCATCCGCCTGCACCGCGGCGGGGAAGTCCTTCACCTCGGCCGAGATCAGGTGATTGGGGCAGACGGCTTTGAAGTAGTCGAACCAAAACAGCGAGATCTGCGTCAGCACCGCCCCCTTGTCGGGGATGGGCGTCGGCAGCACCACGTCGAACGCCGACAGCCGGTCGCTCGCCACCAGCAGCAGCGTGTCGCCGGCGTCGTACAGGTCGCGCACCTTGCCGCGCGAAATCAGCTTGAGCCCGGAAATTTGCGATTGGAGCACCGTGGGAGCAGTCATAGGAGAATTTATCTTCCGCGCATTCGGCGCAGTCTGTCAACCGCGAGCGGGCGGGTGGCTCGGCCACCTTTTGCTCATGCCGCCCTCCCGCTGGTCGGGCTGTGGCCGTGCTTCGATCCCCGGCAACGGACGCCCGCTGGCGCTCCGGGCGTCTCCAAGTTGCCGCGGCTGGCTAGCTCGCTGCCGCGCGCCGCGGGGCCTCTTCCACCAGCACCGACACCAGGCGTGAAATGCCGGCCTGCGGCATGGTCACGCCGTACAGCGTGGGCGCCGCCTCCATCGTGCGTTTGTTGTGGGTGATGATGATGAACTGCGTCTCCGCGCTCATCTGCTTCACCATGGCGGTGAAGCGGCCGACGTTGGCCTCGTCCATGGGCGCGTCCACTTCGTCCAGCAGGCAGAAGGGGCTGGGCTGGTAGCGGAAGATCGCCAGCAGCAGCGCCATCGCCACCATCGCCTTTTCGCCGCCGGAGAGCAGCAGCGCATTCTGCAGCTTCTTACCCGGCGGCTGCGCCACGATGTCCACGCCCTGGTCGCTGCCGCCGTCCATCTCGCTCAGCCGCAAGAACCCCTGCCCGCCGCCGAACAGCGTCCGAAACGCTTCCTGAAAGTTCTGATTGATCGCCTCGAACGCTTCCTGGAACTTCTGCCGCGAAATCGCGTCCATCTCCTGGATCGCCTTGGCGGTGTCGGCGATGGAGTCGAGCAGGTCCTTGCGCTGAGTGTCGAGGAAGACGTGGCGCTGCTGCGCCTCGTCGTGCTCCTCCAGCGCCATCATGTTGACCGGGCCGAGCGCCTCGATCTTCTGCCGCAGCTCGCGCGTCGCCGCCTCCAGCTCCGCCAGCGGCAGCTCGGCCACGCCGGCATCCAGGGGCGGCTCGGCCAGCGCCTCGAGCTCGCAGCCCAGCTCGTCGCGGCAGGTCTGCGCCAGGTGCTCGCCATCGGATTGGCACCGCGCCTGCGCCACGTCGGCCTCGCCCAGCCGCTGCCGCACCGCCTCCAGCGCCGCGCGCGCCGCCTGCAGCGCGGCCTCGCCCGCCGCCGCTTCCTCCCGCGCCTGCCGCAGCGCGGCTTCCAGTCCCGCCTGCGCCAGCGTCGCCGCCTCCAGTTGCTGGCGCCGCTCCTGGCGCCGCGCCTCCGCCGTGCTCCGCGACTCCGCCAGCTCCACCTGCCGCGCCGCCAGCGCCGCCGCTTCGCACTGCAAGTGCTCGCGCCGCGCCGCCATTTCCGCCCGCTGCTGCCGCCCGCGGGTGAGGGTGGCGCTCGCCGCCCGCGCCTGTTCCTCCGCCCGCGCCTGGTCGGCCTCCGCCGCGCTGCGCGCCTCCGCCGCCGCTTCCC